>JAEWIY010000212.1 GCA_023386835.1 Verrucomicrobiota bacterium
TTGAACGACTGGATGGCGGAGGAATGGCTGGAGCAGTCGCCCGCTATTTTTGGGACCATCGTGGTGGCCTCACAGAATCCAGATGAGGCGGCGAAGGAAATTCGCCGCGCGGCCGCGCACGGCCGGATGCTGCAGGTGATGTTGCCCACGGGAAGCATGTTCCCGTACGGCCACCGTCGTTTCCCCCCCATCTATGAAGCCGCGGAGGAGTGTGGTTTGGCGATCGCCATTCACTCCGGCACCGAAGGCATGGGCACGAGCCCGGCGCCGACGCCGTGCGGTTGGCCAGGCACGCTCTCGGAGCTGCGGATCACGCGCTCGACCACATTCCTCGGTCATCTGACGAGCATGATCACCGAAGGTGTGTTTGTGCGCTTTCCGCAGCTGCGGGTGGTCGGTCTCGAAGTGGGCATCGCCTGGCTTGCCACCTACCTGTGGCGGTTCGACAAAAACTACAAAGGGCTGCGGTCGGAGTGTCCGTGGCTGAAGGAGTTGCCGAGTGAATACACGCGCCGCTTCTTCCGGTTTGGGACGCAGAGCGCGGAACCGGGCGAACCCGCCTCGGAGTTCTGGCGGCTGCTGGGTTCGAACCAGCTGGATGAAACCCTGATGTTTTCGAGCAACTATCCGCGTTGGGATCACGAGACGCCGGCGAGCTCGCATGTCATGGCTTCGGCCGACACGGGGAACGCCGAAGCGCTGAAGATCGGCGTAGCGCGTTCGGCCTATCCAAGATTGCGCTGAGGAGTGCTTTCCCGGGAGGCTCACTCTCGTGAAGCACGCCACCAAAAGAGCGAAGGTCGGACAGGGAAAAACAGGCGCCAGCCTCAAGGTTCCACGGTCCTACGACTGGAGCTCCGTCCGTTGCCGGCTGTTGTGGTGCTACCGCAACAAGCCCGCCACAATGAAGGGTTCGTTCGAGACGATGAACTTCATCTTGTGGCGCCTGTTGGAAGGTGAAGTGGAAGTCACTTCCTCCGGGCTGTCCTTACAGGCGGGCAAGGGTTCGTGGATGGTGCTCGTGCCGGGCTTGGGACGACGCGCGCAGACCTTCTCGCCTCAGTCGCGGATCTTCTCGATCCATTTTTCGCTCGAGGTCGGCGCCGCCAAATGGGACGGCCCGTCGGCCGCAGTGTTGCGGAGCAGCTCTGCTTTGGACGCGGCGGCGAAGGCGTTGGAGCAATTCACCTATCAAAAGCGCCCGGACGGTGCTCCGCCGGGCGGGGCGATCCTTGCAACGTCCAGTTTCGAGGAGCAGATCGAGATCCGGGAGAAGATCTGGAGCTTCTGGCGCCTGCTTGCGCCCCGGCTAGCGGCGGAAGGAATCATCCTGCGCGCCCCGGACCTGACCCATCCGGTGATGGCCAAAACCATGGAGTTGATTGAAAGCTGGCCAATGGCGGCGAATTGGAATCGCCGTGAGGTTTCCGAAGTGGTGGGGGTGAGCGCGAGCCAGCTGGATCGAATCTGGCGGGAAACGTGCGGCCAGACGCCCTTCCAATACTGGAGCCAGCGGCGATTGCTGTATGCGTGCAGTCAGTTGCAGCAGATGGAGCGGGGAGTGAAGGAGATCGCTTACGAACTTGGGTTTGCGCACCTCTCCCAATTCTCAAACTGGTTCCGACGTTACCAGCATACGTCGCCCCGCACCTATCGATACACCTTCTCCGGCTGAGCCACGGCTCGTCTATCGAAAATAAAAAAGCCGGCCCGAAGGCCGGCCTTTTTAAGAAAAGATGGCTGGAGCGTCAGGGATTGAGCGTGATTTCGCGCATGAGCTTGATCCCGAGAACCTCGCGCATATCGACGCGGTTGGTGGCGATGCTGAGCCGGTTGGCGGCGTCGCCTTCCGCTTCGAGCACAATCTTTCCCCAGCGTTCACGCACGTTGTCTTGTTGCGCCATGTTTTCGGTTTCGACCATGAGGAGCACGTTGAAGTCTCCGGCCGTTCCCGGGTGCCCCAGCAACACTTTATAGCTGAGGATCAGCCCCTCCTTTTGGGCGGCACGCATCACGGCATCGAAGGTGCCGGTGATGCTCTGGAGATAGGCGTCGACCATGCCGTGTTTGGCCCGCACGAGCGTCAGTTCCCAGACCGTCCCTTCGTTGTAAACCGGTTTATCTTCGGCCGCGGAGTAGGAGGCGAAGGTGAGAAAAGAGGCGAGCAGGACAGGGAGGAGTTTGGATTTCATGAGATTCGAGGAAGGATGAGGAGGTGGTATGCCGGCAAGTGCGAGACCAGGTGAAAGAATCAGTGCACGCGAACGTTGTCCGCGACGGCTTCCTGCCTGATGTATTCGCGAGGGAAGTAACGATAGGCGGCAAAGAGGAGCGCGGAGCCACCGACGAGGTAGGCCCACGCCAGACCGGAGAGGCCGGCGCCGAGGTCGCCGCCCTGTTTCACCGCACCGAGGATCAGCGGGGCCAGCGAACCGATCATGAACGAAAACGCGACCATGAGGCCGGCGGCGGAGGCGTGGTAACGACGCGGTACCACATCAAAAAGAGAGGCGTAGATGTTGGAGTCGAACAGACCGCGACAAAAACCGTATCCACCGAGTGCGACGTAAACAACCGTCAGGTTGTCCGAGGCACCCATGAAATAGAGCGACGGAATGCCGAGGAGGAGAGCGGTGCCGGCGAGATTCAGCCGAAAGCTCGGATATTTTTGCGCAAATTTGTCAGAAAACTTCCCGCCGAGCATGACGCCGACAAAAGCAAGTATCAGGTTATAAAATACGCTGAAGAATCCGGCCTGGGCGAGCGTGAGGCCAAACGATTCGTGCAGATAGGTGGGCATCCAGGCGAGGTAACCAATGCTGGCGAAGGTGCTGAGACCGAGCACCAGCGAGAAGATGATCGCCGTTTTGATCTTCATCAGCGACTGAAGCACTTCTTTGACCCGTGGCTGCTCGCCGCTCACGACCGGGCTCACGGAATGGGATTGTTTCATGCGCAGGTGCATGAGGATGGCCAGAAGGATGCCAAAACCGCCAAAAACGAAGAACGAACTCTTCCAGCCGAAGAGTTGCCCGAGCCAACCAGCGATGAAACCGCCGCCAATGGTTCCGACGTAGAGCGCCGACTGGTGGATCGCGAGTGCAAGACTCCGGGTTTTGGCGTGATGTTCGCCGATAAAGGCAACGGCGGCGGGAACGTACAGCGCCTCCCCCACACCGGTGGCCACGCTGCGGATGACGATGAAGGAGATCAGCCCGACGGAAAAACCGCTGAGGGTGGTCGAGAGGCTCCAGGCGGCGAGACTCAGCACGATGATGAGACTGCGTGGATATCGATCACCGATATAGCCGGCCACCGGGAGGACGAGCGCCATCGTGACCACCATGGTGGAGCCAATGACGCCGGCCTGAAAATCGTTTAGCCCGAGGTCCCCTTTAATGAGGGGAAGCACCACATTGAAAATCTGGCGGTCGGCCTGATTCATCACGTAAGCCAGGAAAAGCCAAATGACGATTTCCCAATGATAGGGAATCAGCGGACGTCTTGGCGTGGGTTTGGAAGCGTGGGCCGCTGCTTCTGGCGTGGGAACCGTCGTTGCCGGCATACGAGAGAAAAGGGGATGAGATTAGGATTCCAGGAAGGACGGCCGTTGGAGCTGCCCGGGTGATTCATCCCGGGCGGCTCCGCAGCGCAGCCGACGATCAAAACGTTCCTTTTAACGCGAGGATGTAGGTGGTGCCGATATCCAGGATGTCGGTCGCAGTTGGAGCGCTTGGCGCCACGTGCTGCATCTGGATATAGCGCGCATCAAAGATGTTTCGGCCACTGAGCATCAGACTCAGATTCTTGTTCAACCGCCATCCGATGCCGGCATCCACCTGGGTCCGGTGCCGCATGAAGGTGAGGCCCGTGGCTGATGCTGGCGCACTGTCGGTCCAGTTGGCGTTAACATACAGGTTGAGCGGTCCAAAGGTGTAGTCCGCCCCGGTGTTGACTGCATGGGGCAGGAGCCCCGTCTTGATGGCGTTGGCGTAGGCCCGCGTGTAGTTGGCCCGGACTGTCAGCCGGCGGAAGGCCGGTCCAAGAATTCCCAGGTTCTGACTGTAGCCAATCTCCAGGCTGCGCACCTTGACGATGCCGTCGGCATTCGTGCGGCTCACGAAGGTATAATCCGTGTATTCAGTCCCGGTGTAGCCAAACTCTTCTGCGGTCAGCTCAGAGGATTGGATCAGGTTCTCCACGTCGTTTTGGTACACGGCGACGCTGAACTGCCCCACGCCTTTGAAATAATAAGCCAGGCGTGCGGCAAAATTATTCGCCTCTTCCGGTCGCAAGTTCACGTTGGGGGCGCTGACCCGGTTGGTGTTGTCATTGACCACCCAAACGCCGGCGACATCACTGTATGAAGGACGGCGGATGGTGCTGCTGAAGCCCAGGCTCAAATCCAAGTCGGAGACAATGTTGTATTTGAACGAGGCGCTGGGGAAATAGTTGTGGTATTCCGCCCGGCGGTGAACGCGTGGCTGCGACAGGAACTGGTAGTCAATGCCTTCACGGGTGGTCGCGAGTCCGCTTGTCGCGACCGTATAGCCGGCGGCTCTGACCTCCTCAGGCGTGCGCCCGTCGGGTTCCAGCACATCGGTGGACGTGTCTTCCATGCGGACGCCCGCGCGCAGAGACGCCTGGCCAATCTGGGCGGTGGCCATCAAGAAGCCTGCGTCCACGCGCTCGGTGAAGTTCCGCTTGTTGGCGACGAAAGCGTTGTAGTAATCCGTGACGGACGACGCCGCGGTAAACTGCTCGGGATTTTCCCGGAACTGCTCGCCCAGTGCGGCCAGGTTCGGGATGAAGATATGATTACCTGAGATCGACGAGATGCTTTCACCCAACCCAAGATTGTAGCCCCAGGGTGACTGAAATGCGGTCCAGTCGCTGCTCCCATTGTAAGTGTAGTTTTGCATGCCCAGTCGGTTCTCGAACTTGCGTCGTTCCTCTCGGGATTTGATCCCGGCCTTCCAGGAGATCGGCAGGATGTGGCGCGTGAGCAGCGAAGCTGTCAGCTGACCCGTCATAAAGCGGCCCTCGGCAAACCGGTCGTCGTTGACGGCCATGGCCGGCATGGTGAACGACGCGCCGTCGCTGATATCCGGGCCGGAAATCTGGGTAACCTTCCAGTCCGCGGCGGTGTCCTCCGGCGACCGGCTGGCGGTAAAGTTCACATTCGAAGCCGTGGGCTGGCCGACGCTCCGGACGGTGCCTTCCTCTCCCAGGGTTTCATATCGGCTCGTGGAGTCCGAGTAGGAGAACGCGCCTTCCAGTCTGAAGTCGTTGCGGGTGTAGTCGAATTTTGGGGTGAGCGTGATCGTCTTTCCCATTTTCGATATATTCGCCGGATTGAGCCCGACCCGGGCGGTACTGGAATTGGTCGTGTAACTGAATTCGGGCGTGTCACCGATCACTGTGTTCCGCGTGCCCGGATAAAAGTAGACGGCCCGCTGCGGATTCCAGAGCTGCGACTTGTTGTAGATCGCGTTGAGCGAGAGGGTCAGATTGTCCGTCGCTCGATAATCGGTGGTCAGCGTGGTGGCGAAGCGCTCGTTGAAGCGTGACTGCTGTTGAAACGCCAGGCGGGAAGGCACCTGAGGCCGCGGATCAGCGGCGGTGGGCGTGCGGTTATAGTCCACCACCACGCGATTCACCGCCTGGTACAGGTTGGACTCGCTGACGTTGAGCACCACGCCGAGTCGGTTGTCCAGATAGACATCGGAGTATTCAAAGATGCCACCGGGGCGGGCCTTCAACGTCCGCCGATCCTCGAACGGTCCGTAGCTCCTGTTCAGATTGAGCGCGGAAGAATGCATTCCAGCGTTCACCTGCCAGACGATGCGCCGCCCGTTCCGGTCGAAAGCACGCTTCGGACGAAGATTGATGGTGCCGCCGGCCGCGTTGGCATCCACGTCGGCGCTGATCGTGCGCGCGACCTCCACCGAATCGATGCTGCTCAGGGAGACTTGCTCAAAGGTGATGGAACGCGTGCCGCCATCGTTCGCGTCGGCCCCGGCCAAGGCCATGCCGTCCACGGTCACGTTGGTGTATTCCGAGCCGAGGCCGCCGAGCCCCACGTTGCGGACTTCACCGCCGATCGTCTCGAGCGTCACGCCCGGCACGTTGCGGAGAAATTCACCGACATTGCCCTCCGCGTTGTCGCCAAAAACTTCGGACGCGATGTGCGTGGTGATATTCATCGAGGCGCGTTCCTCCATGATCGCCTTGGCACTGCCTTCGCGTTCGGTTGAGACCGTGAACGCCTCCAGGCGAACGCTGACTTCGCCGTCCTGGGCCAGGGGGTCTTCAACCTCCGCGATCGAAAAGTCGTGGCGGGTGTTTGCACCGGGATTGACCTGGACCGTGTTCACGATGGTCGGATAACCGATGTACGAGACTTCCACGGTCACCGGCCCGGCCGGTACATTGCCGAGGCGGTAGGACCCGCCGTCGCCCGAATGGGTGGACTCATTGGTCGACAGCACCCGAATCAGTGCGTTGCGCACATATTCTCCGGTAGCGGGATTATAGATACGGCCGGTGATCGAGCCGGTGCCTGTCGCCTCTTGTGCCAGGGCGGCCAGGGCCACACTGGCGAAAAGAAAGCAGAGGCTGATATATTTCTTGAGCGGTGCCATTGGTGTTTGAGGTGGGTGGGTGTGAGGCAAAATCAGGGATTCGCGGGAGTGGGACGGGCCAGCGCGGCCAATTGCCGGTAAAGTTCCGGATCCTGGGTGCGCAGGTCTTTCATCCCGCGCAGCTGGCTCACCGAAACCCAGGGGAGCCAGAATTGGTGACGGCCAACGCCGCGCGGCAGGCTGAAACAGAAGTGTTCCTGCTGCCATCCCGGGCCACGTAGTCCAAGCGGCCGGTCCGGCAGCTCGATCATGGCCTTGGTGTTGTGCAGGAGGATCGCAGCGACCTCAAGGTAGTGCTTGTCGCCGGTCAGCCGATACAACTTGGCGAAGCTGGCGACATCGAACGCCATGTAGGCGTCGACGAGCGAGTGGCCGGTGGCGATGAGCTGGAGGCCGGTGGTGGGCACGCCGCGCTTCCACTGGAGCTGGTCGGCGGGCGAATCCTCCGGCATCGGCACGTTCCAGATGTACATCCAGGTCTCGGCCATGGCCGCGGCAGCCTGCGCGCGTTCGAGCCAGCGCGGCTCCCTGGTGATGTCGTGGAGCGCGAGATACCCTTCGAGCGAGATCGTCGCCGCCTCCTTGTCGATCACGTCGGGGTTGTCGATCGTGCCGCCGACGAAGCGACCGGCGTTCTGGCCCTGATTCCAGGCGAAGTCGGCGGTGCGAACGGCGACGTCGAGGTACTTCCTCTCGCCCGTGATGCGGTAAAGCTGGGCATAGAACGGAACGACCATGAAGGAGCCCGTCGGGGAATCGGAGACGACCTCCGCGGTGCGCGGCATCCAGGAGCGGATAAAGCCGCCCTCGCGATTTTCCTTCGTGAGCAGCCAGTCGGCAAATTGGCGCACCCAGACGATCCAGTTGGCGTGCGTGCGGCCGGCGCGTTGCTCGTCCTCGTAGGAGCGCATCAGCGATTTCAAGTCGTCGGTGAAGCAACGCAGAAAAAGCGGGTGCTCGGTTTTGTACCCCCCTTGGGAGGTGGCGTATTCGCCGCTTTTGTGGAAGAAGCCCTCCCCGGCGGGCGGCGCCAGCGGAATGCGGAGGAACGAGTCGATCGATTTCTCTGCTTTGCGACGCAGCTCGGCTCCGCGCGGCGTCGCGTCGCGCGTCGATTCGGCGAGCATCATTTCGGCGGAGCCGAGCGCGTAGCCGATGAAACCCATGATGGATTTCGTGATCTCGCGTTCTTTCTGTCCGGGAATCGCCGAGCTGATAATCTGCGTGCCGGCCCGGTTCTCAACTTCGAGCGTGTTCTCCGCGATCACGTCCACCACATGACGCCACACCGCATCGAGGTTCTGCGGATTGACCTTCGGCTCGAGGGTCGTCCAGGCCCAGCGCCACGAGTGAGCAATGAACTCGTTGAAATCTTTCGCGTGGCCAAACTGGAATGACACCTCGTACCGATGCGTGAACCCGTGCTGGGTGGGATGATACCGCCGGCGCCAGGCGGCGTGGGCGGTGGCATGCTCGCTGGATTTGCGCCCGTAGCTGATTTGGCCTTCCGAGCCCGGGAAGAGGTAGCCGACTTGGAGGCTATCCTTGTCCTCCTGCGCGCCGATCGCGCCGAACTGGAACCGAGCATCGGCGCGGGACGCGTGTGAGAAGTCGTTGCCTTCCTCGTGCGTGGTGGCGCCGTTGGGCGCGGAGTTGAGGACGGAGAGGGTGGAGCCGTCGGCAAAGCGCGCGCTCATGAGCGGCGCGGGCATGCGATCCTCGCGAATCCAGACGGCATAGTCGCCAGGTTGGTAGTAATTGCCGGCCCCGTGGGAGTTGTCGCGCAGGTGGGCAAAGTTGCCGTAGATCATGCCCGGGGAGAACCACTCGACGTCCTGCCAGGTTTTCGGCTGGTGGGGCTCCATCGTGATCGACGAACGAAAGCCGCCGTCGAACGTCCCGCTCACCTTGACCTCACGGTTGAGACGCAGCGTTGAGCCATGGACCGTCCATCGATCTTCGAAGGAGAAGCGGAGTCCGGGAGAGGCTTCGACAACGCCCCATCCAACCCATCCGCCCTCCTGCGACACGACGCTGTCGTAGCCGCGGTGAAAGGACGTGTAGGTTTCCGCCGTCTGGTCCCAGAGTTCGATCTGGAGCGGAGCCGATTGTCGGACGCTGGCCAGACCCTGGCCTTCGATGACCAAGCCCCAGCCGCCATTGATCTCTTCTTTGGTCAGCGCAACAGGCTGCCGCTGGGGATCGGACGAGTGGTGAGTGCCGTTCGCTTCGGAAGCGTGAACGCAGAGCGTTATTCCGAAGCAGCCGACAGCGAGGAGTATCTTAAGAAAACAGGTTCTGGAAACAGGCATGATCGCAAAGCGGTGGCGGAGGCAACCGTGGGCGGAGGCGACAGTGGGTGGGGGCGGCCGTGGGTGGATGCGGCCGTGGGCGGAGAGCGCTAAACGACGTATATATCGCGTCGTTGGCACACCTAATTGCTTAATGATTCTGACCGAAATGTTGCTTCTCATGTGCTTGGCGGCGGCCGGTGGAAGAGTGAAGGAGACGGTGCAAATCGCGCTCAGATACGTGGGAGCGCGGGGCGAGGGCGAGCGTGAAGCACCTCCGAAATGAACCAGTGAGCCAGGCGCCGTTTCGGATCCCCGCATGCGTCCCGGCACACCGCGATTTCAGGGGAATCCTTCGCGTCGCGTCTGGTCTGGGGTTTGCGCCGGACGTGGCAGCGCCTGCCGGGAGGGAATACTTAACGATTATCGCGCCGTCAGGACGAATCGCATCGAGGCGAGCACGTTAGGTGTGCGCCGTCAGAAGGGTAGAGGGTGCACGCGTCTTGTGGCGTCTTCTACTCAGGTATAAACGACAAGTTTTGCCCCACATTCGTGAAGCAATTTCGGATGACATGTCGGCGGGCCGGTCTAAACAGCCTCCAGCGCGCGCGCCCCCCCCACCGCCCCGCGAACGTGCCATCCTCGTCGTTCGACGACGGCAGCGCGCTAACGACTCTCCTCGAACGATCCGCCACCGTCTCTCGCCGACTTATATCGTCCTGTCATGTCGCTCAAATTCGCATCCGTTTTGTTCGCGCTCCTGTGTGCTCTTTCTGTGCCCGTTTTTTCCCGCTCGGGAGAATCTCCGACGAGCATCGTCTTTGTTGGCGACGCAGAGCGCGCGGTAGGATCAAGCGAATTGCTCTCGGCTTATGCGCAACTCGGCCAGACCGGTGGCGCGATTGTTGTTCGCGGCGAGGTGCGTCTTCACGGTGACTTCGTCGCTCCCGCCCACGCTGCGCCGGTGACAATCACGAGCCGCGACGAAGGAAGAGAGGATCAGCTCCTGCGGGGTGCGAGGCTGGTTCTTGGCGGCGACTACACGATCAACGGTCCGACGACGTTTGCGACGATCGACATCGCTCCGTCGGCTAGAGCCAGTCGGATCTATTGCAACGGGTTTCCCGTTGTCTTCGGGGAAGGCGTGTCCTGCGAGGCACCGGAAGGGGGGCGGCTTCCCTCCATTGTTGGCGCCGCCCCTCAAAAAGGCGGTCGCACCGGTGCAGACGTCACCATCCAAAGCGGACACTGGGATCTCGTCGTAGGCGGAACGTTGGCGAAGGCGGAGCCGACGAGCGGCGACCTGCGCCTGACGATCCACGGCGGCCGATTTGACGGGATCGTCGGCGCCGTCGGTTTCGGGCGACATGCTGGTGATGCGATGCTCACAATGAACGACGGCTCTTTCTATGGCGGAATTGTCACGCTCGGAAATGATGCCGCCGCAGTGCGTGGGAACATCCACATCACGGTCAACGGGGGCATTTATCACAACGTCATTGCTGCTTCCCAGAGTCAGGCAGCTGAATTTTATGGCACCTATAATCTGACGGTAAATGACGGTGTGTTTACTTCGCTTACCGGCATCCTTGGCGCGAGCGGGCTACCAGGCACCTCGACTTCCGTGCTGACCGCGGCACCGGCGCTCTTGGACCAGAAGAACACAGGCGCGCTGACTTTTAACAATCCCCTCATCAAGGGCGCCGATCCGTGGGTCTTTATGCACGACGGATTTTATTACGCAATCTCGACCGGCTACGACCGACTGGTCGGCCGCAAGGTCGCAAATCTGGGCGATTTGCCTCACGCCACCGCGGTGCCGTTTTTCGCGCCGGTCGCGGGACAGCCCTACTCGCGTCACCTCTGGTCGCCGAAGATTTATCATTTCGACTCGAATGAGGTTGGCCCAGAGCACACGGGCTTCTACCTCTATTTCACCGCCAACGATGGCTCTGGACGCTCCGCTCTGGACCACCGCTTGTTCGTGCTGCGCTCGTTGACCGATGATCCGATCGGCCCGTATGGCTCGCCGCTGGAGGGTGAACGCGACATCCCGACGCGCGTGACCAGCGCCAATGGGCAGATTTTCAATGACGAGTGGGTGGCTGGCCCGAAGGTGCTAAATTATAAAGGGAAGCAGTATCTGATCTGGGTCGGCCGCGTCGGTGGCCCGGAATCGAAGAACGTCGGCGATCACTGGCAGTGTCTCTACATCGATGAATTGATTAATCCGTGGACTGTCGCGGGGCGCGCCGCGATGATCTGCCGTCCGACCCTCGCTTGGGAAAAGCACGGTGCCGGCATGACCGGCTCAGGCGATCAGCGGCGCATGCTGCCTGAGGTGGTTGAAGGCGGCACTCCGGTCCTGACGGAGGATGGCACCCTCTACCTGTTGTATGCCGGCAGCGGCTACTGGACTCCGTATTATGCCATCGGGTTGATGAAACTCGTTGGCAGCGACCCGATGAATCCCGCTCACTGGCAAAAGTCACCGGAGCCGATTTTCAAGGCATCGGAGGAGGTCGTCGGTTCGGCCAACGCCTGTTATGTATCTTCGCCGACCGGCAAGTCCCATTGGGCGATCTATCACGCCTATGTCGGACAAAAAACCAAGGGCGTCCCGCGGCAACTGTTTGCCGAGCCCTACCTCGCAGACCGCCATGGGATGTCGATTGGCCGGGGCACACCTGCGTCGCTGGGCGCTCCGATGACCATCGAAGCCAACCCGATGCCGTTAAGGAAAAAGATCAGCGGCTTCTCGACGCCATGAGCTCCCGAGCCCTTCAAGTGACACCTGGAAAGCCATCCGTTGCGGGAGCCGTTTTGGAAAGCGGAGCCTCGGCCCCGGTTTCGACGTGCCGCCTCGGCGGCAC
>JAEWIY010000221.1 GCA_023386835.1 Verrucomicrobiota bacterium
GCCCGCCCCTCAGCGCGCCTTTGCAAGTGCCAGGACGCCGCGAGAGGTGCCGTTGATGATCCGCTGGGCCAGCGGATAGTACCGGGACTTGAGTTTCCACGCCGCAAGTTGAGGGCGCGCAATCCGCGCCCGCGACGCGAGGTGCAGTTCTTCCGGCGCCTCCCGCAAGAGTGCGAGGTTCAGGTCGACGTAGAGCGAGGAGTTCCACGGTGCCGTCTGTCCAAGTTGTCGCCCGTATTTCGAGCGACTGAGACCGTACAGGACGGCCCAGCATACAACGGCGCCAATTATCCCCGCCTCGATCATGTGAAGCCAGCGACCTTCTCCGTCGCTCGCGACGATCCCGGCGGTCACAATGCCAGCCAACACCGGCGCGACCGCCGGGTTTTCGAGCAGGAAGGCGCGGTCGTAAACGCGTCGGAGGTTGAGATTCGGCACCAGTTCCTGGTACCAGCCGAGCAGCTGGTCGTGCGTGACACGCTCGTCTCCCAGCATCAGCACTCCGGGTGAACAACCGTCGGCAAAATCCCGGTCAAAGCGCGTCTTCCGCAGGATTTCATGCACACCGAAACAGGTCACCGGCTGGCCGTTGAAGGGGTGGTCAACCAGCAGGGCGTGATCACTGCGCAGGATCCGCCGCTCGACGATCGCGCTCGCCAAGGGGTTGTGGGCCGCGGCCAGTTCCAGCAGATGCCGTTTCTTCGGGACAAAACTCGGGTGGACCTCGCCGTGCTCGTCCTCAAACGCGAGCAACTCACGGTAAAGCGTGTCGCGGCGGAGCTCACACAGCGCCACCGCTTCATCCAGATCAGGCTTTTGGGGGGTAATCATAACGCACGGACCACGGCCACCGCGGGGCGACTGACATCACCGAACCGGGAACGCTCCCTCCAACGGGAAAGCGCGCCGATCGGAGGTCGCGGGTCGGACGAGGCCGCTCCTGTTGAGGCCATTGGAAAGTCTACCGCTTGGCATTCCGGCGTCAGGTTTTTTCCGATGCGTCAGCTTGAAGGCCTCCCGCCAGCGCGCTCTACGTGGAGAAGTCAGAATCGCGCTGCGGCGCTCGAGCGCGGCATCGGTACCGAACGGTTGTTGGCGGGTCACTTGCGCCATTCCGGGTTTGCGCAGAGTGTGCCCCTTCGCCCATGGCTCGAATACTGTTGGTCGATGACGAAAGACCCTTGCGGATCGCCATCCGTCGAGTGCTGGAGGCCAAAGGCCATCAAGTGGTTGAGGCGCAAGACGGTCGCGAAGCCATCCGGCTGTGCGATACCGAACGGCCGGATCTTGTGGTGACGGACCTGCAGATGCCGGAGATCGATGGGCTCGATCTGCTTCTGGCGTTGCACAAACTCCGGCCCAACATCCCGCTGATTGTCATGACCGGAGTTCCCGTGCGCGGCGCACTCGACCAAATCAAAGCCGCCAAGGATTTGGGTGCCTCCCTGGTCATTCCGAAGCCGTTTACTGCGTCGGTTTTCATGCGGGCCATCCAGCCTTACCTGGATCAGACGGCCTCCGGTCCGTCCGCTCCCCCGGAGAGCTAGCCTGCCCTCTGCGTGCGAATCGGACGAATTCGCGTCGGCCCGCGCCATCAATCGCGCCGCGCTGACACCCATGGTCGCGGGTGGTGCATCGTTGCCGCTGATCCAACCGTTGGCTGTTCTAGTGGCATGTCTAGGCGTCAACTGACCGTGCTACTGTCCGCCTTTGTATTCGTCGCCTCATTACTGCCCGGCACGGCGGCGACGGAAGCACCTGCGTCCGCCGAGCGGTACTGCAACCCGCTTCCGCTGCCAAACTACCCCGTGGGCAAAGGGGTTCGTGATCTCGTGTCCGGCGAGCCGACCGAACTGGGCAGCCTGTGGCTCACGGAACGCGCGGAGCAGTACCGCGAGTTGGCCGATCCCTCCGCACTCTGGTTCGAGGGACGATGGTACCTGTATCCGTCGTGTGACCTGGCGTGGGTTAGCGCGGACGAGGGGCGCACCTGGCAACATCAGCCGCTGAACCTTCGCGACGTCGGTTACGCACCCACCGTGGTGCGGCACCGCGACCGGTTTCTGCTGATGGCCTCGCAATCGGAGCTCTACGCCGCGCGCTCTCCTCTGGGGCCCTTTGAGCCGATCGGAGCCATCGCGCTGCCAAAGGATCCGCGGCTGCCAACCACGGGGGATCCGATGCTGTTCGCCGATGAGGACGGACGGCTTTTCTTCTACTGGGGTTGCACGCCGAACTCCGGCATTTGGGGCGTAGAACTCGACGCCAATGACCCAACACGAGTCATCGGCGAACCGAAGGAACTGATTCCGTTTTCCCCGGACGTGTTTCCGTGGGAGCGGCTGGGAAACAACAATCAAAACCCGCATCTCGGCTGGATGGAAGGTGCCTGGATCGTGCGTCGCGGCGATCGCTACTACCTCACCTACTCCGCCGGGGGCACGCAGTATCGGACGTATGCGATGGGTTGCTACGTGAGTGATTCACCGCTGGGGCCGTTCCGTCCTCAGCGCCGCAATCCGATCTTCCGCACGCCCGAGGGCTTGATCACCGGCACGGCTCATGGGTGTGTCGTCCCGGGACCGCGCGACCAGTTGTGGGTCTTCTACACCGTCTTCGCGGGTGTCGCCCACGGCTTCGAACGCCGGTTGGGGCTCGACGTCGTGGAGATCGATGACACCGGCGAGTTGTTCGTCCCACGCGCTACCACCACGCCGCAACCGCTGCCCGGCTCGACGCCAGCTGAGGCATGGCTTCCGCTCAACGACGGTGAACCGACCTTCGGCAGCTCCAGCGCGCCACACCTCGGCGGCCGCCTGGCCGTCGACCAGTCCATGACCACGTGGTGGCAGCCGTCCGC
This sequence comes from Verrucomicrobiota bacterium, assembly GCA_023386835.1. Lineage (GTDB taxonomy): Bacteria > Verrucomicrobiota > Verrucomicrobiia > Opitutales > Opitutaceae > Actomonas. Next base: position 2,861 of record JAEWIY010000221.1, read on the forward strand.
CGACGACGCGCAGCCCACCCTGACCACCCATTTCTCCGCCCGGGCGCAGATTCACGCCGTCCGACTGATCTGGCGCGACGTGGGGCTCGACACGCCGCGCGGCGCCAAGCCGGGCGCATTCCGCTACCGGGTGGAAGCTGAAATCGCCCCCGGCAAATGGGAGACGATCATTGATCGCAGCACGAGCGATGAGGATTTCCTGATCGACTACCGGGAGTGCACACCCACCTCGGCCATCCGCGCGCGGGTGGTGGTCGTCGCACACCCACCGGGCATCACGCCCGCAATTGCGGAATTCACGGTGTTCGGGGTGACGGAGCGCTGAGTTCGCCGCGCGCCAACGCGACGAGGAACGGCTGTCCCCGCCGGGCGAGTCTATCCTCCAGCGCTTGCGTACAGTTGCAGTCGCCACACGCCCAGCGCTCGGTGCCGTTCTCATGACGGCAATTGCGCCTACTATGCGCATCACGCACGTCGAGCAGTTCGAAGTACCTTTCCCAATACGGCCGCTCTTCCTCCAGCGGCACTGCGCAGAAACACGTCTCGACCCACGTGGCGACGCCCTCCGGCAGGAGTCGGGCCTGCCGCAGGTCATGGATGTACTCGTCGCCCGCGATCGAACCCGCACCCAGCGTGCCCTGCTCCACCGCCTCGAGCAGTTCCGCAGCGGCGCCCGGCTTGACGCGAGCCTTGACCAAGTAACGCATCCGATACCGTGGCCAAGCCGGACGCGCCGGCAAGAGGCCGACGTGTCCTGAGGGGGACGACGCGAACGCCCAACCTTTGCCGCCGCGCCGTTCTAGCTGGTCGCGATCGGCGCTTCCGCCGTTTCGCGCAAGGCCGTGACCATTCGGCGTTGCAGCACCCGGACTCGATTCATCGCAGCCGCCGCGTACGCGCGCGCCTTCGCCGGATCGCGGTGGATCGCCTCCAGCCGCGACCAAAGTTGCTCGCCGTTGGTCTCATCCACTTCGAAGAACCAGTCGTTGACGCCGATGTCGCGGTACATCTGTCCCTTGCAGGTGTCCGTCGGCTGGCGCACGTAAAAGGCCGGCGTGCCGTTGGCCAGCGAGATGATTGGGGAATGGCACTCCACGCTCACCACCGCCTGGGCCTTCGAGTAGATTGAAGCCGCTTCGTCGGGCAGCCAGTAGGTGTCGCGCCAGACCACGTTCTTCTTCACATCGGCGGGCAACGGATCGACCAGCACCTCCTTCGCCAGCGGAATCTGGTAGGTCATCTCCGCGCACGCCATCACCCGGTTCCCGGTCTGGCGAACGTACGCGATGATCATTTCGCGGAGCTTTGCGTGATCCTGCTCGGTCGTGCGCGCGTTGATCGCGTCCTTCACGTAATCGTTCTGCACGCGCGGTTCATTGCGAATCTGGTAATACGGCGTGTAGCGCAGCCGCGGGATCACACAGATGAACTTTCCTTCCTGCAGGTCATGCTGCTTCCGATACGCATCCCCGCGCGCGTCGTCGCGGAGGTGCATGCCGAATTGGGCGTCCGGCCCGAACTCCAGGATCGGTGTGCGCACCCCCTGCAACCGGAGATAATCGCGCGACAACGTTTCGCGCGTGAACATGAATGACGCGTTGTCGATGATCCAACGGGTCTCCGCATCGAGGTGATCGCGCGGCAGCTGCTCTGTTCGGGCCCGCAGGTCCGCGAGTGTGCCGCCTTCCGGATCACGCCCATCTCCAAAGCCGGAGATCGGATCGGTGCTCACGCCGAACACGCCGTAGGGCTTCCCAGTCGCACGATGCCAGGCGGCCAAGTGCGCTCGCGCCCCAAAACCGGAACCGGAACCGTGGATCATCACGTCGGCCTCCTCCCAGGCCTTCGCGAGCTCCGGTGATTTCGGTCGGCCGTCGTCCCCAAACAATGCCGTACCGTCGTGCCCGGCCAGCGGATCAACGATGCGCAGTCGCGGGAACGCCTTCGTCAGGAAATCCTGCGACCCATGTCCGAGCCGGCCCGGCCACAGGATCACCTCCGCCTCGGGAAAGTGGGTCTCGATCAGGTTCAGCGCGCCTGGCGTGTGGCCGATGTCGCCGATGTTCACGCTCTGCCAGGACCCGCGGAGCAGGATCCGCGGCGGTCGGCCTCGCGCGGATTTTTTCGTCTGCGCGCGCAGGGGCGAAAATCCGACGGCCGCGGCGCCGAGCGCACAGTGAGAAAGGAAGTTTCGTCGATTCATGAATAGATTTCGATTTGCTGCACTCGGCCGGGAAACGCGTCTAGACCCGGGCCTGCTCGAGGTGGGGTCCCAGATCGGCCACAAACACGGAGCGGGTGTCCTGGTGGACCCCGTTGAACACCACCAGGCGCCCGGTCGGATCCCACACCGGATGCGCATCGATCCGGTGCTCACCCGAGGACGGTCCGTTGCTTCGGGTGAGGTTGACTTGCGCGAGCGCCGTCTCCGTCTGCCGCCGCAGATCGATCAGGCGCAGCGGAGCCGTGCCATCGCCCCGGGTGATGGGTTCCCGTGGATACGCGTCGGTGATGATGAACGGCAAGGAGCGATGCATCGACGGATGCCCCGAACCAATCGGGTAGATCGAGTGCATGTTGGCGCCGTCGTAGCGCACCTGCACAAGGTCGAGATCCTTGGTGCCATCCCGAACATTCAGGTTGATCGTGATGTTCTCCCCATCCGGCGTCCACATGGGGTGATGCCCGCCGCGTGCGTACTGCTCCGGTGTCACCGCCAGGCGGATATCCGATCCATCCGGCTTGAACGTCACCAGGGTCAGCTTGCGCGGCCCGGTCCGCGGTCCGGTGGGTTCCGCCCAACGCAGGAACGCCATCAGTCGCGTGCCCTGCGGATTCCAACGGATCTGGAAACAGTAGAACTCGAAACGGTCTGGATCTTCGATCACGAGTTTCGGCACGGCTCGCTCGTAGATGTCCCGAATCGTAACCACGAGGCGTCGTTTGCCGGTGGCGACATCCGTCAGGAACAAGCCGTCGTTCGCGACCGGGCCGCGGTTGCGCGGCGTGTGCTCATCGGGCACCACCACCCCGTAGCCGACCTGGATCAGCCGCGAGGACAGGAGGTTATAGGAGGTCAGGTATCGCCCATCTGGCGACACGGTGAACACCGTGCCTTCCAGGCGTCGCGACCGTCCAGTTTGGGGATTCAGATGGACCGCAAAGGCCGACCATGAATCGGGGTCAACGTCGTTGAAAAAGAGGTCAGCGTCGGTTGCGCCCCACTGCACATTGGCGCCCATCTGGGTCTCCCAGCCGCGGGACTGCGCCACCGTCCGCTCACGTCCCGTGGTCAAGTCGACCAGGACCACGTCGCCAGCTTCGCCCGGCTGGGGCGGGCGCTCTTCGTTCGGCAGACGGAAGAGCGCCACGTACCGGCCGGACGGGCTGATCGGAGACGTATCGAAGAATCGGTGGATGATCCGGCCGGTCGCGATGCGGACCGTCGGCACGGCATTTTCGAACTCCGTGCAGGCCGGAAAACGGCTGAAGAACTCCGGTGGCTGGGCCGGCGACGGGGCCGCCCGCAGCAACCGCGGAGCCAACAAACCAGCCGCCACGGCGGCGCTGCGGTTCAGGAATTCGCGACGGCGCATCATCGGTGAGGCGGCGTCAGAAGTCGAAACCGACGGAGAGCTTCCAGTTCACCGGGTCAGCCCACAGGTATTGGAAATCAAGATACTGCTGGTCGGTCACGTTGTTGATGTTGAGGGCGACGGTCAGCTCGCGGCCGTCGCGCAGGGGGCGCTTGTAACCGAAGAGCAGGTCCACCACGCGGTAGTTGTCGATTGTGGCGGGAACATCCCAGCTGTCGTGGAAGTTGAACTTGCTCCGGTAGAGACCGCTCGCGCCCACGTAGAAGCCTTTCAGCGCACCGGAGTCGAAGGTGTACTTGCCAAAGAGACCGAGCGAGTGCTTCGGCGTATGCCGGAGCCGCACGCCCACCTGCTGCGGCGTCTGTGGGTCCGCCACGGTTTCCGCGAACCACATGTTCGCATAGGTAAAGACGAACTGCAGGTTTGGCGTCGGGCTGTAGGTCACATCGAGGTCCAGACCCTCGGTGCGCTGCACGCCGCCCAGCACCCACAACGGGGTGATGTTCAGTTCGCGTTCCCGCGGCGTGTCGCGACGCGCGATGTTGGCGCGCTCAATCCGGTAAACGCCGAGCGTCGCCGAGACCCGTCCATCCATCCAGTCGGTCTTGAAACCCGCTTCGATGCCATCGCCGGTGATCGGCCCGGAAACGCCGCCCAGGGCGTCGACGACGAGCTGCGATTCGAACGACTCACTGTAGTTGACGTAGAATGCGCCCCAATCCGCGGGCCGGAACAAGGCCCCCACCTGCGGAGTGGTCTTCGATTGTTTGTTGATGCGGCCCGCGCCGGCCGTCGCACCCGGTGTGTACGTCTCCAAGTCCATGTGACGGATACCTGCCAGCAGACGCAGCCGTCCGTCGGCCAGCGACATCTGGTCCGCGACGTAGTAACCGTTGGATTTCAAGCGGCCGAAATCCGGGATCGGCGGAAACCAGTTCGGATTGGCGGCGCGCAGTTCCGCCAGCGCATCGCGCACCGGATCCGTCCGTGGATTCCACACCGTCGCCACGGTATTGATGTTCGAGGTGCCCGACTTCCGCTTGTAGTGCTCGTAACCGACGAGCATGGCGTGCTTCAGGCCGAGAAATTCGAAATTCAGGTTCAAGTCGGCTTTCATGCCCGAGCGGTTCTGCTCGGTGTAGCCGTAGTTGAAACGGTGCTCGGCCACGCCGAAGATCAGGTCGCGGTTGTAGCCGGCGACCGGCCGGAACGACGTATAGAAGCCACCCGTACGCTCGCCTTCATTATCGAAGGCGGCGACGCGCAGGCTGACCGCTTCGCTGTGTTCGTACAGCATCTCCGCCTGGACGGTCTGGCGCTCCTCCAGCTGCGGATAATTTTTGTTGGTCGGATTGTACTCGCGATTGCTGAACACCAGGTGGTCCACGAGCATCTGGCTCTGCGGCTCGTTGGGACCGTAGTCGGGGTGTGCGTTCAACCAGGCGCGGGCCGTCGTCAGCGGCGCCACTTCGCCAGCCTGGACCGCCGCCACAAAGGCGGGGTGGCTGAACGGCAGCAAGGTCGGCTCGATGCGGGTCTTGTCCGTCTTCCGCCCGTCGATCGTGAACTTGAGCTTGGGCAGCGGCTGCCAGGTCAGCGCGGCTCCTCCGACCTTGATCCGCCGCATCATGTAGTCGGCCCAGCCATTCTCATCCGTGTAGGATCCAAAAACCAAATACGCCAGCCGGTCGTCCACGAGCGGACCGGAGGACTGGAAGTACGCACGCCGGTAGTCCTCGCTGCCGTAACTCAACCGCACGGTGTGCTCCGGCTGCCACGTGGGTTTGGACGAGATCAGGTTGACCACGCCGGCCGGGTTGACCTCGCCGTGAAAGATGGCCGACGGGCCCTTGATCACCTCAATGCGATCAATGCCGTCGGTCATCATGCCATAACCGATCTCGAAGCCGTCCTGCAGGATCCGCGACGATTCGAAGCCGCGCAGCCAGACGCGATTCGTGTTCTGCGAATCGGAGTTGAAACCGGACACGCCCTTGGTGGCCTCGCGCAGCTCCACGCCACCCCAGTCGGAAATGAAGTCACTCGTCACGACACCGACGTTCACCGGCACGTTGGCGATGGTGGTTCCAATACCGGTTGCCGTGACGCTGCTCGCGGCGCGGTAGCCGTGCTGGCGCTCCGAACTGACTTCAAAAACGGACATTTCAAGAACTTCGTCGCCGTCCGCGGCGCGCGAGGTTCTTGACGGTTGGGTTTGGGCACTCGCCGGAGTCACGGCGAGCAACCCGGCGAGCGTGCCAAGAAGGCTGCGTTTGGTCATGGTGGGGTCTGGAGGCTTCTGGGAATCTGGATCAGGGGGATCGGGGCTTCGGTCGCGCGCCACAATAGCCAGCGCTCCGGTTCGTTCGTCCTCGACCACGTCGAGGTGGGTTTCACCCAGCAGGCGGATCAGCGCGGCTTTCGGGGTAAACCGGCCGTGGACCGCCTGTGTTCGGACGCCGGATACGGCGGAGCCGGAGTACAGCACCTGACGGCCGGATTGCTGCGCAAACAAGCGCAATGCCCCGACCGCCTCGTCGCTCGGGATGTTAAAGGTGCGTTCCGATGACTCTGCCGCCGCCAGACGTGGCAGCGCAATGAGCGCGCAGAGCAGGATGAGCGAGAAAAGGAGGATCGGACGATGACGGGGCGACGCATCGGCGGACATGGGGGTTGGGGTATTTGCTTCGCATGATCCGCAAGGGCGCACACGAGCACCGACATCAGGAACGACGCCTGACTCCGTCGTAATGACTAACGCCTCTCGCATTTTTTTCGGAAAATGCGCGGACAGATGGCCGCAACCCGCGGAAAGCACCAGGTCGGTCGATCCTCAGCGCTGCTGACGCAGGATGGTCTCGGTGCCGCGGCGCTCCGCCACCACGTCGAAGGTCGTCTCGAGAAGACGCACGAAGGTCTCAGGATCGTTGGCCCGGAAGGTGCCGCCAACGCTGATCTGTCCCGTCGCTTCATCCGCAATGCGCAATTGATGGCGATTGTGGCGGTTAAACTCGGCGGCCACGACGTGCAGAGATGTCGGACCAAATTCGATTCGTTGCTCCTGCCACGCAAGCCGACGCGCAATCTCCTCCGTCGCCAGCGTTCCCAACGCGACCTGCGGTCTTTCGTTCGCGGAATCCGGCGCCATCCTGACCACGGCGTGCTGGCCCAACGTCAGCACCGACTCGCCTCCGTCGCGTTCAGCGAGCAGTGACTTCCCGCGTTGGCTGTCCTCGAGGCGAACACGTCCCTCCGTGACCAACACTTCCACGCCGTCCTCGTGCAAGCGAACGTTGAACGCCGTTCCCACTGCGCGGACGCGCACGTTACCCGCTTGAACCACAAACGGACGAGCCGCGTCCTTCTCCACCGTGAAGTGGGCCTCCCCCCGCAGGAGTGTGACACGGCGCTCTTCGGGTGAATAAACCACCTCGGCTGCGCTGTCCGTGTTCAGGTTGAGCTGCGAGCCATCCGCGAGCGACTCCGCTCGCAGCGCACCCACGTCGGTTGCGAGAAAATGATTTGCCGCCAACGCCTCGCTGTTGTGCCGAATCGACCCGACAAACGCACCGAGCATCACGATCGCGGCCGCCGCCAACGCCACCCCGCCCACCCGCCACCATGACCGGTTCGCAGACGCTGGAGCAAACACTTCCTCCAGATCCGGATCGTCTTGCGCGTCCTTGGACCACTGATACACCGCGAGTTGGTCCAAGGCCTTGGAAGCCTGCTCCAGCCGCGCATACGCGGAGAGGTGGCGCACGTCGCTGGCGAGCCAGTCTTGAAACCGCTGCTCCTCAGCGCGCGAAAGCCCTGCGTCACGACGGCCAAGCCAATCAGCCGCGACCTCCTCGATCGCTGCCGCCGCGGCGTCAAACCCATCCGGTTCTTGTCGCGAATTCATGGCATGTCCGCGGTTGAAGACGCTGGCAAACGCGCCAGGACACCACGTTCTTCGAGGAAGGCGGCGCAGCGGCGCACCCCGAGCCCCACCTGCACGTTAACCGTCCGTTCAGAGATGCCGAGGCGATCGGCGATCTCGCGATGGGAGAGTCCGTGAATCTTGCGCAGCTTTAGCACCTGCCGGCAACGCAAGGGCAACGCCTCGATCGCCTGTGAGAGGAGTTCGAGTTCCTGCGAGCGACTGACGACCTCTGAAGCGATGGGAAGGTCATCGGCCATCGCCTCGTCCTCCTCCTCCACGAGGACGTGCGGCGCAGCGCTCCGTCTTCGACGGAAAACATCCAGCGCGGCGTTGCGCGCAGCGGTGAACAAGAACCCACGGGCCGACCGTAATGTTCCGTCGACGCGGGCGCGCAGCAACCGCAGGTAGGATTCTTGCACGACGTCGTCGACGTCGGGGAGCGAGGGAAACTTTTTGCGCAGGTAGGAGCGCAGCACCGGCTCGTGGGGTTGGACTTCCTGCGCAAACCAACGGGCGGTCTCGAAGTCCGGCGGGGGCACGGCCTGCATAGGAGCGCAAAATCCTGCAAGCTCAACTCAAAAGCGGAGGCGACACCTGCGTTCGCTCGTCCGGCGGGTTCAGCCGTGGTAGCGTGAAAACCACTACATCGACGCGTCATCTCTCCTCCATCCGTTCATCCACGCACTGACGATCGCGAACTCGCAGGCCGCGGGACCGAAGACGCCGATGGATTGGCGTCGCGGACGCGTATCGCTCAGCGCTCCCACGCGACCCTGGATCGTTCCGGTCGTGCGGCTACAGTTTGGCCAGATCGAGCAAGACGTGTTTGATCCGTTCGCGCTTCCACGTGTAGGTGATGTGCACACGCCCATCCTGAGTCTGAATGACGGCGGGATACGCGTAACCAGCAGGATGGGGCTCGGTCTCCAAAGTCAGCACGCGTTCCCAAACGAGACCATCCACCGAAATCGCCACATCCAAAGGAACGCGTTCTCCCTTGCCCGATTCGTCCGGCCGGTGTGCCGAATGATTGTACACGATCAACTGCCGGCCGTCCGCCAGGGTCATTGCATCGGTCCCCGAATTCGGATTGGGCAATTCGGCCGCGGCGATCGGCGTCCACGTCTTTCCACCGTCACGCGACCATGTCATGCCCACGGCACCTTGGCGCGTGCGGCACAATGCCTGTAGGTCGCCGTTCATATGGAACAGGATGCTCGGCTGAATCGCATCGAAACCGCGCCCCTTTGCGACGGGGCCGATGATCTGCCACGTCTGTCCCTGATCCGTCGAGTGTTCAAAGTGGACAACCCAACCCTCCGCGGCGCTCTCCGTGCTCGAGGGCGATAACCAACTGCCATCCCTCAAAACAACGGGCTTGTTCTTGATCGGCCCCAGAATTCGGTCGGGCAAACGCCGCGGTTCGCTCCAGGTTGTGCCGCCGTCCGTCGAAGTGCGGAGCATGCCCCACCATTGGCTCGGCGACGGTCCAACCTTGTAGAACAAATGCAGCGGACCTTCGGGCGGCTGAAACAGCACCGGATTCCATGTCGGCAGCCGTGAACCGTCGGGTTGGACGCCGTTGGCGACCTCGGTGGCCGGCAACCAGCGGCGGCCGTCGTGACGAGCAAACCAGATCCCCACGTCGGGATGTCGTTCGTGGGTTCCACCGAACCAGGCGGCCGCCAGTCGACCGGGGCTGACCTCCACGATGGTCGACGCATGACAGGATGGATACGGCGCCTCCTCGTAGATAAATTCGCTTCGGAGTACCGCGGGGGCATCGACAGCCAGCGGAACTTTCGCCAATGCGGGCGCGGCGGTGGTCAGAAACAGAAGACAGATGCGGCGAAGGGAGAACAGGGGCATGTCCTGTAGATGCGGGAGTGAAGCTTAGCGCGCCATCAAAAGCGCCTTAGGAAATTTCGATAGGGCCATTTTTACCTAAACCTCCTCCAAATGGTACCGATCAGGCTAAGCGTTTGCACCTCATGGGCCTCAAACGCACCTCGCGCACGCGCTCCGGCTCCGCCGGCTACTCCCTCGTCGAAGTCATCGTTGGCACGGTCATCCTGACCTTGGTGCTCGCGCCGACGTTCGCGGTGCTGCGCTTCGGATTCGACTTGGCGCAAGACGCTCGCATTGAGACAATAGCGTCGCAGATTCTGACCGCGCAGGTGGAGAACCTGCGCATGAAGCCGTACAGTACGGTGCACTCGGAGTATTTGAGCGCCGGTGGCCCGGTGACCCTGCCCAGCTTGGAGCAAGAGGGCTTCACGGGTCTGGCGACTCATTTTCAGGTGGATGCGTCTTTTAACGTCGTCGCCCCTTTTGGCGACGGCCGGCCGCCCTACGGTGCCGCGGAAGTCGAGGTGAGCATCCGTTACACGAACGCCTTCCAGCAGGAAGTGACGCGCACCACCTACACCCGCCTCAGCGAACGCGGCCTCAGTGACTATGTCGTCGAAGGATTCTAAGGGCCACACGCTCCCGGAGGTGCTCATCAGTGTCAGCCTCGCGCTGATGCTCGGTGCGGCCGCGATGACTGCGATCACGCTGATCGCGCGCGGGCAACTCGCACTCGGCAGCTACGCCGACATGAACGCGGAAAGTCGACTCATCATCGAGTTGGTGGGGCGCGATGTCCGGCAAATGAGCCAGGTCACCAGCGCCGGCGCGCACGTGGTCACGGGCCTCGTCCGCAGCGCGGACGGTTCGGCCGATGAGGAGGTGGAGTATCGCTACGAACCCGAGGCGCAGTCGCTGGTTCGTTCGCAGAACGGCAATCCGGTACGCACGTTCCACCACATTGCCGAGCTCAACTTCAAGTACCTCGACGCGCAGAACGAACCGACGAGTGTGCTGAAGCAGATCAAGCAGATCCAACTCCTCGGAACGACTCGCATGAAAGCCGGCCGCGACGCCACGGGCCGGGTCCTTTCGGCGCAGTTCACCACGCGCTCATGAAAACCAAGTCGCAGCAGGGCTTTGTCCTGATTTACACGCTGATGCTGGCGGTCGTCATCCTCGGCGTAGCGGCGATGTACCTACGCCGGGTCAAAATGGAGCGCGACATGGCCCGTCGCTCCCTCGACTTCAATTGCGCGCTCCACCTCGCCGAAGCCGGTGTGGAAGAAGCGATGTGGGCGCTGAACCAGCACGCGCTGACCAGCGGCGACGGATGGGAATCAATCACCGATGCCGTAACCAAGGTCGTCGAGACCCGCGGCACCGGCGACGCGATCGAACTTGGCGGCGGATCGACCGGTCAGCTGCGGATCCGGATCGACGATCCGGCGAGCGACCACCCGATCGTCACGGCCAGCGGTGTCGTGACTCACCCGCTACGCGGCTCGATCACCCGCCAGGTTCGCGTCACGCTGGAAAAACTGATCGGCGACGGGACAAACGGCGGCGGCGGCGGCGCGGGAGCGTTCGGGCTGATCTCCGAGAACAACATCGTGATGAACAACTCCGCCTACATCGACTCCTACGATTCGGACCGTGGGCCGTGGAACCTGAATTCCAACCGCGCGGATCGCATCGTGGTGGTGTCGACCAAGGGCCGGATCCAGATCCAGAACTCCAACGTCTACGGCCAGGCTGCCGTCGGTTCGGCCTCACCGAATGACGTTTCGGTCACCCAGGGTTCGTTGACCAACACCGAGACGAGTGCCGGCACCCGTTTTGATACCAATCTCATCACGACCAAGGTCGTCGTAAACCTGCCAGCCGTGCCGCCCTCGCCCGTCAACTCGGGCGACACGTTCGGCACGGTGCTGCCGCAAAACCTGCCCAACTCCACCCTCACGCTCGGCGTCCCCGGCTCCACCACGCCGATGTACTACTACACGACGGGCCAAAACGTGAATCTGAACGGCAACACGGCGTTCCGGGTGGTCGGGCCCGTGGTGCTCGTTGTGAATGGTCAGCTGACCCTGAACGGTGACGGTATTCAGGTGGAGAACAGCGGCGGTGCCGCGCTGACGCTTTACGTCAGCGGCAACATCAATGCCAACGGCAACGGCAATACCCCGGCTTTCAACAACAAGACTGGCAAGGCGAACAACCTGGTCGTGTTCGCCAACGGTGCGGCGGGCCAGAACCTCGCGTTGAACGGCGCGGGCAATTCGACCTTCGCGTTCTACGGGCCCAAGTAC
>JAEWIY010000230.1 GCA_023386835.1 Verrucomicrobiota bacterium
GCCCACCAGTTGGACTTGTCGCCGTAGAACACGACCGTCGTCGTCGGCTCGATGCCATTACGCCGGCAGATCTCCGCAAAGCGTTCGGGCGAGACGTAATCGCGGCTGTTGTCGTCCTGCAGGTCGCCGCGCCAGTCGATGTGCACTGCGCCCGGAATATGGCCGGTCTCATAGAGGAGCACGTCCTCGTTGCTTTCGACGATCCGGACGGTGGGGTCGTCCAGGTGCGCCTGTAGCCAGTCACCATCAACCAGCGCTTCAGGATGCGCGTAGGCGGAAAACTTCGGATTCATGGCGCTCCCAGCAAACCAAACCTCGGCACCGGCACAAGGGAGCAACGCAACCGATTTTGGCCGAGATTGCGAAAGCTCAGCCGCTGCGGGATCAGGAGTGACAAGGAGTTAGGCTGCATCTGGGCGCCGTCAGAGGGCCACGCCGAGGCGGTCGCCCATCCGGGCATACACCTCGCGCTGCTGGGCGCTGTGCTCGACCAGATCGGCTTCAAATCGGATTCGGCCGCGCTGAAAAACGGTGACCACGCACGAACCGCCAAACTTGAACAAACCCTTCTCCTCGCCCTTCGCCGTCGGGCGGTCGGGCGCGTAGAGCTGCTTGATCGTGCCCACGCAAGTCGCGCCAATCTCCAGCTGCGCGACCGAGCCGAAAACCGGTGACTCGATCAACGTCAGCATGCGCTTGTTTTGCACCAAGTAGCGAATGTTGTGCCGCAGGGCGATCGGGCTGACGGAGTACAACCAGCCGTTGATCAGGCGCGCATCGTTGGGCACGCCGGAGACCGGGAAGTGGAAGCGATGGTAGTCGACCGGACAGAGGCGCGAGATGACCAGTGCACCGCCGGCAAACGTGCGGGCCAGTTCCCCTGCACCACCCGTGGCTTCGCCTTCACCAAGCAATTCCGCCAAGGAAAACTTCGCTCCCTTGGCGTAAAACCCATCGGCTTTATCCACGTCCGGGAACGCCAGATGCCGGCCGTCCGCCGGCAGGACGGCGACATCCTCCCCCGGCGTAATCGGCCGGGCCTCTGGCTTCAGCTCGCGGGCGAAGAACTCGTTGAAGCTTTTGAACTCCCACGCCGGACGCGCGAACTCGTCCGCGTTCAGCCCATAATCGAGCACGAACGGCAGAACCCGCCGCGAACTCACGCGTTTGTTCATGCGCCAGCCGTACCAGCGGGAAAAAAACGCGCGGCGCAGCAGCAACGCGACCGTCCAGCGACCCGTGGTCGTGTCGTTGGCCCAGCGCAGCCACTTCTCCCCGTAAACGCGCTCCGTCTCCACCTGGCCAGTGTAACGATTGAAGTAGCGGATCGGTTCGGGAACGACGGCTGACATGAGTTCGCCACGAATCAGCGCGGGAATCGCGGCAGTGCAACTTCTTAGCCGAACCTGACGATGTTCTGGCTTGGACCAACGGCAGAGCACCACCCAACCGCGGGGGTGCTCGCGCCCAACCGCGTCATGTCGGCCACCGGCGTCATTCGACCCCCGGCGACTGCGACGCGCCGCTTAAAAGCCGGCGTGACCGGGGGTACGAGCGAAGGGAATGACGTCGCGGATGTTCGCCACTCCGGTGACGAACATTAGCATGCGTTCGAAACCGAGGCCGAAACCGGCGTGAGGGACCGTTCCGTAACGGCGCAAATCGAGGTACCAGCTGTAATCCTTTGGATCGAGGCCGTGACGCTCCATGTTGCGTTCGAGGACGTCGAGTCGCTCCTCACGTTGGCTGCCACCGACAATCTCGCCGATGCCCGGCACCAACACGTCCATCGCGGTGACGGTTTTTCCGTCGTCGTTCAGCCGCATGTAGAACGGTTTGATCTCCTTCGGGTAGTTGAAGACGGTGACCGGACCCTTGAAGTGCTCCTCCGCCAGGAAGCGCTCATGCTCCGATTGCAGGTTGTCGCCCCACTTGACCGGGTGCTCCCACGTGCGACCACTCGCTTCGAGGATCTGCATCGCCTCGGTGTAGCTGCAACGCTGGAAAGGTCGTTCCAGGACGAAGTCGAGCCGCGTCAGCAGGTCCTTGTCGACGAACTTGGCGAACAGCCCGAGATCCTCGGCACAGTGCTGCCGCACGTCGCGGATGAGGTGCTTCACGAACGCCTCGGCCACGTCCATGTCGCCCTCGAGGTCCGTAAACGCCATCTCCGGCTCGATCATCCAGAACTCGCTGGCATGGCGGGAGGTATTGGAGTTCTCCGCCCGGAAGGTCGGGCCAAACGTGTACACCTTGCCGAGCGCGCAGGCGAACGCCTCCGCTTCCAGCTGGCCGCTGACGGTCAGGTAGGTGGAGCGGGCGAAGAAATCCCGTGCGTAGTCGATCGCTCCCTCCGACGTGCGCGGCGGCTGGCCGACATCCAGCGTGGTGACGCGAAACAGCTCCCCCGCTCCTTCGCAGTCGCTGCCGGTGATAATCGGCGTGTGCACGTAGACGAAACCACGCTCCTGAAAGAACTGGTGCACCGCGTACGCGAGGCGGCTGCGCACGCGAAAGATCGCGCCGAACAGGTTGGAGCGCGGCCGCAGGTGCGCGATCTCGCGCAGAAACTCGAGCGTGTGCCCCTTCTTCTGCAGCGGGTACGTCGCATCGGCAGCGCCCACGAGCGCCACCTCTCCGGCGACCACTTCCCACCCCTGCTCCTTGCCCTTGGAGGCGACGAGCTGGCCACGCACGGTGACCGACGCACCCGTCGTCAACTTCTGCACCACCTCCGCATAATTGGGCAGCGCGGCGTCCGCGATCACCTGCAAACTGCGCAGACAGGAGCCATCGTTGATCTCGATAAACGAGAAGCCCTTGGCGTCGCGTCGCGTTCGCACCCACCCCTGCACGAGAATGGCCTCGCGGGGCTCGGTCGCTGCCAAGGCGTCCTTCACAGCCGTCGGTTTGAGCATGCTCCGAGAAAAGAGCAGCACGCCCCCGGGATCAAGGGGACGGGTGGGAGAAAGGAGAACGGAGAACGGAGAAGGGAGCAGGGGTGGACGCCCCGCCGCGGCTTTTGGCGTTAGGTGTAAGCTTATAGCCTAACGCTTAACGCCTACCGCTTATAGCCTAACGCCTAACGCCCCTTCACCGATACAACGCGGTCTGCGGTACCGGGGCGATGACGTTGTACTGGCGGATGGCCAGCTGCCACCACGGGGCCAAGCGTTGCGCCGGGCGCGACCAGAGCTCCAAGTGCAGAGCCGCCAGCGATTCGGAATCCTGCAGGAGCGAGAGTTTCTCGCCCTTCGAGAGCGATGATGGACCATTTTGCAGCAGGCGCTCCCGCAGCTCGGCGAAGCGCTCCTCACTGGCGGGTGGCGCATCCTTCTCGCGCAACATCGCGAGGTGCACGGCGTTCACGTACGGATCGAGCACGGCCTGCAGCAATCCATGATCGCCCGCCAGTTCAGGCATCGGCGCCACATGACGGGCGCACTCCTCCAGGCGTTCCTCGAGCCGCTGAATCACCATCGGCGGATGCGTCTCCTCCGGCGTCGCCAACAAGCCCGCGTCCTGGAACTTCCGGCCCATCGCCATCTGGCCGGTCATCAGCGAAACGGGAATCGAGAAGATCAGGCCGGCCAGGATCGGCGAGAGCCAGGCGGCGAACACCGGTTGTATCCACCAGGCCGCGACCGCCCAGACGATGCCGACGACCGTCTGCCCGGCATGGGTCAGGATCACCTCGCGCCACTCCGGCTCACCCTCCTGCCCGCGCCGTTGCGCGATCCACACCACGCCTTTGCCCCGCAACGTCAGCAGGACGAACTTGGTGTGAAACATCATCAACACCGGCGCGATCAGCGTGTAGGTGATCGTTTCAATCAGCACGCCGCCGACCACACGCAGCCATCCACCAAAGGCCGCGAGCTCCTCTTTGCGGCGGGCGAGGTCAAGCAGCGCCAGCACCTTCGGGAAGAAGAGCAACCCCATCGTGCCGATGAACAACGTCAGTGCCTGCGTGCGGTAATCCAGCTGCAACGACGGCGACAGGCCGCCGCTGGGCAGAAGGGTCAGGCCGGTGGCAGAAAACTGGAAGACGATGATCGTCGAGAGGGCGAGGAACGCCAGCCACAGCGGCGACGCGAGGTAGCCCATGATCCCCATCAGCAGGTGCAGGCGATTGACCGACCGGAGCCCGCGCGCGGTCAGCAACCAGGCGTGTTGCAGGTTCCCCTGCGACCAACGTCGGTCGCGCTTCGCAAAATCGATCAGGTTGGCCGGGCACTCCTCGTAACTGCCCTCGAGGTCCACCGCCAGCCACACGGCCCAACCACCCCGCCGCATCAGGGCCGCCTCGACATAGTCGTGGCTGAGGATGCGACCCCCAAACGGCTCCTCACCCGGCAGGTCCGGCAACGAACAATGCGCGATGAACGGAGCCAGCCGGATGATCGCGTTGTGTCCCCAGTAATTGGATTCACCAAGCTGCCAGGAATTCAGCCCCGCCGCGAAGACCGGTCCGTAGAGCCGGCTGGCGAACTGCTGGAGTCGCGCGAAGACCGTCTCGCCGCGCACGAGTCGCGGCACTGTCTGGATGATGCCCACTCCCGGATTGCGCTCCATCATCCGGGTGAGTTTCACCACTGCGTCGCCGGTCATGATCGAGTCGGCATCGAGCACCACCATGTAGCGGTAGCGCTTGCCCCAGCGACGACAGAAGTCGGCAAGGTTGCCGGCCTTCTTGTTGGTATTCACTTTCCGCTTACGATAAAAAATCCGGCCGCGCGCGTTGAGCTGCCGGGTCAGCGACACCCAGGCGGCCTCCTCCTCGATCCACCGGTTGGGATCGCCCGAATCGCTCAGGATGAAGAAGTCGAAAGCCTCGATCTGGCCGGTCGCCTCGATCGACTCGTAGATCGCGCGCAGGCCCTCGAGCGTCCGGCTCGGATCCTCGTTGAAAATGGGCAGCACCACCGCTGTCGCAGCTTCCGGCGGCAAATCCTCCTTCATCGCGTCGTCATCGAGGCTGGTGACGATGCGGTAGGGGTCGCCGCCGCGGCGCAGGCGTTGCCAGAACCCGAGGATCGCCTGGGACGCGCCAAAGGCCACGAGCGCAAACAGGATCGTGAAGAGGATCAGGTGTGCGACCTTCCAGCCGTTGAAACCGACGCGCCAATGCAGGTCGGCCATCAGGTAGACCGCCGGCGCCGTCAGCAGCAGAACGAGCGTGGCCAGCGTCACGCGGCGCTGCGTCACCCGCGCCGGATCCAGCTGACCCGGGTCAAAAATGGAGGGTGTGGGAGTCATCGCGTCAGTACCCAGGTGAAGGCGAGCAATCCGATGATCAGCGCCCAACCAACAAATGCCCTCAACAACGGCCAACGCTGAAACGTTTTCCAGGTTTCACCCGCCACGTTGGCAATCGGCCCGAGATCGATCGGCCGCGGCACCATGTTGGAGAATTGCAGCTCCGGTCCGGCTTCGAGGTACGCCGCCTTCATCCGCTCCACCAGCTCCGGCGGCACGTTTTCGGTGCGCAGGAAAAAGTGCGGCCAGCGACCCGGCACGTCCGCCATCACCAAGGCGAGCCGACCGCGCACGCTGAGGCGTTCGCCCGACGGGGTTTCATCCCCCAGGAGCTGATCAAACCAACCGGCCATCCACTCGTTCGCCACCTGCATCGCGAGGACCACCGGTTCCTGCCCATGCCGCCCGCTCGAGCGCGTCCGCGCCTCTTGAATGATCGCGTTGGTCAGCTCGTTCAGCAGCGTGCGGCTTTCAATCTGGTGAGCCCGCAGGTAGCTTTCGACGCGCGCATACGCTTCGTCCCACGCGGGATCGGGCGCGGCGGGCGCCCGCAGGCCCAGGGGCGCCGCGGTCTGCTCCTCCGGCACTGATCTCAAGGCTGCCATGCGAAGGTCCAAGTTTCGCTCACCGGCTCATAACCATCGCGCAAGGTGCACCGAAGGTCCACGCGTGGCACACCCGCCGCCGGGACGGCTTGGATGGCCGCACGCCAGCCGCGACCACCCGGCAGGCGGATGACGGTCTGGTGGCGAATCTCCACTCCCTCGGACGGCTCCACGGCAATACCGACCGCCTCGGGATCAAGTTTCTCCAAACCTTCTCCATTAAAATCGACCCAGAACAGCCGGCCCCGCTCCACCCCCGGCAGATCACCACTGCGCGTCGCAAACACCTTCGCCGGCCGGTCACCCGCCGGCGGATCGAAGCCAAACACCAGCCGGTAGGAGAACTCCACGGGCGTTCCCGCTTCGGGAAGGCGATCGGGCCGCCAAAACGCGACCACGTTGTCGCCGTACTCCTTGTCCGCGGGCAGCTCGATCAGGCGCACGCGACCCGAACCCCAGTCCCCTTTCGGCTCGACCCAGGCGGACGGCCGGCGGTGGTAGTCGGCTTCCGGATCCTCGTAGCTGCCAAACGCCCGATCGCGCTGCAGCAGCCCAAAGCGCTGCAGCTGGCTCGTCGCAAAATCCGTCGCGAAGATGTTGCGCGGGTTCTGCAACGGTCGCCAGATCGTGCCGCCGTCGCCCGTGTGCAGGATCAGCCCGTCAGAGTCGTGCACTTCCGGCCGCGGCTCTCCGTGCGGCCGATCGGTATTTTCGCCAAACCAGAACATGCTGGTGAGCGGCGCCCAGCCCGGCTCCTGCACAGCCGAGCGGAACCAAAGCATCGCCCGCACATCCACCGCGGTCGTCTTGCCGGGACTGAGGATGAATTCGTAGGCGCCGGCCACCCGCGGACCTTCGAGCAGCGCGTACACCCGCAGCGTCGTGTCGGCGGGTTGCGGTTTGCCGATCCAGAACGTGGTGAAACGCGGAAACTCTTCGGGCACGCCGGGAATGCCGCTGTCGACTGCGAGCCCGCGCGCGGAGAGGCCATAAACCTGCCCGGCCGCGACGGAGCGGAAATAGCTCGCCCCGAGGAAGACCAGAACTTCGTCGTGATAATCCGGCCGGTTCAGAGGGAAATGAACCCGGAAACCCGCGTAGTTGAGCGACGACCGCAGCCAGCCGAGGTTGCCCTCCAGCTGGCTGTAATCGAAGAAGCGTTCGAGAAACGGGATCTGCTGGGCGTGCGTCGCACTGAACTCATACAGCGACACCGGCTCGCGGTTGAACTGCCCGCCGCGGTGGAAGAACTGCAACTGAAACGGCAGGTTTTCCTCCCGCCACAAGGCTTCGTTGGGTTTGAACCGGATCGAGCGATATTCGTCGTAGTTCAGCTCCGCCAACCTGCCCGGGAGACGTGTGTCCGGCGCACGGTACGGGCGTTTGGCCAACGCCTCCGCCTTGCCGCGGACGTAGTCGAAATTGACCTCGACTCGCTCGACATTGGCATGCGCCACCAGGGTGGCCGCGCAAAACAGAAGCAGCTGGAGTCTCATCGGTGCGGGGGTGGACCGAGGATTCCATCCCAAGTTTCGCCCCAGCAAGTGCGAAATCGCCGCAACAAGACGGATCTGACTGCAGCTGAATTATTAGCGCTGCTATTAATCCGCTGCAACCGCGCCTCGACGCTCCGTCAACAACAGATGACCTGAGGGTGACGGATGGTGTCCGTTCGGCGGCCGGATCGTTACCTCTTCGCGGCGTCTGCCTCTTGTGCCTGGACCAGCTCCTCGTTTCGAACCGTGAAGGTGATTTCGGAACCCTCGGTAATCTCTCCCGCGATCAGCGAGCGAGCGAGCTTCGTTTCCACGTTTCGCTGTAAGAAACGCTTCAACGGCCGCGCGCCGAAGACGGGATCATAACCTTTTTCGGCCACCCACTCTTTGGCCTTGGGATCGAGTTGCACGGTGACGCGACGTTCGGCCAACCGCTGGTTGAGATCGGCCATCAGGAGGTCAACAATGCTGGTGATCTCCTCCAGGGTAAGCGGCTTGAAGAGGATCGTCTCATCGATCCGATTCAGGAATTCAGGCCGGAACGACCGCCGCACTTCGGCCATGACGCTTTCGCGCACACCGTCGGGAATGGTGTCGCCGTGCACGCCCTCAAGCAGGAAGCGGCTGCCGAGATTCGACGTCATGATGATGATGGTATTCTTGAAGTCGACCGTGCGGCCCTGCGCGTCCGTGATGCGACCGTCATCGAGAACCTGTAGCAGCACGTTGAATACGTCCGGGTGCGCCTTCTCGATTTCATCAAACAGCACAACGGCGTATGGCTTGCGGCGGATCGCCTCGGTCAGCTGGCCGCCTTCATCGTAGCCCACGTAACCGGGAGGCGCGCCGATCAGCCGCGCCACGCTGTGCTTCTCCATGTACTCCGACATGTCGATGCGCACGATCGCCGCCTCGGTGTCGAACAACGTCTCGGCGAGCGTCTTCGCGAGTTCGGTTTTGCCCACGCCGGTCGGGCCGAGGAACAGGAAGCTGCCCACCGGCCGCCGCGGATCCTTGATGCCGGCACGCGCGCGCAGGATCGCCTCGCCGACCAGCTGGACGGCCTCGTGCTGGCCCACCACCCGCTCGTGCAGGGTGTCGCCGAGGCGCAGCAGCTTCTCCTTCTCGCCTTCGACCAGCCGCGTCACCGGCACACCGCTCCACTTGGAGACGATCTCGGCCACTTCCTCGGCGGAAACCTCCTCCTTGAACAATTCGGTGCGAGCCGACGCTGCCTCGAGCTGCCGCAACTCGGCCTCGAGCTGCGGGATCTTGCCGTGCCGAAGCTCGGCCAGCGTATTCAAGTCGTAAGCACGCTCGGCCCGCTCCATCGCCACGCGGGCCGCGTCGAGCTCCTCGCGCACCTTGCGCACGCGATCAATCGCGGCCTTCTCCTTCTCCCAACGGCGGCGCAACGCGGCGGCTTCCTCGCGCGTATCCGCCAGCTCCTTGCGCAGCGCGGCCAGCCGCTGCTTGGACGGCTCGTCCTTCTCAAGTTTCAGCGCCTGCTCCTCGATCTCCAGCTGCAGCGTCCGGCGGCTGAGCGCGTCGAGCTCCTGCGGCATCGAGTCCATCTCGGTGCGAATCATCGCACACGCCTCATCGATCAGGTCGATCGCCTTGTCGGGCAGAAAACGGTCCGAGATGTAGCGATTGGACAATGTCACCGCGGCCACCAGCGCGTTGTCCTGAATGCGCACGCCATGGTGCAGCTCGAAACGTTCGCGCAGTCCGCGCAGGATCGAAATGGCGTCCTCCACCGAGGGGGGCTCGACCAGCACCGGCTGGAAGCGGCGCTCGAGCGCGGCATCCTTCTCGATGTGCTTGCGGTATTCGTCGAGTGTTGTCGCACCAATGCAGTGCAACTCGCCGCGGGCCAGCATCGGCTTGAGCAGGTTGCCCGCGTCCATCGCACCTTCGGTCTTTCCCGCACCCACGATCGTGTGCAGCTCATCGATGAAGAGCAGGATGCGCCCATCGCTCTGCTTCACCTCCGCCAGCACCGCCTTCAGCCGCTCCTCAAATTCACCACGGTATTTGGCGCCGGCGACCAGCGCGCCCATGTCGAGCGAGAAGATGGTCTTGTCCTTCAGCCCTTCCGGCACGTCGCCGCGCACGATGCGCTGGGCCAGGCCCTCCACGATCGCGGTTTTGCCGACACCCGGCTCGCCGATCAGCACCGGGTTGTTCTTTGTTTTGCGCGAAAGAATGCGAACGGCCCGGCGAATCTCGTCATCCCGGCCGATCACCGGGTCCATTTTGCCTCGCCGCGCGAGATCCACGAGATCGATACCGTACTTTTTGAGCGCGTTGTACGTCGCCTCCGGATTGTCCGTCGTCACCCGCTGGGCGCCGCGCAGCGTTTGCAGCGCCTTGAGGACCTTGGCCCGGTCCAGCGCAAAGGATCGAAGCAGGTTCGCGAAACCCTCCGGTCGCGCGATCTCGATCAGCCCCAGGAAAAGATGCTCGGTCGAAACGAACTCGTCCTTGAGCTGCTTCGCCTCCGCTTCCGCGCGCGTCAGCGCCTCGTTGACGGCGGAGGTCACATAAATTTTCGACGCTTCAACACTGCCGGACACTCGGGGCAGGCGGTCGAGCTCGCGACCCACCGCCAACTGCACGGCGCTCGTGGTCAGCCCCATCTGCTCGATGAGCGCGGGCACGATGCCGTTCTCCTGCGCCAGCAACGCGTGCATCAAATGCCAGCTTTCCACTTCGGCATGCCCGCGCCGACGTGCCTCCGCCTGGGCATCGTTCAACGCCTGCCGCGACATCTGAGTGAGCGTATTCAAGTCCATGATGCGTCTCCTTTGCACCCGGCGTTCCAATTTGTTTCCCGGGGGGACACATCCTATCCTGTGTCAGCCGCGCGTCAAAATGACCGCGGGCGCGCCGTCCCGTCGCGGGCCGCTCAAGCCGCTTCAACGCGCCGAACCCGCGAGCTCAAAAACCTCAATGATGGCAACGCCCGACTGAGCGGGACGGCCCGTCTCCTCAAAAGGATAAACGCGCAGCGAGTAGAGGCCGGGAGGCAGCTCGACCACCGCCGCGGGCTCAACCGGATACAGTCCCGGACCGCCGACACTGCGCAGGGCGGCGTCCACCTCCCGTTCGGACGCTTGGTCGATCTCGTTACGACGGACAAACGGGGTGTCCTGCCCGCTGAATGTCGTCGTGGGCGGATCCCAATCATCGACCTTCAGCACGAGTTGTCCTTTCGCATCATAGAGCTCCATCACCGGATCGGCCATGGCGTTGGTCACGCCAGCCGCCGCCAGCGACGGGCCGCGCGCCCTGAGCAGCATGCGTTTGCGGGTGGTCAGTTGCTCCGGGTCCGCGCGCACGTAGAAGCCACCGATGATCGGCTCGCTCTTCGTGCCGTAGGCACGGGTCGAAAGATTGATAATCCGACCATCGGACGCCCCCACCTCATATGCTTCGATCAGCGCCTGCCCACCACCCGCCCCTTCAACAATCGCGGTGTACGTGCCGGGTTGCAGATCCAGCAGCAGGGCCGCGTCCTTGGTGTTGGGCAACAAGGCGAATGCTCCCACTCGCTGGAAGGCTTCGGTCATCCGCGTGACGTGGGGCCCGGCGCTCACCGCCCCTTCCGGGCGCCACCAGTCGTTGTTGATGCCCACAGGAGTTTGTCCTCGAAAGACGGTGAGCTGCGGATCCGCCAGCGCCCCGGGCACATTGTAAGGCGGCTGGCCCAGTGTCGGGCCGACGGCCCGCACGAGCACCTGCGAGCGACCATTACCGTTCACCACAAAACCACCGATCATCACCTGCTCATCGCCGCCGACCCGGGCGCGCGTCGAGACGTTGACCAGCTTGCCGGCCCCCGAAAAGTCCGTGGAAATGCGGTACGAGGCGACCTGGAATGCGGTTTCCTCGATCGTCCGGGCGTTATCGGCGGCGTTGGAGGAACCTTCAGCGACGCCCAACGCGGGCTCCGGCTCGAGCCGATAGGTCGAGCCATTGTAGCTGGCGCCCTTCGGAAGCGTCAGGCGCGGGTTCGAGAAGTACGGGATCCGGTCGCCCGGCAAATACGCCATGATGGTCCGCAGCTGCTTCTTCTCGCCCGCCGTATTCTGGACTTCGAATCGATGCCCATAGCTGTAGGGGAAGGCACCGTCCTTTGATCCCTCGGTATCCCGATCACCACGCGCATGGGCACAGCCCAAGTTGTGCGCGAGTTCGTGGGAGAGCACGGACTGCGCGCCGGAAACAAAGGAGGCGTGCACCACCGAAAACGCATAGTGCGACCCCGCGTAGCCCCAAGGATCCGTCAGCGCGTAGGCAATGCCGGAGCTGCCCGGGTCTTCGCGCTGCACCAGCAGGCACACCAAGTCCGCGCCAAACGCGTCGCGCGCGTCGTGGACCTCGTCCAGATATCCGTCTCCGCGAGTCTGCAGCCGCTTCAAGGTGGTGGCTTGGAACCTACTCGGCTCGCCCCACTCTTCCTCCGGGTAGTCGAGTTCAATCGTGCCAGCCAGACGAACGCGGGCCGTAATGCCGCTGGCGGCAAAGTCCGAGTTCACCTTCGCGAGTCCCAACTGAATCTGCGCCAGCAGCGCTGCGTCTGAACCGATCTTGGCCCGCACTTGTTTGGTGTAGGCCATCAGCACGTCGATCACCGCCTGGCCGCTCACCAGCGGCTCCAGCTCTTCCTCCAAATCCAGCGGTTGATCGCCGGCCATGATCGGAGCCGGCCCAATCAGCTTGCCGCCGTCGACTTCCACAAACTGAACGGCCCCGTCATGATTCGGCTCCATCGGCATCTCGCCGCCGCAGCTGGGCACCAGCGCCGGATCAACGACGTAGAGCTGGTTCACCTCCTTGCCATTGGGCGCGCTCAACGGGCGTAGCTGCAGATCGCCCTGCGGCAGGTTTTCAAAACGCGCGGAGAGCCGACCCTGCACGTAAGCGAAGATCGCGCGCCCTTCCGGCACGCCGATAACGTGCGCCGTGCTGGTAAACGAGTCGGGTCCCGTCGCCTCGGTCTGCTCGATCTCAACCTCCAGCGTCCGGCCATCCGGCAGCGGTACGCTGACGCGCGCGCCTGGTTTCCAGAACGGCGAGTCTTTGCCAACCAACAGCGCGTCGTTCAGGTCGACGTAGTGAATCGAACGCGCCGGAACGGGCGACTCGCTTTCCAAACCCGCTGCTTCGGAGGGCGCGGGGACGAGCGTAAACAGCGGATCACGCGCCGAGCCGCGCGTTGTTTGTTCAGCCTGCGACGGCGCGGCGGGCGCCGTCGACCGCATCGCGATCTGCACCTCGGACGTAACCAGCGACCGCTCCGGGCTCTCGGCCTGTGGGAATAAAGTCTCCTGCAGTCTCGGCGAAAAGGCGGAGACCACCAGTAGCGTCGAGATCAGCGCCAACAACCGGCGACGTCGTTGCCGAGCGTGAGCAGGACCCGGGGGCATGTGGCTCTAGATCTGCCCCGAGAACCCGCTGATTGCAATGAAGGAAGCAAGGCGACCGGTCAGCTTTTTCGACGGCCTGGGGCCGTGTCCACCGTTCGCCCGATCCCCCGGTTTCTAATCGCGAATCCTGCTCAAACGACGCACTCGCTCCGCACCCATTGGATGGCGTGGCGCACGAGATCGGCGCCGGCCTTAAGCCCGAGCTTCACCTTCAGGTGTTCGCGATACGAATCGATCGTCTTGACGCTCAGGTTCAGCTGCTGGGCGATCTGCCGGGTGCTGTACCCGTTGCCGATGAGTTGGAAAACCTCCATCTCGCGGTCCGACAGGGTATCCATCGAGAAGACGACCTCCTCCTTCCGGTTGTGGACCAGCCGGTGCAGCATCTTCTCCTTCATCTTGTCACTGAGGAAGAGTTCACCGGACAGGACGCGGCGGATGGCCAGCAGCACCTTGTCGCTCGCTTCGTGCTTCATGATGTAGCCCATTGCCCCCGCGCGCAGCGCCCGCTCAGCGTAAAGGCTCTCATCGTGCATCGACATGACGAGCACCGGCATCTGCGGCGCCAGCGCGCGCATGTTCTTGAGCAACTCGATGCCACTCGTGGTCTTCAGCGTGATGTCGACAATCGCGAGGTCAGGCGACTCCTTCTGCACCAGCTCAATGGCACCGGGAGCGCTGCTCGCCTCACCACAAACGGCGAGGTCGCTCTCCTGGTTGATCAGGACAGCCACCCCTTGGCGGGTTACCGGGTGGTCGTCGACAAGCAGGATGCGCGTAACACCGTCAGCGTTCTTCTTCGGACCGGCGGGCGCCGGCGTTTCTGCAGAGGTCTTCATGGAGGCGGGGATGCATGGGTAAACTGGCATCGCACGCGGGTGCCGCGTCCTGGCCAGCTGGTGATGGAAAGTGTTCCGCCGATCATGCCTGCCCGATAGTTCATCAGCCGCAGGCCGCGACTGGCGCTCGCCGGCTTCCGCTGCAGGTCAAAACCGCAGCCGTCGTCGACAATCGTCAGCCGATGGCGGGCTCCGCGAGACACGAGCATGAACCGGACGTTCCGTGCGGAGCCGTGCCGGACGGCGTTATGGAGCGCCTCCTGACAAATGTGATACAGGTGGATGGCAGTCAGGTGATCCAGCGGCGGCAGCATGCCTCTTGCTTGGAAACGGCAATGGATGCCGTGCAACTGCTCCGCTTGATGCGCCAGGTCCTGCAGCGCTGATTGCAGCGAGGCGCCCTCCAGCTGCACCGGGCAGAGGCCGCGCGCCAACGCGCGGGACAGCCGCGTGGCATCATTGGCCACCTGCACCACAAAGTCGGCCTGGCCCGCGAGTTCCAGCTCGTGACGAGTTCGCAATCGATCACGCAAACCCGCCACCAGGCAGGCCAGTCCGGTCAGCTGCTGCCCCAGTCCATCATGGAGGTCCGCGCCAATCCGCTGCTGCTCCGCATCAGTGGCCGTGAGCAACTGCTGCTCGAGCCAGCGTCGCTCGGAAACGTCACGACCCAGAAAGATGGCGCCACCTTCCGGAGCTCCATCGGGCATCAGCACAAAGTCGGCATGCCATTCCGACTTCAGGTGACGCCCGCGCGCCGAGAACGTGCACGTCTCCCCATCAAGCGCCTGGCGCAGGCACGCGCCCGCCTGCGGCAAGGCATCGGTCAAGAGCCGGTTCTGCAGGTCCGCGGGCGAGAGGCCACAGCGCGTCAGACCCGCACCGTGCGTTTCCACCACCCGCCCGTCGCGTTCCACACGCCCGAGAATGATCGGCAGGTTCTCCAAGATGCCTTGCAGCAAACGTTCATGGCGCGCGCGTTCGCGATTCGCCCGCTCCTGGGCCTGCGCACGCGTCTCCGCCTCCTGCCGCAGCGTCTGCAGTTCGCTTTGCAACTTGCTCATCTGCCGCGCTCGGCGAACCGCGAGTTCCAAGTTGGCCGCGTTCAATTGGCTTTCGGTCAGCCATTCAACCCCGGGCTCGTCATCGCTCTGCACGTCTTCTCGTCCATCCCTGACCACACAAACGACCGCGATCCCCTCCAACCGGAGCGCCTGCCACGGCGCCGGTTGCGTGCGTTGATCGACAATCGCCACTTCGGCCTCGCCGGTGCGCAACTCATTGATGCCGCGGCGCCAGACCGGTGTGTATCGGTGCCGTGGAGACGAGCTGACCAGACTCGCCAGCCAGTGAAAAGCCCGCTCGTCCGGTGTGAGCACCGCGACATGCGTGGTGACTGGCGATGGGGCGATGGCAGTCGTCATAGGAAAGCGCGGCCCCTCCGGAACCGCGCCGGCGGCGCAGACAACCGAACCGGACAACAGAGCCCATCGACTGCGTATTTTTTCCCATACCCGCCCACCGGCCAAGCGCGGTAGCACTCCGCCTGAGTGTTCCTCTGCCACTAGGCCCATTCAGCTCTCGGCGATCAGATATCCAAACTGTGGTTACAAGGTCTTCGCTGACCGTACATCAGGCTGTTTACCGTACACGCGCTCGGGGTTTGATCCGTGGTGGGTCGATTGCCGCTGTCCCCGTGCGTCAGTAAACTGATAGATGGGATACATTATCGCTGCGGCCGTCTTTGTCTTGGGGGTTTTGATCGTCGCTTTTCTGTTGAGCGGCCGTAGCAGCGCCGGACGAGGTCGCGTCGCCCCCGCCGGAGCGAAACCCGTGGAGCGTTCGCAGCCGTCAGCGGAAGAAGTGAACCCGGCCGCCTCGTCCATGGTCGACCAGGATACGGCGGATCAGGCCCAACGTCGCACACCGCCGGCTTGAGCCGTTCGCCGTCATCAAAGCGGGAGCGGCGGGAGCAGTAAGGATCTGAGCATCATCGCCCAACCAACAGCCGTGGCTCGGTTCAAAGGTCGGCTCGTACCGCTTCATCGAATACAATTTCCCGGCAACCGCGGCAGATGCGTCAGTCTCTCTCAGGGATTCAGCGGTTCGCCCGGATTTTCGATCAACCCGCGCGTCTGCCGTCGCACCAACGACGCGTAGTATCCGTTGAGCGCCATCAACTCCTGATGGCGTCCTGATTCAGCCACGCGTCCCTCGACCAGAACCAGGATCTGGTCGGCGTGCACCACCGTTGAAAGCCGATGCGCGATCACAAACGTCGTGCGTCCATGCATCAGCCGTTCCAGCGCCTCTTGCACAAGTCCTTCCGACTCCGCATCCAGCGCTGATGTGGCTTCGTCGAGGATGATCAGCTTCGGATTCTTCAGGAGCGCGCGCGCAATCGTGATGCGCTGCCGCTCCCCCACCGAAAGCCGACTTCCCCGCTCGCCCACGACGGTCTTGTAGCCGTCCTGCATACGTTCGATGAAGGCGTGGGCATTCGCCGCCTTGGCCGCTTCGATCACCTCTTGTCCCGTCGCCTCCGGTCGTCCGTACGCGATGTTCGCATCGATTGTGTCGTTGAACAGCAACGGGTCCTGCAGCACCACGCCGATGCTTCGGCGCAGCGAACTCTGCCGCAACGTGCGCAGATCCCGGCCGTCCAGCCGCACGGAGCCCTCCAGTGGATCGTAGAAGCGCATCAGCATCGCCATCAGCGTGGTCTTGCCGGAGCCACTCGGCCCCACGATCGCCACCGTCTGCCCGGGCCGCGCGTGCAACGTGACGCCGTTGAGCTGCGGCCGGCCGCTTTGACCGTAGCGGAACTTCACGTTTTCAAACACGACGTCGCCTTCCACCGCCGCGACGTCGATCGCGTCGGGCGCATCGCCGAGGTGCTCCTGCACGTCGAGAATACCGAAGATTTCGTCCAGTGAGACGGAGGCGCGCTGAATCGTCTGGTAGATTCCCGTCAAGCCCTGCACCGGACCAAACAGCCCGCCCACGTATCCAAGAAACGCGATCAGCGTGCCGACCGTCAGCTGGCCACGGACCACAAACAGTCCCCCGATGCCGATCGCGCACACTCGCGCCAAAGTCACCACGATGTTGCTGGCCGCACCCACGCCGCTGTCGATGCCCACGCCGCGGATCACCACTTGGTTGGCCGCAGCCACATCGTCCAGGAAACGCCGCTTCTCCCGGTCCTCCATGGCAAAGCTTCGCACGGTGATGATGCCGGACAGCACCTCGTTGAAGCGCGAATAGATCTTCGACCATTTGTCGAGCAGCGTACGCTCGCGTCGGGTCTGCTCCGGCGTGGCGAGCGCGGCCACCAACGCCGGCAAAGGCGCGAAGCCGATCACCACCAGCGCGAGCCGCCAGTCGAGCCGCAACATGATGATGACGGACATCACCAGGTAGATGATCGCCGGAAAGACGTTGAACAGGAGCTGGGTTACCGCGTTGATAAATCCCTGAATGCTGCGATCGAGCCGCGTGATGATGGCGCCGACGCCTTCGCTGCGTTGCATCGACAGGGGCATGCGATGCAGCTTCCCGACAGTGACTTCGAGCAACGAATAGTGCAGGCCGAGTCGCGCCCGCCACGTCAGCCAGTTGGACAACCCATTGGCCAGCTCGCGAAACAGTCCGAGCCCAACGAGCAGCAGGATGCCCGAAGCGAGCGCGGTGTGCGGTTCGCCGGCCCCGAGCCGATCGAAGATCAACTTGAGCACCAGCGGCTCGATGGCGTTCGCGGCCGCCAGCAGGACCGTCACGAGCGCGATCAGCAGGACCGTGCCGCGAAACGGCGTCGTGAACTGCAGCGCCCGACGCAGACGTGAAGACGCGGATGCCCGCGCCGGAACGGCGGTATCGGACGACGCCGAAAGACTCACGACCTACATTCCTTCTGATTCAGGCACCTCGGACCGTCCGGTGGCGGCGAGAAGTTCCTCGCGATGACCCGCCGGTTCGCGGCCCTCCGCCCACTGGGGAGTGCAGACATAAATTTCGTGCCCCGGCTGCGCCGCCACCGAGAGACCGCTCGAGCGCAGCATCGCCAGCACCGCCGCGTGATTGGGCGCCCACCAGTTGGTGGCGTCACCCGCGAGCGCGTGCTCGATGAACGCCATCTTCGGCCAACCCGGCTCGAGCATCCGCTCGCGTTCGAACAGCCCCAAGTCCTCCGGCGTATCCAAGTTCTCGTGACCTGGCATCGTCAAGGTCTGAAAGATCAGCATCCGGCCGACCTTCTCCGCCACCAGGTCGAGCGCGAGCTGCGGATAACGCAGGTGGTAGAACACTCCCATGAACAGCACCAGATCGAAGCGCCCCTCGAAGGCCGGCAGGTCGTACACCCCCGCCCGAAGCAGGTCGACGCGATCCGAAAGCCCGAACCGGCCCACCGCCCAGGTCGCCTGCGCAAGAAAGTGCGGGTTGACGTCGATCCCGATCACCCGCGCTCCGCGGCGGGCGAGCTCGATGGTATAGAAGCCGGCGTTACAACCGACGTCGAGCACCCTCCAGCCGGTGAGATCCTCCGGGATGTGCCCCGCAATCTCCAGCCACTTGTAGCGCGGAAAATCGCCCAGCGGATGATTTGGCGCCGTCTGCCGGCCGTCCGGCAGATGGAGGTTGTGAAACCAAGGCGCAAGTTCGAGGGCGCCGGCCGCAAGTTCCGGCTGGCTGGCGTCGGGAGGAGTGAGGCAGGTTTCGGCCATAACGATCAGGCGGCCGAAGCGGCGGCCGCGACAGGTTGGTTTTCGAGAAGATAACGCTCGAGCTCGGCCGCGCGGTGCGCCGCCGTGTGCGCGCTCAGGACGCGCCGACGGGCTGCCTGCCCGATCGCTCGGGCACGGTCCGCCGGGACGTCGCGAAGGTAGCGCAGGACATCCTCCGGCCCCCGGGCGATGAGGATCTCGCGGTCGGGTTGGAAGAACGTTTCCAAGCCGTCCCACACATCCGAGATCACCGGCGTGCCGCACGCCGCGGCTTCAAAGAGTCGCACACTGGGTGAGTACCCGGCCTCGATCATGTCCGACCGCGTCACGTTGAGCGTGAAGCGTTGTTGATTGTAGAAAGGCGGGTGTTGCGACGGCGGCAAATGCTCGATGCGTTGAACATTATCGGGCCAGGCGATCTCCGACGGATACTGAGGTCCCGCCACGACCATCTGCCCCGCTCGCCATTGCTGCGCGGGCTCGAGCAGCAGCCGTTGCAGGGTCGGCTGTCGGTCAGAACTGTACGTACCGAGGTAACCCAGATCCCAGCGTATCGCCTGGCGCTGCGGCTGGTAGCGTGTCGCATCCACCGCACAGTACAGCGGCCGCGCCCGTGGAGCACCCCAGTGGTGTTCAAGGTGCCGGAGGGTTGGACCTCCGGTGAACGAAAGATACACCTGGAAACGCGGGATCAAATGCGGCGCCAGGTACTCGTGGTCGCGTCGCCGCAGCTTAGCCAACGTCACCGGCGTATCGATGTCGTAGAACGCCGTCACGCCCCGGGCCGTCGCCGTGACCCACTCGCCCACCTTCACGCCGTCCGGGACATACGAACCGACAACCACCGCATCGGCACCTCGCACCGTGCCCTCGTGCCGGGCAGTCAGTTCCTCCAAGGAACGGTAAAGCACCACGTCAACTCCGGGAAGCTCGGTCAGGTCGCGGTTTTCTGCATACCACGGCACGTCCCGCTCCAGGAAAGAGACGCGATGCCCGCGCTGGGCCAACGCCCCCGCCAGCGCGCGAAAGGTCGTGGCGTGCCCATTCCCCCAAGAGGAGGTGATCGAAAGTCCAAGGATAACGATCTTCATGTGGTGAGGGGGACCACTCCGGCCCGATCCGGCACCGTGCCCTGCAGCAGCTTTTCGAGCTGCACCACCCGGTGTTGATAGGTATGTGAAGCGAGGATACGGCGTTGGGCCGCTTCTCCGATGCGACGAGCCCTCGAGGGATCAAGCTGCTCCAGGTGCGCGGCGACCTCCGCGCCATCGTGCGCCACCAGCACCTCCTCGCCGGGTTCGAGGAACATTTCGATTCCCACCCACGCGTCGGTCAGCAGGCAGGCGCCCGCGCCGGCGGCCTCGAACACACGCGTCGGGGGCGAAAACCCATAACGTGCCATGCTCGCCCGATTGATGTTCAGCACCGCCCGAGGCGTGCAGTTGAAGGCGTTGTGATCGCGGGTGTAGACGTGCCCCGCGTGTCGCACATTGGGCGGCAGCGCCTTGCTTTCCCACCCGCTGCCTCCAATCAGAAACTGGCAGTTGGGTGAAAGGGTGGCCGCCCGCAAAAAGAACTCTTCGACCCGTGCCTCACGGTCCGGCAGACGGTTGCCCAGGAAACCAAGATCACATTCAAAGCGTGAATCCGGGGACACCGGAAAGTGGGTGTGCGGATCGAGCGCATTGTAGATCGGCACACAGGCGCGAGCGCCACAAGCGGTGTAGGCATCGATCACAGGCTGGCCGCCGCCGTAGGTCAGGATAAAATCATAACGCGGCACCAGCGGACGAAACGGGTCCTGCGGATTCTGTTCGATCCGATCCAATGTCGCCGGCGCGTCGACATCCCAGAATACGACCCGGGTGCCGGGGCCCTGCAGGTCCAGCACCGTCTCCTCGAGCAGCTCATCAAACGCACCGACCCCGCTCGCCTTCACCACCAGGTCCGCGCCACGGGCGGATTCAACCGTCCGCAATACCGCGTCGCGCTCGGCTGGATACACCACCACCCGTGCCCACTCGGGATCAGGCATGTCGCGGTGCTGCTGGCGCTGAAAGGCATCCGGTTCATAAAACGTCACGCGGTGGCCGCGATCCGCGAGGGCCCGGACGATGCCACGATAATAGGTCGCGGCCCCATTCCAGTACGCGGAGACCAGGCTGGAGGCGAAGAACGCGATATCGAATGAACGGGTCATGAGAAGATCAGGCCGCCACGCGACGGACGCGGGCAGGACGTTGCAGCGGCAGGCGCGCCGCCTGGATGTCGGCAATGATGGCGAGCAGTTCGTCGACGCGGCGGGCGCAGGTGTGTCGGCTCCGAATCGTGGACAACCCGTGCTGCGCCAGCTTCCGGCGCAGCGCGCGCTGACTCACGAGGTCCTTGAGGTGCCGTTTCATCTGCGCACCGTCACGAGCAACCAGGAAATCGGAGCCCGGGTGAAACAAGCCTTCCGCGTCCCGCCAGGGTGAACACACCAGCGGTATGCCGCACGCCAAGGCCTCAAAGGGGCGGATCGTCGGGATGCCGGGCAACGCGGCGACATACGGTCGACGGGGCACGTGCACGGTGACCTTGAATCGGGCAAACACCCGCGGCACCTCGAAGTTCGGCAACCAGCCTGCGTATTCGATTCCCGCTTCCGCGAGCGCCCGCCGCGCACTTTCCGGGTAACGCACGCCGTAGATCCGCGCCTTCAAACCGAGCTCCCGCACCGGCTCGATGAGGAATTCCTTCAACTCCTCCGTCCGTTCGTCGTCTCCCCAATTGCCGACCCACACCAGATCGCCTTCGTTCGGTTCCCCGCTCTGCGGATGGAAGAGTCGTGTATCCGCCGCCTCATGCCAGGTCCAGGCGCGCCGCACCAGCTCCTGCTTCAGGTACAGATCCCGCAGGACGTTTCCGTAAGCGAGCACACCGTCGAAGGCATTAAAATCATGCGCCGGCATCGATTCCCGCGCGGTCACCAGGCGATGATGCGTGTCGTGAAAGAGCAGGACGAAGGGGTACCGCTGCCGCGCTGCCGTGATGCGCTGCACCAACGCCGGCTCCGTCCACTCGTGCACGATCACCACGTCGGCCCGCTTAACCGCACGCTCGACGTCGACCGTCGCCGGATCGTAGCGGCGATACTTCAGGTGCGGGAAGGCGCGACGAAAGGCGGTGATCGGCGCGCGACCGTGTTCCTCCACCAGGTTCTGCACACTCCACGCGTCGGCGGGTTCAAAGATCCGGACGTCATGGCCGCGCTCCATCAGCTCCGTCGCCACCCCGCGCAGGAAGTGTGCATTACCGTGGTTCCAATCGGAGACCACCGAGTGATAGAATAGACGAATTTTCATGTCGCGAAAACCGCGTCGGGAGCGACACCGGAAGCAGAAGGCGCCAGCACATCGCGGTAGATCTCGAGATAGCGCCTTGTCATGGCATCGACGCCAAAACAGCCAGCGCGTTCCCTCGCCCGGACTCCAAGGGCAACGCGTGCCGTGGCATCGTGCGCCAGCCACGTCAGCCGCTCGCGCAGGGCATCGATGTCTCCAGGCGACACATACACCGCCGCATCTCCCCACACCTCACGCAGGGTGGGAATGTCGCCGAGCACCAAGGCGCAACCACTCAGCGCGGCTTCAAGAATGGAGAGGCCGAACGGCTCGTACCGCGCCGGCAGCACATAAACCGCCGCCTCGGCCATTAACTGCGCCACGCGCTCCGGCGGACAACGTCCGAGCAGCTCGACATTGCGCAAATCCGGCGCCTGCCCATCCGGCGACAACGCGCTGCCGGCGACCCGCACCGGCCACGGCAGGTCCGGAGCCACCCGGGCAAGCGCAGCGGCGTTCTTCGCCTCATCCCACAACCGTCCCACGCTCAGAAAGCAGGGCTGCTTCTCCGCCGGCCGAAAGGCGGAGGCATCACGGCCATTGTAGATCACCTCGGCGCGAGGATGGAACCCGTGCGCCTCACAAAACGCCTCCAAAAAGGCCCGGCTCGGCGCCACGAGGCGGTCGGCGGCCCTCACGCCCGCCCGCAGGGAGCGGGCGTATCCATTAAATCCTGACGGAGGCTCACCGCCCAACACGGCCTTCCACCACGTGAACACGCACGAATGCGCCACCACGATGACAGGGACGCCCCAAGGCAGCGCGGCATGGGCGTAGCTATTGAGGTGCACCAAATCAGGCTGGTCGCGGTGGGCCAGCGCCAGCAGCCACTCGGCGGCCCGTTCCACGTCAGCCTGCGGTTCGTCCATCCACTCCAGCTTCCCGACCAGACTCTCCAGATGCACATGGCCCAAGTGCGCCACCTCCGCCTGCTGGGCGTCCGACACGGGATCGCCCATCGCTGCAAGTGTCACCTCCACGCCGTGAGGCCCAAGCCCGCGGCAGAGCTCCATCGCGTACGTCCACACTCCACCCACCGTGTCCGCGGTCATGAGGACCCGGCGCGGCCGCGGTCCCTCGGGCCAATCGGCGGCGGGTCGCTCCGGCTCGGACGCCGGCATCGCATTCAGAGAAACGTTCACGGACACATCACGAGGGCCTTCAGGAAATCCGCCGGCCGCTGGCGCAGGCAGTCGAGCGCTTGCGCCGCCTGCTCCAAGGAGAACCGATGGGTGTACAAGGGCGAGGGATCCAGACGCCCCTCGGCCACCGCGGCGACGGCGAGGGCCATGCCCTCGGAATACATCCTGGGATCGCGTTCATGCGCGTTGATCACGTCGATGCCGCGCCAATTCCAGGACTGCAGGTTGATCTGGCGTGGTCCATCCTGATGGAAACCGGCAATCACGAGGCGGCCGCGCTCGGCCGTGATCTCGCCGGCGACGTCAAGCGGGCCTTGCAACCCGGTGGCTTCAATGACCCGCTCGCACCCGCGGCCAGCCGTCAGGTCGCGGACCGCCTGTACCACCGAGCCGACATCGTCGGTGAGCTCCACTGTATCGGATGCTCCCATACGTCTGGCCACCTCGAGTGCGAACGGCCTCCGCGTGATCGCGATCGTGCGGGCGCCGGTTTTTGCCGCCAGGTTGATCAGCACGGCGCCGAGGAAACCGACTCCCACGACCGCAATGGTGTGATGTGGCTGGATGTCGGAGCGGCGGAACACGTTCATCGCACAGCCCAGCGCCTCCCCGGGGAACGGCTGGCCGTCCAAGGCCGGCGGCAGCGGCACGACGTTGCTCGCTTCCGCGACATCGTATTCGGCGAACGCGTGGTACGACAGCACCGCCACCCGCTGGCCAGGTTGCACCGTCGTGACACTCTCTCCTATCTCGTCAACGACACCCCAGCCCTCGTGCCCGGGCGCGCCGGCTTCGAGCGGGTAGTTGAACCACGGGCGGCCTTCCCAAACCGGCTGGTTGGAGCCGCACACCCCGCAGCCCTCCAGGCGCACCCGCACCTGGTTTGGACCAACCTCCGGTTTCGGACGCGACTGCAGTTCAACCTGGCCCGGCGCGACCACAACCGCGGCGCGATACGTCGCGGTCTGCAGGGGCGCGTGAGCGGTGGAGAGCGTTTGGGTCATGTTAGTCCGCACGGGTCAGACGGTGAGTCCTCGCAGCGCCAGTTCACGACGCGCCTCGTCCGCGCGATCCACCGCTTCCTGGCCTTCCAACCATTCCGCCAACTCCAGCAACCCTTGCTCCAGCGTGATCTTCGGCTCGTAGCCGAGCTTCTCCCGCGCAAGCGAGATGTCCGCGAAACAATGCCGGATGTCGCCGACCCGGTAACGGCCGGTGATTTCCGGGGGAATGTCCGGGCACTCCATGACCGCCGCCATCCGAGTGGCGATTTCACGGATCGTGTAGCTCTGACCGCCGCCCACGTTGAACGCGTGATCCGGCGCCTGGGGCTGCTTGAGCGCGAGCCGGCAGGCCTGCGCAATGTCGGCGACGTTCACAAAATCGCGCTGCTGATAACCATCCTCGAAGATCAGCGGCGCCTTCCGGTTCAGCAGGCGTGAGGCGAAGATCGCCAGCACGCCGGTGTACGGGTTGCCGAGAGCCTGCCGCGGCCCGTATACGTTGAAGAAACGCAGCGCCACGGTCGGGATGCGGTAAGCGCGACCGGTCAGCAGGCACATGCGTTCCTGGTCGTACTTCGACAAGGCGTAGATCGACGTCAGCGCGGGCGACTTGCTCTCCGGTGTGGCCACCGGGCTGAGAC
This sequence comes from Verrucomicrobiota bacterium, assembly GCA_023386835.1. Lineage (GTDB taxonomy): Bacteria > Verrucomicrobiota > Verrucomicrobiia > Opitutales > Opitutaceae > Actomonas. The sequence continues at coordinate 24,529 of JAEWIY010000230.1, forward strand.
GTCCGCCCTCCGGGTCACTGAGCTCCCAATCGTGCCGCTCCAGCTGCTCGCGCGGGCGATCGGCGCCTCCCACCAGACGGCCGGCCGGGTCACGGTAAAGCCCCTCGCCGTAGATGCTCATGCTGGATGCCACCACGAGCCGCTCCACAGGCCGCTCGATCAGGGCCTCCAGCAGCGTGGCCGTGCCCTCATTGTTGACGCTGGTGTAATCAACAATCTGATACATGCTCTGTCCCACGCCCACCTTGGCGGCGAGGTGAACCACGGCATCCACACCGCGCAGAGCGTCCCGCAGCTGCTGGCGGTCGCGCACATCGCCCACGACCAGCTCAACTTCAGGATCAAGGTATTCCGGTCGGCGCGCGTCACTCCCGTGCACTTGGGGGTCGAGGCAGTCGAGGGCGCGCACGCGGTAGCCCTGACGGAGCAGCTCGTCGGCAACATGCGAACCGATGAAACCCGCTCCGCCGGTGATCAAGGCTCGTTCAGTCATAAAGGTGAGGTTGTTTTCGCGCACCCGGGCCCGCCCCGGTGGATGAAATGGCGTGCAGCGAAGGTGTGAGCTGCAGAAGCCGACGCTGCGCCATGCCGCGCGCGCCTTCTTAATTCCGTGAGGGGGCGGAAGTAATGGCTGGCTTACTACGCCGTCGTTTTTCCGGATCCGCTGCAGAATGCAGCGCTTCGCCGCGCGAGAGTCGCAAGATGAGCCGCACTGCGGCCGCGCCGGCAGCCTGACCATGCGGGTTCGAACTTCCCGAAGCAGCAGACCGCCGGCCGCCCGATGGCACCTGCGCCTGTTCCTGAGTAAGCTGCGAGCAGCGAAGCCGATGAAGATCTTACTCGTGGGTTGTGATGAGCCGAGCGCGGTGCCGTTGAGTCCGCGATTGAGGGGACGCGGCTTCACGACGCACCGGGTGCTTTCTCCGGAAGAGGTTCGCCGGCAACTCACCCGAGGCGGCTGTGACGTGGTGGTGCTGGATTGGGAAACGACCGGTGAAGCCGCCGCGGAGATTCTCGCACAAACCAATGCATTTGATCGTCCGGCGATCGTGCTCACGCGGGATGCGACCGCGGTGCCGCGGCTGCACGAGGCCGGTGCTCGCGCCTGTTTGGTAAAACCGTTCGCCGTCCGCGCGTTGGAAGTGGCTCTGCGTGGCGGCGCGCAAGTGAATCGTCATCCGCCGCGTCGCGAGCCGTTGCCAGGCCCCGCCGAGGGGCCGATCATCGAGACGCGAAACCCATCGGTAAACCGTCTGCTGAACGTCGCCTGGCGAGCGGCGGAATCCGATGCTTCCGTGCTCCTGCTGGGCGAGAGCGGTACGGGGAAATCGGCACTCGCCGCCGCGATTCATCAACGCAGCCGACGCAAATCCGGTGCCTGGGTGACCGTGCACTGCCCGTGCCTGCATCCCCAACTCCTCGAAAGCCAGCTGTTCGGGCACGTCAAAGGCGCGTTCACTGGCGCGGTGATGGATACGGTAGGCCGTGTGGGCGCCGCTGACGGCGGCACGCTGTTTCTCGACGAGGTCGGAGACCTGCCGCTCGAATTGCAGCCCAAACTGCTGCGCTTGCTGCAGGACCGGGAATTTGAACGCGTCGGCGATTGTGAAACGCGACGCGTCGACATCCGCGTCATCGCCGCCACGCACCAGAACCTGGCGCAGGAAGTCGCCGCCGGCCGGTTTCGGGAAGACCTTTATTACCGGCTCAACGTGGTGGCGCTGCGTGTGCCCCCGCTGCGCCGCCGTGCCGAGGACATTCTGCCTTGTGCGCGCGCGTTCCTCGCGCAACTGCGTGCCCGCACGGGGCGGGGCCCGACCGGGTTCACCGCAGCCGCGCAGACGATGCTGCAGAGCCATTGCTGGCCGGGCAACTTGCGCGAACTCCGCAACACGATCGAACGCGCAGCCATTCTGTGCCGCGGCGAGTTGATCGATCGTACCGACCTCCTGCTCGATCCGCGCAACGGTCGGGCGCCCGTGCCGCAGGTTGGAGAGTTCGTGACGCTGGAGGAACTCGAGGAAGCCCACATCCGCGAAGTGCTCGCGCGGGTCGGCAACTACCGCCAGGCCGCGCAGATCCTCGGCGTCGACAAGTCGACTCTGTATCGAAGAATTCGTGACTGCGAGCACGCGGCGGAGGACACCCGCGCCACCGCGGCCGGCTAGGTACGCGCACGTCGTCGGAGTCAGACCCGGTCACCCGGGGCGGAGCGCGCCCCATTGGCGGGAAGCGCAACTCGGCCATAATGAGCGTGGAGGTGGGGCGTCGGGCCCGACCTTCGCACCCGGAGGGCCGCGGGTTTTCGGCCAACGTCCTATGAGAGCGTACGAAGCGTTGCTCAAAAGCCATCCGGAGCACGGCGGCCGGCTCGCGCCTGGCCGCGCGACCGCGGCCCGACAGCTCGAGCACTGCGCCTCCGCGTGCACGATTTGCGCGGACGCCTGCCTGAGCGAGGACGCCTCCTCCCTGCGCCGCTGCATCCGCCTCACTCTGGAGTGCGCCGACATTTGCGCGCTGGCGGGCCGCTCGGTGCTGCGGCACCGCGAAGCCGATGCAACGCTGCTGCGTCCGCTGCTGGCGGCCTGCGTCACGGCCTGCCAGTTGTGCCGGGACGAGTGCGACCGTCACGCGCCGGCGCACGATCACTGCCGGCTCTGCGCCATGGCCTGCCGGGACGCGATGCGCGCCGTGAATGAATTGCTCGGGCTGCTTTCCGACTCAGGCCTGGGCACAACACCCGCGCTAACTCGCGAAGTCTGAGGCTAAAGAGACGGATCCGCGGCACCGCCCGGCGCGAAGGCGGTCGATGGCCCCATGCGGCACGTGTTGACCTTCGTTGCGCTGGCGTGCGGCGCGCTCGCGCTGATCGGCCTCACCTTGTGGGGCGTGGCGAGCCTGTTGCTTCTCGTCATCTCCGCGATCTGCCTCGTGATCGCCTGGAAGCTCCGGCCGCGGCGTTCGGCCAGCTCGACCTTGGAGCCCCGGCCGTGACTGTCGCGGGAGTGCCGACGTCTCCGACCGCCGACGCTCGGCCCCACATTGTGGTGCTCGGCGGAGGATTTGCGGGCCTGAAGTTCTGCCGCACCATCAGCCCGAGACTGGCGCGGGTCACCCTGATCGACCGCCAGAACCACCACCTCTTCCAGCCGTTGCTCTATCAGGTGGCGACCGCGGGCCTGTCGGCGCCCGATATCGCCCAGCCGATTCGAATGCTCGTGCGAAACTGCCCGCACGTCACCGTCCTCATGGCCGAGGTCACCGGGATCGACGTGGGGCAACGCCGGGTGAAGACCGACCGCGGAGAGACGGCGTACGACCACCTCATTGTGGCGGTCGGCGGCCGGACAAGTTACTTTGGCAACGACGCGTGGGCACACCATGCGCCGGGCCTGAAAACGCTCGATGACGCCCTGGAAATCCGGCGCCGGCTGCTGATGACCTTTGAGTGTGCCGAGACGGAGCCGAACGAAGACCGGAAACGCGAGCTGATGACGATCGTCGTCGTCGGGGCCGGCCCCACCGGAGTGGAGTTGGCGGGGGCCTGTTCAGAGCTGGCGCGCACCGTCTTGAAGCACGACTTCTCGCACATCGACCCGGCGCGAGCGCGGGTGCTCCTGCTCGACGCGGCGCCGCGGGTTCTGCCGCCCTTCCCGCCCGAGTCCTCCGCCAGTGCAGAGCGTCAGCTCAAGAAACTTGGCGTCGAGGTCCGCGTGGGCGTGAAAGTGGAAAGCGTCGCGGAGAACGAGATCCAAGTCGGAGGCGAAAGGATCCGCGCCGCCAACATCTTCTGGGCTGCCGGGGTGGCTGCCAGCCCGCTCACCGCGCAGCTGGGTGCCGAAACCGATCGTGCGGGCCGGGTGGCGGTGGCGCCCGATCTCAGCCTGCCCGGGCACCCCGAAGTTTTTGCCTTGGGCGATATCGTGAAGCTGAAGGACGCCAACGGGGTGGTCGTTCCCGGAGTGGCACCCGCGGCCCTCCAAATGGGCACGTTCGCGGCGAAGCTGCTCAACAGCGAACTGGAGGCCCAGCGCGAGGGACGGCCGCCACCGCCACGACCCGCCTTCAAGTACCGGGACAAAGGCAGCATGGCCACGATCGGGCGCTCGGCCGCAGTGGCCGCCATCGGGAAGCTCCGCTTCAACGGGTTCCTCGCGTGGTTGGCGTGGCTATTTGTGCACCTGATGTTTCTCGTCGGTCTGCGTAACAAGCTGTCCGTCGCCACCCTCTGGGTTTATTCCTACCTGACGTTTAGGCGGGCGGCCCGGGTGATTACCGGTGTGGGACCACGACCCGCCCAGCCGCCCGTCTAGCGTCTCTGGCACCGGGTCGGCCAGCGGTGACGGACGACGCTATCGATTCCGTTCATTGCGGAACGACGTAGCCACTGCGCGAGAGCAGCTTACGCAGTAAAAAGCAATGCTGCGACGCGTCCAAAAACGCCGGACGGCAGCTTCATTTTCGGCAAGTTGCGCCGATTGCCCGCCTGTACCGCTGTGTCGTCATCTCATTCGTTCCCGGTTTTCAGGCTGCGAGCCACGCGCCGTCTTCGGCAGCGCTGGCTCCTGCTGCTTGGCTGCGCATCCCTGTTGGGTGGCGGAGAAAGCGCGGCACGAGAAGGCGCCGCACGGGCACCGATCACATCGCTCAAGGACTTTTGGGCGAACGATCTTCGTGAAACCGCCCGCCCTCTCGAGTTGGACGTATTGGTTTACTACTACGATCCGGGCTGGGGTCTGCTCTGGGGCGAGGTCAACGGCGAACCCGGTTACATTCCGTGCGCCCGCGGATTGAAGCTTCGCCAGGGCGACCGGGTTCGGCTGACGGGTACGGTGACTCCATCCCGCGGCTTGGAAGCCGGCACGGTGACGTTTACACGAATGGAGAGCGGCCCACCCATCACCGCGGTGGAGGCCAAAGGCCGCGTCGCCAATTTCGAGCCGCTCAAACTGCGCCTGGTCACCCTCGAGGCGATCGTTAACCGCCAGTATCTGGCCGACGCGGAGCACCTGGCGATCGAGTTGGTGGCGGAGAATACGCAGATCCGTCTTTACCACTGGTCCGAGCAACCGAAATTGCTGCCGCTCGAAGCCGGCGACGTGGTGCGGGTAACAGGCCTTTACAGCCCGAAGCACCAGACGCGGACCGCGCGCCTGCAGGTCGACCTGTGGGTGAGTGAACCCGAGCAGATCGAACGAATCGGCAGCCTGTCCACCGATCAGCGGTTCAACCAGCCGGTTGCCTCGATCGAATCGCTGCCGGAACTCGCCGAGACTCGCGCCACCTCAACGCGCATCGCCGGCGTCGTTCGGTCCTACAATCCTCGCGAATCCCTGATGCTGCGTGACGGCACGGGTCAAGTGCTGGTGTACACTGGCCAGGCGTTGCCGTTACGCATCGGTGACGTGGTGGAAGCCTTGGGTCGCTCGTCGACCACGACAGCGGAATGGACCTTGCAGGACGCGCTGGTCCGCCCCGCCTCCGCCAGCGTCGCTTCCATGGTGCGTTCGGCGATCGATTCAGCCGCGACCCTGCGCGTGGCGGAACAGGTGCTGACCCTGCCCGCGGAAGAAGCCGTGGCCGGCCGACCGGTGGAGCTGATTGGCACGATCATGCGGCCACGGTCCATGAGCGGCTTCCTCTTTCTCGCGGACGCAAGCGGCACCGTCCGGGTGGAACTGGGGCCACACGATCACGAGGATTTGAAGGACGGTGCCGGCGCGCGTATCCGCGGAGTGACGACAATCGGACGCTACGCCCCCGCGGTCCGCGCCGAGACCGTTTCGATCTGGGGCAACGCCATTCCTCCGGAACCCAAAACCGTCAGCCTCGAGCAGGCGATGACGGGGCAGGAGGAAGGCGAGCGGCTCGAATTGCGCGGTTATGTCAGCCGGGCCGTGAGCGACGACGCGTTCACGCGGCTGCTGGTGCGAACCCCGACCGGTGAGTTTACCGTTGTCATCAAGGCCGACCTGCAATGGCTGGCCCTGGAAGGATCCATCGCGTCTTTCCGTGGCGTCTGTCAGGCCGTCGCGGACGAGCAGCGGCAGCTGACAGGCATTGAGCTCTTCGTCTCGAGCGAAGAAGACGTGCACGTGGAGCAGGGGCGGCTGGCCGATCCCTCCAAGGTTCCCCTCCGCCCGATTCACTCGCTCCGGCAATTCAACGCCAAGACGCAGGAGAACCACTGGGCGCGTATTCGCGGCGTCGTGACACACCGGGAGAACGGCCGGTTCGTCCTCGTGCAGGATGGCACCGACGGCCTGCTGGTCCTGACCGACCGGGACAACAATCTCAGGATCGGCGACCTCATCGAAGCCACGGGATTGCCCGGGCTGGATGCGCGCCGGGTGGTCCTGCGGGAAGCGCACGTGCAGCTCGTGTCGCACGCAAATCCACCCGACCCCATCGCGCTCTCGGAGACCTCAACGGTGGTGGATACGCTGGAAAACTGCCTCGTCAGCCTGCGCGGCCATCTGATCAGCGCCACGGCGCAAGGCGGGGGGCTGCACCTGCTGCTCGAGGCGGGCGAGCGCGTGTTCGCGGCTGTGCTGGCGAACACGCCCGACAACACGGCGCTGCCGGACTGGGAACCCGGAACGGAGCTTCAGCTCACCGGGATCTATCAGGTTCTGAATGACGAGCGCCGGCGCGCGCGCGACTTCCGCCTGCAGTTGCGTTCATTGGACGACATCACCGTTCTGCAGCGCCCCGGCTGGTGGTCGCCGGAACGCGCGCTGCAAATCACGGCGACGCTCTGCGTCTTCATCGCAGCGGGTTTCACGTGGCTGATTTCGCTGCGGCGCCGGGTCCGCCGGCAGACCGCACAGATCCGCGCCCAGGTGGCGAAGGAGGCGAACCTGGAGGCGCGGCATCGCGACATCATTGAAAACGCCAGCGACTTCATCTTCACGACCGACAAAACCGGACGCTTCACCTCCTTCAACCCGGCGGGTGAACACATCACCGGCTACACGCAGGAGGAGGCGCAGGCCATGTACCTGCGCGATCTGCTCACGCCGGACCAGGAGAACACCGATCTCTGGCACCGCCTGCAGACGCAGCCCGACGGCACCGTCACGTTCCAGAGTCATCTCCGGACGCGCGACAACCGTATTGTCTGGACGGAGACAAGCGCCCGCCTGATCCGCGATGGAGGCGAGCCGGCCGGCCTGCTCGGCATCGTGCGCGACATCAGCAAGCGCAAGCAGATCGAGGAAGAGCTGACCCGCGCCCGCGATGAAGCCGAGGCGAACACCCGGATGAAGAGCTCCTTCCTCGCGAACATGAGCCACGAGATCCGCACGCCGATGAACGGCGTGATCGGCATGAGCAACCTGTTGCTCGAAACCGGCCTCGATGCGGAGCAGCGTGAATTCGCCGAGACGATCCGTTCGAGCGCCGATTCGCTGCTGACGGTCCTCAACGACATTCTCGACTTTTCCAAGATCGAGGCCGGCAAGCTTCATTTCGAGACCGTTGATTTCTCGCCGCACGACACTGTCGAGGGCGCACTCGAGTTGCTCGCGCCGAAGGCCAGCGCCAAGGGCCTGGAGATCATCGCCTTCATCGCGCCGGAAGTGCCGCGCTATCTCTCCGGCGACCCCGGTCGACTGCGTCAGGTGTTGCTCAATCTTCTCGGCAACGCCCTCAAGTTCACGGAGCGCGGCGAAGTCGTGTTGCACGCCACGGTGCTCGAGGAATCGCCGACCGAGGCCATGCTCCGATTCGAAGTCAGCGACACGGGGGTGGGGATCGCACCGGATGTGGTGCAGAAACTCTTCCGCCCATTCAGCCAGGCGGATGCTTCAACCACCCGCAAGTTCGGTGGCACTGGGCTCGGACTCGCGATCGCCAAACAGATTGTCGAGCTGATGCACGGCACGATCGGCGTACAGAGCCGGCTGGGTGTCGGATCCACGTTCTGGTTCACTGTACCCTTCCGGAAATCCACGGAGATGGGCGGCGCGGAGCCGCTGGCGCCACTTGACGACTTGGCCGGTCTGCGCGTGCTCGCCGTTGACGACACCGCCGCCAACCGGCGGATCATCTCGCACTATGCCCGCGCGTGGGGGTTGCGCGCCGAGGTCGTCGCCGAGGCGCGTCTGGCGATGGTCTGGTTGCGGCAGGCTGCGGCGGATGGCGATCCGTTCCGGCTCGTGATCTCGGATTACCAGATGCCGCAAATGGACGGGCTGACGCTGGCCCGCCAGATCCGTCAGGATCCGGAACTGGGCGATGTGCCTTTCCTGTTGTTCACCGCGATGGACCGGCGTTTCCCGCCCGGTGAGCTGCAGCAGCTCGGTATCACCACGGTGGTGAACAAACCGATACGCGCCTCGGAACTCCTCCACGCGATTCGACGCACGATCGGCACGCTCCCGCCGGTCCTGGACCCCGCCGTCGTTTCGACCCGGGACACGCAACGGCCGCGCGGCGGCAGCGGAGAGACGGTGATCCGCGGCCGCGTCCTGGTGGCCGAAGACAACGCCGTCAATCAGCGCGTCATTCGGCTGCAGCTCGAGAAACTCGGTTTCGCGGCCGATGTGGTCGGCAACGGCTTCGAGGTCCTCGAGGCCATCGAGCGAAATCGCTACGACGTGGTGCTGATGGACTGCCAGATGCCGGAGATGGACGGTTACGAAACCACGTGCCGCATCCGCACGGGCGCGCATGGACATCTCTACATCGTCGCCCTGACCGCAAATGCGATGGAAGGCGATCGCGAGCAATGCCTCGCGGCCGGGATGGACGACTATTTGAGCAAACCCACCCGACCCGCGGACCTGGCAGTGGCACTGACCCGAGCGCTCGCCCGCAACCAATCCCGCCGCGCCGCGGCGGCGTAAGTCACGTGGCCGGCGCCGCTGCCCAAGTGGCGGCGCGCGTGCGTGGACGGATCTCAGGCGGAATCACGCCCAGCCGTTGCAACGCGTCGTGCACGCGAACAGCGCGGCAATAGCTGACGCCAAGAGACTCCTGGAGAATCGCGACCGACGCATGGCCGTCACGCCGGGCGAGGTCGACTGCTTGAGCGAAGAGTTCACCAAAATCGGCGGCCTCCTCATCGGTAAGGCCGGTGCTGGATGGGAGATGAAAGGACATCGGAAGGAAGGTTAAAGGGCTTGCTGGCCGTGTCGGACGCTTCGGCGAAACGCCAAGCGCTGCCCTCACTGTCCAATCTCTCCCCAGTCGGTTCGCTCCAAGCCAGTGCTCCGAAGCCACTCTCAGGTTTCGCCTGATAACGGCGGCAATCGGCATCAAATACTTCCGCAATCCGGGGTCGGACTGGCCGACCCCGAACCCCACGCGGGCACCTTATTCCCAGTAGCCCTCGTAAAAACGGTAGGCGCCGCCTTCCGGAACCCAGCGCGGCGCAACCCACACCGAGCCATCGCGCGGCGGCAGCTCCCAGCGTCCGGAAATCCACACGTAGCGACTATCCCGGTACGTCCAGTATCCCGGGATCCAGACATGGCGCGAAGACGGCCGCTCGAGCACCGGCTCCTGCTGCGCGGCCGGCGGCGCTTGGGTCACCACGACGGCACCCGCCGGCACACTCTGCGTGGTCGTGACTGCGGCAGTGCCACCGGAAGGAACCACCACAGCCTGCGCCTGGCCCGGCGGCGGAGGCGGCGGCGCGGAGACAACACGGGAAGCAGGTTCAGTGGCGCAACCCGCCAGCAAGGCGAGGCCACCACCAACGAGCGCCAGACGTACCAGAGGGCCGGCGGCGCGAGGGGTTGAGAAGAGGGTCTTCATACCCGCGCATGGACTGCACCGCCGCCCCTCGGTTCTGGAGAAGTGGCTGAAAAGCAGTTGCTTCAGGTTTTCCGCATCAGCGGAAACCTGATCAACCCGCCTGGCCGGGGCTAAGCCGGCCGGCTGCCGCACGAAAACGCTCGAGGCTCATCCCAGCCCGGCCGGCGTAGTCCACAATCGGCTACACCGGCCGGACCGGGCGACCCTGCGCCTTCAATAGGGCGGCAGGTGATGACGGTTCCGGACATACTCCGTGACCGCGAGTAATACGATCATGGATACAATCCAGAGGATGAACACGGAATCGAAGAGCAGCGGGACGGCGGCGAGCAGCGTCGCCAGCATCGCCGCGATTAGCGCTGCCGTGAGGAAGGTTTTAAACGTTTGCATGGGGCGTCCTTTCGTTGCCCTGAGACTATCTTTTCGCCTGCGCCAACGGAAGCCCAACCCAACTCCGATGGCGGCGACAAACGGCGCCGAGGCTCGCGCACGGTACAAACGTGCTGCAGAGCCACACGCTCGGGTGACGCAACCCGCTGCAGGACCGGCATCGGCGTGCTGATGCGCAGCGTGAACACCCTTGATACCCCTCAAATCGGGGCCTCAAACCCGCGGCCGTGCCGACGAAACTTTCTTTGTAATGACCCACCCGAACCCCGTGTCACGGCTCGCGCCGCCGATCTTGCACGTCGCCGTTCTTGGCTCGTCGTGCTCCGGCGTCTTGCAGGCTCCGTCCCCGCATGCGAGCTGCGGCCCGAGGGGAAAGGGTCCATGGCACGTCCTGTGCGCTCAACATGGCTGAACCACACGCCTCTTGGCGCTCCTTAACATGAAACGCATCACCCTTCCGACCTTTGCCGCCGCGGGCCTGCTCGCGACTAGCGGCGTCTTCGCACAAACCTCCGCGTCCGAACACACGGGCGCTTCGATTCACGCAGTCGCTGAAAGCGAATTGCGGCAGCATGTCACTCTCTCGACGATGATCGGAAAAACCGTCGTCGACCAGAACCAGGAGACCGTGGGCACGCTCCGCGACGTCGATCTCTCCCAGACGTTTGGCGACTCCACCACGAGCGCGTCCGCCCCAATCAATGGGATCAGCCTGATGGTGGCGGCCGAAGGCGCGGACGACCTTGTCGCCATCGACGCCCGCCAAGTGACGTTTGATCGCGCGAACGACCGTGTGGTCGTCACGTTGCCGGTCGCCAGCGATGAACCAGCAGGGGCGACCATCGCGGGATCGGACACTCTGGCCTCGCGCGCAACGGAGACCGACGGCGGTACGACGAAGGGTCAGGTTGCTCCGGCCGATGTAGCCGCCAACGATCCGGCGAACACGATTGAGCCCGTGGCGGTGGCCGCGGTACCCGGCAGCGACGTCGAAGTGGCGACGACCGGCGAAGACGTGATCGCCGTGGAACAGGCGTTGGCCAGCAGCGAGCAGACCCGCGACGTGGCCGACCAGATTACGGTGATGTCCTCTGACGAGGCCATCGTACTGACCGGCCAGATCCACTCCGAAGAAAAGCGCCGGCACATTGTCGAGGTCGCACGAGAGGCTGCTCAGGATCGTGAAGTCCGCGACTTAATGGTCGTGGCAGCGGAGTAAGCCCATTCAGCAGAAAAAAAGAGCGGCTCGAGGGCCGCTCTTTTTTGTCATACCTTTTCCACTACTCCGCGGCTCGCGTCCTTTCCAAACCCGGACGGCCGCGCTGGAGGTCCTGGAGCGAGAGCGTGGTTTGCAGGCGATCATCATCCTCCGCGTCCACGCGAAGCTGTTTGAATGTGAGCACCAGGGCTTCATTCGTGCCGACCACCGATGCGTCCGGTCCGATCCGCAAGAACGCTTCGCCGTCCATCAGGTTCACGAGGACGGCATCGCCCTCGCCCACTTTGGTGTCCTGGTGATGCAACTCGGCCTCCTTCAACTCGCTCGCGAGTCGCAACTGCGGCTCGCCGATGTCGTGGGGTTGATTCATCTGAGACTGGGACGACGCATCACGCGTTTGCGATCCCGCATAGAAGGCGTGCAAACGTCGGCGCTCTTCAGTGCCCGCCAGCTGGTCAAGTTCATCCTCGTCGAACTCGGGCGCCTCGGACCACTGCTCCTCGTCGATTTTCAACGTAAGGGTTCGCTCTTCTAGGCTTCCCACATCGATCCCATTGAAGGGCACCGCGTGAGTTCCTCCCCCGACTCCAAGCACGCCAGCGCGTTTGACGATCGCGTAGGCAATTTTGCCGCTATTCACGTCAATGGCGAAGTCGGACAACGTCCCGACCTCCTTCCCGTCGCGCGAGTGAACTTCCCAACCGGCGACCTCGTCGGACGTCGCCAGGCGCGGCATCGCGCTGCTCGGGATCGCCTGGTTCGGCCAAGCCCGCTCGAGCGCGGACGTGGTCGGGCGAGCGGGCTCCATCGCCTTGGCCGTGGCGTTTTTCGGCTCGGGCAACCGCGGGCGTTCGTCTTGGGCAAGAACGACACCGGAGCTCGCGAGAACGGTGATCAGTGTAAGTCGAAGGGTTCGGTTGGGTTTCATGTGACGGATGGGTTGTTGTCTCCAGTTTCTCGTGACGTGACCTGCGGCACACGGATCAGTTGGCCCGAATTGAACGGAAGTCCCCCGGCCTCCCCCTCGGGCGCAAAACCGATGGGCGGGCGGGTGCTGACCCGGTCCGCGCGCGTGGGAATCTGCGTCGCTGGTCGCAGGCGCAAAAAAGGGGCGGAAGTCATTCCGCCCCGGTGCGCTCAAGCTGTGGTTAAAGCTTAGCGATCAAACACCTTCTTCACGTCGCCGACCTTCTTCTGGACCTTGCCTTCCACCTGGTCGGCTCGGCCTTCGGCTTGGAGGTCGCGGTCACCTGTCGCCGCGCCAACGTTCTCCTTCAGATTGCCCTTCAGGTTCTTGCCGTGGCCTTCGATCTTGTCCTGCGTGCTGTGTTTCATGATGAGACCCGACCCCGGTCGCCCAAGGGCGTTCCGTCCGTCGACCGGAGCCACCGAACGGAGCGCGCCAGACTAGCGCCCGCCCTTGGGTCGCCGGGAGATCTGATAGACCGCTCCGTGCGTCAGCGACACGACGTAGAGGTTGCCGTCGGGTCCGGTTTCGATGTCGGTGCCGACACCAAAGCCGGTGCCGAAGAGCAGCGATTCGCTCTCGGTGATGTCGAACTTTGCGAGGTTGTCGGCGACCCGATCCTCCAGCCGCGGATCATCCACCGCGATCTTCCGTCGATTGCCGGTCAACTGGAGCCGGAAGAGCTGGCCGTTACCGAGGAAGTCGCGCGCGGCGCCGAGCACGAGGTCATTCTCATACTGCGGGCCCAGCGCGCGCCCCTTGACGAACCCGACCCCTGCCGGGGCGACCTCGTACTTCCACGCAAACTCCGGGTCGCTGTAGTGAGAAACTGGATCGCGATCGAGCACCTGCAGCTGCCCACGAATCTCGCCCGGCGGGTGGGCCAGCGTATGTAGGTTGACGTAGGCCCGGCCCTGCCGGATCCGCTGCACCAGGTTTTCCACGCTCGGATCAAACCCGGGCCGGGCGATGACGTTCGCGTCCGCAATCGTGCCGCTCGCGATCAAGTCACCGGCTTGGAAGTTCTGACCCGCGGGATTAAATCCGAACAGGAACGCCACGACGGCTCCATTCTGTTGATACGCGCCGAGGTGAATATGCGCCTGAGTCGCGCCCACGATCGGACCCGTGGCCCAGAGCGAGTACGACAGCGTACCATTGGCCTCCCGTTCGATGTGTGCGATCGCGGAACCGGCGGACATGACCGCCGGCACCTCCTCCGCGCCCGTCAATTCGGCGCCGAACTCATCGCCACCGTCGTACACCCAGAACATCCGCTGCAATGCGGTGGCCGCGTTGTTCGCGATGTTTTTCGGGTCCCAGCGGATCTGTTGGAGCCCGAAGAACGAGGGCGACGTTTCGATCTCCTTGAACTGGTGAATCCGTGCGAGCGGGCCCATCACCTGCACCCAGCCCAGATTCGCACCCGGCTCGACGAGGTTCACCTCCGTGAACGTGTCGTCGCCATTCTGCGCATCCCACAACGAGCCGGAGACGGGATCAAAGGCCATGCCGAACCCGTTGCGTACTCCGTAAGCGAATACCTTCTGCAGGTTCGCCCCGGCTTCGCCACCGCGGGACGCTCCGGCGGCAAAGAATGGGTTGTCAGTGGGCGTGGAGCCATCGTCGTTCAACCGCAGGATCACACCCGACAGATGCGCGTTGTCCGGCTCGGGCCCGCCGAACTGGTCGTCGGGCTGGTTGCCCGCCGCCGCCGGGCCGTCCGGCAAATTCTGCATCTGCCCACGACGGCCCAGATCGCCAATGTACACGTACAGTTTGCCGTCAGGCCCGAAGGCCAGCACGCCGCCATCGTGATTGCCCCGCGGCGGCTGGCCGGCGTCCTCCTGCAGCGCTCGAATACGCTGGATCGTGCGATCCCAGGTCAAGATCCAGCCGTTCCAGGCGAACCGATCGACCCGGTTGCCCAGCAGCGAGGTGTCACCCAGCACGTTGGTATCCATACCTGTGCTACTCTCGGTCCAGTAGAGATAGACGTACGGCGTCGCCGGGAACTGCGGGTGGAGCGCGATGCCGAGCAGCCCCCGCTCCGAAGCGGAATTCACCGCCAGGTCCAGCACGGTGGCCTGAACGGTGCCGTTAACAACGCGCTGCACCCGGCCGGTGTTTTTCTCCAAGACCAGAAAGTCGCCCGGCGCGAGGAACGCCATCGTGGTGGGCGTGACCAATCCGGAGACGACCGTGCGCACCTGCAGATTGGAATCCACCAGCGTCGGGGTCTGGCCGGCCAAAGGAAGACTGGTGGAAATCGCCAGTCCGCCGACAAGTGACAGCAACAGGGCCCGGAGCCGCGTCCGGGCGGCGGGAGCGGAGGATGCTCGCATGTTCATGGGGAGGGTTGGGGATGAACGGCGGTGGCGTGTCTGCGCAGGTTGCACGTCCAGCCGACGCCGAGGCGGCAACTCATCCAATCCCGCCTCTCGCGCAGGGCGAAATTGGTAACGGCTCTGTTACCGCGCTGTCCCTCGATGCACCGCCGCCTTGTGCACAGCGACCGCGTCCCACCCGGTTCAAAACTGACTCGCCATAAACACCTGCTCCCCCTGGCGTTTGGTCTCTTAGTCCAACCGAGGAGAGCTCCGCCGAGCTCGCCCGACGGTCGCCGGGCGGCCGCCGGGGCCAGCTGGAGCCGGCCGTGCCGACCTTCAGCGTCCACCTCACTTCAGTCGCCGAGTCCGGCGCAAAGGGGCTCGTCATCCGAATGCCCTCGAAAAAACCCGCAGCCGTCCGATGGCGGATTTCGCCGGCAGGATTGTCACGTCAGGAAGGGCTCGGTAGCACCTGACCGCCGAGCTTCGCTCATGCCTGATCCTCAACCTCCGACTGACTTCGCCAGCCTTTACCGAGCGACGGTGACGCCGCTGCGTCGGCATCTGCGCCGCCTTCTCGGCAGCGAAACGGAGGCAGAGGACGTGGCGCATGATGCGTATCTGCGGGTTTATCCCACGATCGAACGCGAGGAGGCGCAAAAGCCGGAAGCGCTCCTCTTTACCACGGCCCGGCGGCTGGCGTTCAATCGGCTCAAGCGGCGCCGCATCGCCCCCATCGCTCCGGCGACCGCTCCCGTTGAGTTGGCCGCCTCACCCGCGCCAGGCGTGGTGCAGCAGGTGATGGCCCGACAGGAGCTGCAGCGCCTCGAGGTCGCCATTGCGCAGCTGCCCGAAGGCTGCCGGACCGTGCTGCTCTTGCGCAAAGTCGAGCTGCTGTCCCACCGCGAGATCGCGGACCGGCTCGGCATCGCCATCAGCACAGTCGAAAAACAACATGCCCGTGCGCTCCGTTTGCTGCGCACGCTGCTCTCCGCCGAACCCTCCCCCTCCGCCCACACCCGCTCCACTTCCGAGGAGGTTTATCGATGAACCCGACCGAATTGCCCGACCCTGCCGTCGAAGAACAGGCGTCGCTTTGGGCGGCGCGGCTCGACGGTGGCGACCTGACTTCCGCGCAGGAAGCGGAACTGGCCCAGTGGCTCGCCAGCCATCCTCTCCACCGCACGCTGCTCTCGCAGTATTGCCAGCTCTCCGCCGACCTCGAAGCCCAACTGCCTGAGTTGCAGGGCGTGACGGAAGAAGATCCGACTCCTGCGCCACGGCCTGCCGTGCGCCGGGCCTGGTGGTGGGGCGCGGCTGCCGGCGCGATGGCGGCCGCCGCCGTTGTTGTATTTGTCCTGCAACGGACAGAAGCGCCAGTTGGACCCCGGACACTCGCCTCTGCGCTCGCTGAACGTCAGGAGGTCACATTGGCCGACGGCAGCAAGGTCGAGTTGAACGCGCAGACCAGCCTGCGCATCGCCTTCACCGACACCGAGCGCCGCGTGCGGCTCGGCTCGGGCCAGGCATACTTTGCGGTCTCCAAGGATGCGCAGCGTCCTTTCATCATCGAGACGCCGGCCGGACTGGTCCGCGTCACTGGCACGCAGTTCGACGTTCGTCTGGAGAGCGCGGATACGATGGACGTGCTCGTGGTCTCTGGATCCGTCCAGGTCCGGCCGGCCAGCGCCCCCGGTGAGCGGGCGGAGCCGATCGCCTTGAGGCCGAATGAACTTCTGCGAACCCGCCCGGGCCTGGCCGCAACCGTGGAAAAACTGTCGGCCAATGACGTGGCGGAATCCCTTGCCTGGCGCACGGGCGAAGTGGTGTTCAACGGCACGACACTGCGCGAGGCGTTGCAACGGTTCGCGCGGTACCATGGACGAGGCCTGAGCGCGTCGGCGGCGGCGGGAGAACTGACGATCGGAGGCCGCTACCGGCTCGATGATCTCGAAGGCTTCCTCAGTTCGCTGGAGGATTTCCTGCCCGTCAAAGTGGTGCAGCATCTGAATGGCACGGTCGAGGTCCGGCTGCGTTCCGAGTGAGATTCGGCGCATCACCTCCGACAGCCCTTTGCCTCCAGCTCGTCCCTTGACCGCCCCTTTCTTCCCTCGCTCGGCCTTCCTGATCTTCCTGCTGCTCGCGTCGGTGGCGACCGCCCGCCCGGTGAGCTTCAACCTGCCGGCCCAACCCGCTCACGAGGCACTGCTCGCGTTCTCGCAACAAGCCGGCGTGGAAGTGCTGTTCCCACACGAGGCGCTGCAAGGCCGCCGCTCGCCCCCAGTGGTCGGTCGCTTTGAACCCGAGGAAGCGCTGCGACGGCTGCTGGCCGGCACCGGCTACGAGGCGCGTCGGAACGCGCGCGGCAAGTTCGTCGTGGTCGCGATGATACAACGGTCCGGCGTCATTCGCGGCCAACTGTTGAACAGCGAAGGCCATCCCGCCAGCGAAGCGCGGGTGCTCGTCCCTGAGCTGCGCCGTTCCGCCAGGACCGATTCGGAAGGACATTTCCAGTTCACGGAGCTGCCGCCCGGCGTGTACCGCGTGGTCGCCACGGCCCCGGGCTCACGTCCGTTGGAATTACCTGAAGTGACCGTGGCCGACGACAGCGCAACGGATCTAGGCCGGCTGGGCTTGGAGGCAGTGCTCTCTGCTTCGCGACTCGCGCCCTACATCGTAGAGGAGCGCACGGAGGACCGCCGCCCTTTTGACCGCAGCGCGCCGCCACCGGCGCCTCGCACCGCGGCGGGCAACCTGGACCTGCGGCGGACCGAGGACGATGTCCTCGCGTTCACCGTTTTCGACCGCGACCGCATTCTGCGCAGCGGCGTTGTCGACCTGAACGAGTTTCTGCAGCGCGAGTTGCTCGAGAGTGACGCGACCAACAGCAATTTCAGCAACAGCGACAGCCCGCACGTTGTGGGCGGCAGCAGCAACCTGCGGCTTCGGGGCTACTTTGCCGATGAAACCGTCATCCTCGTGAACGGCCGGCGGCTGCCCGAGATGCTGACCATTCTCGGCGACGGCAAGGAACCGCCCGACGTGAACTTCATACCCCTCAGCCTCGTGCAGCGGGTGGAGGTTCTCCCCTCTTCCGCGTCCGCCCTGTACAGCGGCAACGCCGTCGGAGGAGTCATCAACATTGTGCTCCGACCCGACGTCGACGTAAACGCGACCGAGGTCATGACGACGTACACGAATGCGCTGCACGGGTACGATGCGCCGCACACCTCGGCTTCACTGATGCACGGCCGCTCGTTCCTCAACGGCGCGCTGCGTATCCGCCTGAACGGTACCCACAGCCGCTCCGTCGCACCGACGGAGTCGGAACTCGCCTACCAACACCGGCGCGTCGAATCGGCCGCCGCGCCGGGCGACCCACTCTATCGCGCGACGCCCAACATTCGCAGCGCGAACGGCAGCCCTCTGTTCGGTCCGGGAACCCCCACCGTGACGTCCGTTGCACCGGGCACGGAAGCTGTGAACTCGCCGGCCGATTTCGCCGGTCGGGAAGGAGTCAGATCAACCGAGTTCTTCGACGGTTTTGGCGGGTTCTCGTCGTCGATCAACAGCCACGACTATGCGTACGGCCGGGAGCAGGAGCGCACCGCCTGGTTTCTCTCGACCGTGTTCGACGTGAATCCCTGGCTTCAGCTCGGCTTTGACGGCATTCATTCGCGAACGTCACTAGTGGGCGGATACGATCTCTTCCGCGCCGACTTGCTCCTACCCGCGGAGTCGGCGGACAATCCGTTCGGGCAACCGGTCCGCGTGTCGCTGCACGAATCGGCGCCGGCGCTGGGGGAGGACTACAGCCAGGCCAAAGTCGAGTTCACCTCCGCGGTGCTCGGCGCGGTCGTCAAGCTGCCCTGGGACTGGCGACTGATGGCGGACGCGCAATTGGCCCGAAATCGCGTTCGCCAGCGCGGTTTTGTCACGACCGACACGGGACGCTGGCAGCAATTGGTGGACGAAGGCCGCTACAACCCCCTTCGGGACACGCAGGTCAGCCCGCCACCCGCCGCTTTCTACGATGAGGTGCTGATCTATCGCGGTGAATCCGGCGCCTTCGTGCCCCTGGGCGATTATCAGGTGTTCGACGGTGCACTCCGGCTGACACGCGAGGAACTGCCGCTGCCCATGGGAAACGCGCTGCTCAATCTCGGCACCGACTATCGCCTGACCCGCTTCAAGGGCTTCACGGAGCAATACCGGTACGGTGATGGCTCACCGGCGGGCGATCCCATCGTCTGGCTGACGCGCACACTCGAGCGAGTCAGCGTCTTCGGCGAACTGCAAGCGCCCCTGCTGAAGGACGAATGGAAGCCGCGCTGGTTGCGGCGCGCCGAGGTGGATCTGGCCGCCCGCTACATCTACGCGGATACAGCCCAGGAGACGAATCTCGCCCCAACGTACGGCCTGAAGTTCGACTTCAACAACGGGCTCTCCGTGCGCGGATCGATCACCACCTCGAATCGTTTTCCCACCCCCAAGATGCACCGGCAGGCGCCGAGCGGACCTGGGTCGGGCGGCGCGCGGGCGGCGCTCATCTTCGATCCGCGACGCGACGAAACCTACGAAGTCCAGGAAACGGAGCTGCTCAATCTAGCACTTGAGCCGGAGGACGCGCTCACGCAATCCGCCGGGCTGCGGTTTCAACGGGGGGAGGAACGCCGTTTCCGCGCGAGTCTCGACTATTTCGATACACGCAAGAACAACGAATCGATCTTCATCGATCCCCAGCTCGCCCTCACGCTCGAGGACGTCTGGCCGGAGCGCGTCGAGCGCGACTCCCCGGCCGCGGACGAAACCTTGGGGCGCGTGAGCCATGTCCTGACCGGCCGCGTCAACGCCGCCTGGCGCCGCTCGCGCACGTGGTCGGCCTCGTTGAGTTACGACCAGGACGGCATCTGGGGCGGCGTGCTCGAAGCCTATGCGCGCTGGATGTACCTCCAGAGCTTTGAGCTTCAGTTCCTGCCCAACGATCCCGTGGTCGACCAACTCAACGAGCCCGACGGCTCCGTGCCGGGCCTGCTTCGCCACCGGACGAACCTCGGAATCGCGTGGTCGAATCGCACCTACGGCGTCGGCGCGGATAGCCGCTATTACCACTCACGACGCCTGCCCGCAAATGAGCGGGAGCTCCAAGGCTCGGCCTCGATCGACGCGCATTGGCAGTTCGACCTTTACACGCATGTCGACGTGCGGCGCCTGCTGCGCTGGCCAAACTCGCGCTTCGGCCTGCGCGCGCAACTTCGGGTCAACAACGTGTTCGGTCCCGATTTTCCCTCGTACTGGAGAACCGGCGTGAGCCCGTACGGCGACGTGCGGGGGCGGACCTATTCCCTCTCGGTCACCACCGTCTTCTAGGAAAATCGCGTGTTCGAGTAGCGGATACAACAGGCTGGTGTGTCGATCCAGGTGACCGGCGCACCTTCCCGCCTCCTCCGCATGACCACCGAAGACCCCACGCTCGCCCAGGTCCTTGGGCGCTGTTCCCTCGCCACGTATCACGCCGCCCTCGATTTCCGCCGGTCCGGTAATCCGCGCCACCTCTCCACGATCATCCGCGGAGTGGTCGCACGTTACGTGGAGCCCGAACTGCGTCACCGGGTGGAGAACGCCAGCGACGACCTCCGGCTGGTCGAGGATCTGGCGATGGACTCGTTGACGTTGATGGAAGTCATCCTCCTCGCGGAGGAGGTCCTGTGCGTTTCACTGTCGGCTGACGAACTGCGCACCTGCCGCACGCTGGGCAACATTGAAGAGATTCTGTCCGCGAAGCTCGCGACCACCGCGCCGTCGCCGGGCTGAGAAACACGGGCGCACGCTTGCGAGTCGGCGCGGCTTGGGGCATCGGAACCGGATGGCAAACCCGGTTCCGCGTGTCCTCTTTCTCTGCACGGGCAACTACTACCGCAGCCGTTTCGCGGAAGCGGTCTTCAATCATGCGGCGACGGAAGCGGGCAGTCCCTGGCGCGCGTTTTCGCGCGGGCTGGCGATCCACCTCGCGCCGCCGGGGCCACTTTCGCCCCACACCATCGCGGCCCTCGGGCAGCGCGGCATTCCTGTCTCGTGCACCGCGGCCGAACCACACGCCGTCACCGAAGCTGACCTGCAGCAGGCGACGCTCACCGTGGCGCTGAAGGAAGCGGAGCACCGGCCCTATTTGGCGCGACAGTTCCCGGCGTGGCAGGATCGGGTGGAGTATTGGCACTTCCACGACATCGACTTCGCCGCGCCGGATGAGGTTCTGCCGGCGATCGAGGTTCGCGTGCGCCACTTGGTCGACCGGTTGAACGTCACCAAGCCGGCGTCAACGAGCCCCGGCTCGCTTTAACGGCAACGTTCGTCAGGCTCGCCAGCGATGAAAGCCATTGTGATCACGCAACCCGGTGGACCCGAGGTCCTGCAGTGGAGCGAACGGCCCGATCCTCAACCGGGCCCGACGCAGGTGCGGCTCCGCGTTCACGCCGCCGGAGTGAATCGCGCCGACGTCATCCAACGGCTCGGCAAATACCCAGCCCCGGAAGACGCCTCTGCCAACACTCCCGGGCTCGAGGTCGCGGGCGTGGTGGAAGCCGTGGGCGCCGATGTGACGGCCTGGAAAGCCGGCGACGCGGTCTGCGCGCTCCTGGCCGGCGGCGGCTACGCCGAAAAGGTGGTGGTGGAGGCGGGGCACTGCCTGCCCGTGCCCGAGGACGTTCCGATGACCGACGCTGCCGCGATCCCGGAGGCGGCCTTCACGGTCTGGAGCAATGTTTTTGAGCGAGGCCATCTGCAGCCCGGGGAACGATTCCTCGTTCACGGCGGCAGTAGTGGCATCGGCATGACAGCGATCCAGCTGGCCAAGGCGCTTGGCTCGCGGGTGTTCACCACCGCCGGCAGTCCGGAAAAGTGTGCGGCCTGCGAGGCCGCGGGTGCGGAGCGCGCGATCAATTACCGCAACGAAGACTTCGAAGACGTGCTTAAGGACGAGGGTGTCGATGTGATCCTCGACATGATCGGCGGCGACTACACGCCGAAGAACCTGCGGTTGCTGCGACCGGATGGACGGCTGGTCTTCATCAACGCGGCGCAGGGAGCCAAGGCCGAGTTCAACGCGCTGCAGGTGATGCAGCGCCGGCTGACCATCACGGGCAGCACGCTGCGCGCGCGGGACAACCTGTTTAAGGCCGCGCTGGCTCGCGAAGTGGAGCAACACGTCTGGCCGCTGCTCACCTCCGGTCGCTACCGCGCGAACGTGTTCAAGACCTTCCCGATGAGCGACGCCGCAGCCGCCCACCGGCTGATGGAGAGCAGCGCGCACATCGGTAAGATCGTGCTCACGGTCGACTGATGGGTGTGCCACGGGTGACCCGCTGCATGGGTGGCGCGGGTCGCCGCGCCACCGTCGATTAAAAACAAAACCCCGGCCGCAGAGGCCGGGGTTCGAAACGAACCAACTCGAGGTGCGGGTTACTGGCAGGCCTCGCACTCGCCGCCGTTGCGCATCGCCTCGATCGAGCAGGCGAGCTTCTGCTCGGCGGTGTACTTCGGCTTTGCTTCCTCCACGGCGCCGGTCTTCTCCGTCCGGTGCGCCTCGGCCGCGATGCCACGGACCTCCTTCTTCACCTGGACCGTCGCCTTTTCGATGTTGGAGGCTCCGAGCGTGCGCAGGTAGTACGTCGTCTTGAGGCCGACGTGCCAAGCGTGCCGGTACATGTGACTCAGCGTTTTCAGGTCCGGCGTCGCCAGCCAGAGGTTCACGCTTTGGGACTGGTCGATCCACTTCTGGCGACGGGCCGCGGCGTCGATGACCCATTTGTGGTCGATGCCGAAGGCCGTGAGGTACTTCGCCTTCAGGTCGGCCGGGATCCGGTCGATGTCCTTCAACTCGCCGTCGAAGTACTTCAGGTTGTCGATCATGTCCTGATCCCAGAGCCCGCGCGCCTTGAGGTCGCGGACCAGGAACGGGTTGAGCACGATGAACTCGCCCGAGAGGTTCGATTTGACGAACAGGTTCTTGTAGGTCGGCTCGATGCACGGCGAGGTCGCCGTGATGTTCGAGATGGTCGCGGTGGGCGCGATCGCGAGCACGTTGCTGTTGCGCATGCCCTGCTGGGCGATCTTCTCGCGCAGCGGCGTCCAGTCGAGCCGGCCGCCGCGCGGCACCTCCACCGCCACGCCACGCTCCTGCTCCAGCAGGTCGATTGTATCCGGGGGTAGAATACCACGATCCCACTTCGAGCCGCGGTAGGTGGAGTAGGCGCCGCGTTCCGCCGCGAGGTCGGAGGACGCCTCATAGGCATAGTACGCGACCGCCTCCATGGCCTCGTCGTTGAACTCGACCGCCTCGGGGGAGGCGAAGGCGATGCCCTTGAGATAGAGCGCGTTCGCCAGACCCATCATGCCCAGGCCGATCGGGCGATGACGGCGGTTGGACGTCTCGGCGGCCTTGGTCGGATAGAAGTTGATGTCGATGACGTTATCGAGCGCCCGCACCGCGATGCGGATCGTCTCGCGCAACTTGTCATGGTCGATCGAACCGTCGGGCTTGAGGTGCGTCTCGAGGATGACGGAGCCGAGATTGCAGACCGCCGTTTCCTCATTCGAGGTGTTGAGCGTGATCTCGGTGCACAGGTTCGAGGAGTGGATCACACCCACATGATCCTGTGGCGAGCGGAGGTTGCACGCGTCCTTGAACGTGATCCAGGGATGCCCGGTCTCGAACAGCATCGAGAGCATCTTCTTCCAGAGCTCGAGCGCCTCGATCCGCTGGCCGAAGATCTTCCCCTCCTCCGCCAGCTTCTCGTAGCGGAGGTACGCTTCCTCGAAGCGGCGGCCGTAGAGATCGTGCAGGTCCTTGACCTCGTTGGCGCGGAAGAGCGTCCAGTGCTCACGGGCCTCCATGCGCTTCATGAACAGGTCGGGAATCCAGTTCGCCGTATTCATGTCGTGAGTACGACGGCGGTCATCACCCGTGTTCTTGCGCAGTTCGAGGAACTCGAAGATGTCGTTGTGCCACGACTCGAGGTAGGCGCAGCCGGAGCCCTTGCGCTTCCCGCCCTGGTTCACCGCGACCAGCTGGTCGTTGTGGAGCTTCAGGAAGGGAATCACACCCTGCGACTCGCCGTTGGTGCCGGCGATGTGCGCGCCCGTGCCGCGGACCGCGGTCCACGAGCCACCGAGGCCGCCCGCCCACTTCGAGAGCTGGGCATTTTCCGCGATGCCGCGGTACATGATGCCCTCGAGCGAGTCGTCGACGTAGTAGAGGTAGCACGACGACAGCTGCGAGTGCAGCGTGCCGGAGTTGAACAGCGTCGGCGTGCTGCTGCAGAAACGGCGGCTCTTGTAGAGGTCGTAGAGCGCGCGGACGCGGAGCTCGCGGTCGCCCTGCTCGTCGAGGAACAGGCCCATCGAGACGCGCAACCAGAACAGCTGCGGGGTTTCGATCCGGCGCGACGGCGTGACCGTCTTGTCGATGATCAGGTAACGATCGTAGAGCGTCTGGATTCCGAGGAAGTCGAATTCGAGGTCTGCCGACGGATCGAGGGCGGCCGCCAACTGATCGAGATCGTACGAGAGCAGCCGCGGGTTGAGCCGCTTGATCGAAACACCGTGCTCGAGGTAGCTGCGGAGCGCCTGACGGTGAAACTCCTTCAGTTTGCCGATGCCGTCGCGAACGATGTCCCAGCCCAGCACTTCCTGATAGATGTAGGTGAGCTGGATCCGGCCGGCGAACTTCGCGAAGTCGGCGTCCTTCTCAATCAGGGTCTTCGAGTTGAGGATGATCGTCGCATCGAGGTCCTTCTGTGCGATCTGGTCGAAGACCGAGCGGAGCAACTCCACTTCGATCTCTTCGGGCGTGAGGCAGAGCTCGAGCCCGATGGAGGCAAATTCGATCCGCTTCCGGAGGTCCGTGCGATCCCAGAGGATGTTCTCCCCGTTGGGCTGCTTGACCATGATCATCGAGGGTTGCGGCAGCACCGTCGGCTCAGGTTCGGCCCCGGCCTCGGCCTCGCCGGGCAAGCCTACGCGCTGCTCGTTGCGCAGGGCGCGGTAGAGGATGTAAGCCTCGGCGACCTTGTAGTGGCCGGACTTCATCAACTCCTCCTGGACGATGTCCTGAATCTCCTCGATGTGGACGAAGGATTGCCGCGAACCGAGCACCCGTGCGCTGACGGCACGCGTGATTTCGATCGCTGGGGTCGAGTCGCGCTGCAGCGAGAGGAACGCCTTGCGCACGGCGATCTCCACCTTCTGGTCGATGTACGGAACGACTTGATTGTTGCGGCGGATCACGCGCACCCCCGCGGTCGCGTTGGGCCCGCCCGACGCGAGTTTGTTCGAGCGATTGAGCAGAAGGCTCTTCGCGACGTCGTACGCGTTGTTGTCGACCAGCGTCTTCTCGATCAGCTCGTAAAGGTCATTGAGCGAGATGCGCAGCGGCGACTGCCGGAGGGACAGCGCGGCGAGATTGGCCGCGACTTCACGGATGATGCGGGCCACAAACGCGCGGGTTTCCGGCGTGAAGATCGCGCCCTTGTCGCCGCGGGCCAGATGCACGTTGGTGACGGCCTTGCCCAGCGTGTCGGCGACCTCGGCGAGGTCGAAGCGCGTCTCACCCTGCGGGGCGAGCAGGAAGATTTCGGGCAGGAGCGGCGCGTCGGTCGGCACGCATTCGCGCCAGGCAAAGTGGGGTCGGTTGCTGGCAGGGGTTTGGGTGGCGCGCTTCAGCGCGAGATCATGAGCGAGGGAGGGATTCATCCGGCAGCGGCGAAAAGGTTAAAGCAGCGAACGTTCGCTCCGCAGGGAGCGGGGGTAACGGGAAAATCAACCGGCGCACACGGAAACCGCGGCCCCGGTCACGAAGGAAACGTCGACGCGAGTAAGCGGGTTCTGGTGGTGGAAAAGAGTTGGGGTGAAAGCGGAAACTAGAGCTCGTCGTCGCTGGCGACTTCGAGGGCGGAGGCCTTCTGGTACTCGGTGACGCGGCCTTCGAAAAAGTTCTGCTCCTTCTTGATGTCCATCATCTCCGCCAGCCAAGGCAGCGGGTTCTTGATGCCACCGTTCAAGGGCGCCAAGCCGCACCCTTCGAGGCGGCGGTCGGCAATGTAGTCAATGTAGGTGACGAAATCCTCGAGCACCAGGCCGACCGCGTTCATCGGCAGGCAGTCACGGATGAACTCCTTCTCCAGCGCGACCGCCTCGCGCATGGTGTTGCGCAGCTCCTCCTTGAACTCCGGCGTCCAGATGTCGCGGTTCTCCTCCACGAGGTCCATGAACAGGTTCCGGAACACCTCGATGTGGTTGGACTCGTCGCGCAGCGTGTACCGGAACATCTGCCCGATGCCCGGGAATTTGTTTTGTCGATACAACGACAGGATCATGCCGAAGAGCCCGTAGAACTGCGTGCCCTCCATGCATTGCCCGAACACAAAGATGTTCTTCGCCAACAGCCGCTTGTTCTCCGGCTTGGTCAGGTCGAGGTCCCGCCGCAGGTCGCGCGAGATCCGCGTGACGAACTCGTTCTTGCGCACGATCGTCGCCACGTCCTCGAACATCGCCTCGCATTCGTGCGGGTTGATGCCGAGCGACGAGATCATGTAGAGCAGCGAATCGGCGTGGATGTTCTCTTCGTGCGCGTGGCGACCCAGCACGAGTTTCAGCTCCGGCGCCGTCACGAGTTCGCGCACGACGTGCTGGATGTTGTCACCCACGATGCCTTCGGCGGCGGAGAAGTAGCCGATGCCCATTCGGATGATCCAGCGCTCCTGCTCACTCACGAGCACCGTGTCGCGCCACTGCTCGATGTCCTTGCCCATCGGGATGTCCTCCGGCTCCCAATGGTTCGCCTTCATCTTCCGGTACAGGTCGTAGGCCCACTGATACTTCAACGGCAGCAGGTTGAAGGTCATCGTTTCCCGACCGTTGATCACCTTCTTCGCGGCAAAGGCGGCTTCCGCCTTCTCTTGATCCAACACGAACGTCTTTGAGCCGACTTGGAAGGTTTTCTGCATGGCGAGAGGTGCTCCGGGCGATTCTTGGGATGAAGGAAAATGAAAGTGGAAACAGCAGGTCTAGACGTCGTTTTTGTCGCGGCGGCAGTGCAAGCGAACAAAAGTTCTTCCCAGTTATTGACGCGTTGTTGACCACAACGGCTTGTGGTCCCCGGCGGAAACGGCCCCCACGGATGGTATTCGGCCCCGAAACCGTCAACAGGTTTTCCATGATGGGCCGGAAATTTCCCGGCGAATTTGCGCTTGCCTGCTCGCCCCCTCCCGCAGCGCCCTCGTGAGGCTCGCTTTTCGACGCGAAGAGCTGCCTTCCACGACCCTCCACGACAACTGCAAAAACGCCCGTGTCCCGTCCTTTCCACGCGCCCGCCGGCAGCCCACCGCCTTCCTCGCTGCTCGAGGTTCGCGCGGTGCCGAACGCGCCGCGGTCGACCATCGTGGGCTGGGCTGGCGACGTGTTGAAAGTGAAGCTCAAAGCCCCGCCCGTGGAGGGCAAAGCCAACGCCGAACTCTGCCGTTTCCTCGCCGAAGCCCTCAACGTGCACCGCAACGACGTCGTTGTGGTGCGCGGAGAGACGTCGCGCTCGAAGTGGGTGCAGGTCCGCGGCTGGACGCAGCCCGCTCTCCGCGAACGCTTAAGCGGATCCGCGTGAAAACGCCGGGCGCCCCGGCCGCGCCGGATCGGTCAGCCGATGGAAGCGCCAGCCCAGGCAAACCGCGGCCAGCGCGAGCCCACAGGCCAGTCCGACCCAAATGCCGATTGCACCCAAGAGGCGCACGCCCAAAAAGTACCCGAGCGGCAACGCCACGCCCCAATAGGCGATGCAGGTGATGATCGTCGGCACTTTCACGTCCTCGAGCCCACGCAAGGCCGCGACGCCGACGACCTGTCCGCCGTCGAACAGCTGAAAGATCGCCGCCACCACCAGCAGCTGCGCTGCCAGCTGGATCACGGCCGGGTCCTGCACAAACCCCGAGGCGAGTTGCCGACCGGCTAACGCGAAGACGACCGCAAACGTCACCATGAGCAGCGCGGACATGCCCTGCGCACCCCACGCGATCGGGCGCAGGCTCGCCGTCCGGCCCTGACCTACCGCCCGCGCCAAGCGCATGCTCACGGCCATGGAGAGGCCAAGCGGAAACATGAAGGTGAACCCGGCACAGCTCAGCGCGATCTGATGCGCCGCCAGCGCCGTCACGCTGATCCAGCCCATCATCAACGCCGCAGCGGAAAAGGCACCCGATTCGAAGAGCAGGCTGCCGGCCGCCGGCACGCCGAGGCGCAGCATCTCGCGAAAGCGGGCGGACGAAAATCCCGACCACCACCAGCGTACACTCACGCCGGGCGGCCAGGTGGCGTGAAACGCCGCCGCGCGTCGCAACCAGACCAGAATGGCCACCACCGACGCGGTCCGCGCGAGCAAGGTCGCCCAGCCCGCACCCGCCAGACCCAACGCCGGCGCACCGAGGTTGCCGTAGATCAGTATCCAGTTGAGCAGGACATTGAGCAGCACCGCGCCCAGCATCAGCAGCATCGGGACCATCGGCCGACCAAGCGCTTCCGCCAGTTGCCGCAGCACCTGAAAAAGCAGCACGGGCCACAACGAGACCGTGATGAGTGTGTAGTACGGCTGCACCTGCGCCACCACCTCGTCGGGCTGGCCGAACCAGTGCAATTGGCCACCGAGTATCAGCATGCCCAAGCCGGCCAACAGGGAATAGGCACAGGCCAGCGCCACGCCGTGGCGCATCCACGTCCCACTGCCCGCTTCATCACCCGCTCCATGCGAGCGGGAAACGAGCACGGCCACCGGCACGAGTACGCCCAGCCCCACGACAAAGAAGATGTTGAACACACTGTGCGCGAAGGCCGACGCGGCCAGCGGCACCTTACCCACGTGCCCGATCATCAGGCTGTCCGTCACGCCGAGCAGCATCTGACTGACTTGGCCAACGATAATGGGTCCGGCCAGTGCCAGCGTGCGGCGGGATTCCTGAACAATCACAGACATGTTTCGAAATGCGCTACGGAAGCGGGCCGGAGAGGTCACGGTCAAACCCCGGCGCCAGCCGGGCGCGCAGGTCGGGGCTCGTGCGTTGCCATGACGAGACGGATGAGACGACATCCTAGGTTAACGGACCTCGATGACCGCGCTGGCCTTGTTTTTTGTGCTGACCGCCGCGTTTCTGCACGCGGCGTGGAATCTGGCCGCCAAACGCGCGGGCAGCGGAGTGCCGTTCATTTTTCTCGCCGGCGTGCTGATCAACGCCTTCTACGCGCCGGCCTTGGCCATCTATTTCGCGTCCGGAGAACGCCCGACCTTCACCGCGGCCATGCTCGGCCCGATCGCGGTCAGCTCGGTGTTGAAAACGGGATACGCGATCTTCCTGCAGCGGGCGTATCGCAGCGGTGAGTTCTCGCTCGTGTATCCACTGGCTCGTGGCACGGGTCCGCTGCTGGCGACACTCGCCGCCGTGTTGTGGTTGGGTGAGCGCCCAACCACAATTGGCCTTTGCGGCGGCGCATTGATCATCCTCAGCCTTTTTCTGCTCACCGGCGGCGAACGGCTGTTGCACGCGCGGAACACCAGCACGACGGCCCCGTTGGGCGCGGCCGTGCGTAACGGCCTGATCACCGGCGCCTTCATCGCCGGTTACACCGTGTGGGACCGCTACGCGGTCGCTGAGCGCGGCATCCCACCGATCGTCTTTGATGCCGGCACAGGTTACCTGATGACGCTATTCCTCCTCCCGTTCGCCTGGCAGCGACGCCGGGAAGTGGTCGTGGAGTGGCACACGCACCGTCGGGAAGCGCTGATCATGGCGGTGCTCTCCCCAATCGGCTACGTGCTCGTCCTGACGGCAATGAGTTTCACACCGGTGAGCTACGTCGCTCCCGCCCGCGAGTGCAGCATCCTGATTGGGGCGTTCTGGGGCGCACGCTTGTTCAAGGAGAACCCAAGCCCGCGTCGTCTGTGGGCAGCGGCTGGCATGGTGGCGGGGTTGTTTGCCCTCACTGCCGCCTGAGCGAGAACCGTTTCCGATCAGTTCGGGACCTCGCTCTTGAACAGCACCACCGCCTGAGGAACGCGGTCGGCGATGCCCGCGCCGGGCGCCGGCACGGTGATCACGAAATGCTGGGTGCGCTCCGGCACGACTTGGCCGTTTGTATTCGTAAACTCGAGCGTCGCCGGGTACTCGCCCGGCGCGAGCTGAAGGGCGGCGAAGCTGAGGTACTGCGGCAGGTTGCTCCACATGCGGGTGTCCGCCGACGATTGTGTGGCCGCGCTCGCGAATTTGCTGAGCAAACCCACCGCGGCGAGCGCCAGCGCCGCCTGGTTCTTGTCCTCGCCCCGTCCGAGATCATGCGTCGCGATGGCGCCGACAAGGGCGACGTCGCCGACCGTGTTCGCGCCGCTCTTGAACACGGCTTTGTTGCCCAGCACCGCATCCATCACGCGTCCGCCGCGGGTGGTCGCCTGGTAGTGAAGATCATCATACGGAGGCAGGTTCACGACCTGCCCGGTCACCTGCAGCCGGGCTCCCGTGACCTGCGACGGCGGGGTGCGAAAGCGCAGCAGTTCTCCATGCTCGCCGGCAGCGTATTTCCCGGGACCGCGCCCGTACTCAACCAGCAGCATCACGTTGGCCGCCGGATCGTAGGGCGGCAACGGCCGGCGCGCCATCAACTCCGCCCGTTGCCGGGCATCACGACCATCTCCGCCGAGCTGGCGCGTGATAAAACCATCCAGGTACTCGAGCAATACCCAGTCCCCGGCGTAGGTTTTGTCCTGCACGTCGCTGTCGATGAACAGGCCGTTGCGGAAAAGCGCCCGGGCGTTCTCCGGGTCTCCATCCGCCCAATACAAAACTCCGCGATAGAAGTTGGCCATGACCCGCTCGTACGGCTCACCGATGAACGGTTTTTCCGACTCGCTCCGGAAGAGCCTCCGCGAGCGCGCGGCCTCGGCGCTCGGCCCGCTGCCGGCCGCCGCGGCGAGCATGAGCCCGGAGTCGAGCCGCTCCCGTGCGATCTCCCATTGATCACGGCGCAACGCGGCGGCCCCAACCCGATAATCCCAGAGCGCACGATCCTGCGGCGGCGCGACCTCACGCTGCGCGAGACCGTCGATCACCGGATTTCCGGTGTAGGGGACGGCCGGGCGCACCGGCGCCGAGGCGCAGCCGGACCAGGCCAGCGGCGCTCCAACGGCGAACAGCAGCGCGAGGGAACGAAAAAGCTTCATGACGACAAACGCCGCGATCCGGTCAGAGCCGGTCGCGGCGCACAAGCGGAACCGGAAAACGGTCACCGGGCCGCCGGCGCGGTGATGGTGATGTCCTCCATCAAAGCGAGCGCTGTCGCCTCGGCGATGTCCCGCACGTCAAACTGCCGCACGATCGGGCCCGCTTCACGGTCGCGGCCGAGCACATCGGTCGCACTGGCCTGGCCGATGATCGCGCCGTCGGAGAGCCGAATCGCCGTCGCCTGGATGTCCGGCACCGCGCGTGTCTGCGTGCCTTCAAAGGAAGGCAACGCAAGATCGCGGCTCGAAACCAGGATCTCGATGACCACATCGGCGACACGAGTGAGCGCTTCGCGATCCTTGCGCGCGGATTGGCTCGTGCCTTGGGCAAGAATCTCGTCGAGCGGCAGGTCCTCAATCAGATGAGCGATCACCCGCTGGTCGGCCAGCTGCGCGCCCGCGATGCGAAGGGGGCGCCCGAACAACCGCTCCAGATCACGCACCGTCTGACGGTCCGCCAGGTTGGTCTCGGGCACGTCGGCGCGTTCGTAGGTGTTCTCCGTGTGGGTCCGTTGACGCGAGCCAGAGGATTCGCCGGGGCCGTAGGGTGTCGCCGAGCCGGCTCCGGCGTTGCCGCCCACCGCCACGTTGACCTGGGTCTGCGGGGTTCCGGATACCGGCGGCGCTTCGTGCGTGGACGAGCGGCTCTCGCGCTCCGACTCCACTTGCTCCTTGCGGCCGCTCAACCGCCAGCCGCCCCGATCCTCCACGAGCTCACGATTCACGTAGATCACGAGTCGCGGACGGCCCAGGCGTTCGTAAGCGCCACGAAAACCGTCAACCACCTGATTCGCCTGCTCCGGCGGCACGAGCGTCGTGCCAAAACCATACAACTGCTGTTCCCCCCCACTCGCGGGCGCCGACGGCTGGCGTGGCGGCGCGGTCACCAGCGGCACGGACGGCTCGGGCTCACGCGACGATTGGCCGAAGGCGACGCCCACTCCGGCCGTTAAAAGCAAAGCAGCAACACGCAGGTGCATAGAGATCCTCCGCGGTTCAGCGGGCCTGGCGAACCCGCACCGTGAAACGTTCGGCCCGGTCATTCATGGCCGTAAAACGCACGGCCTCCGTCGCGTACTCACCGAGGATAAGCGTCTGCCACGGGGTCTCGTCGCCCGTCGAGAAACCCTGCGCGTCCTTGAACACGCAGTTGACCTGGACCTGAATGCGGCGGTTTTCGCGATTCTTGATGTTGGCGATGACTTCGAGGCGGCCGTCTTCTGTCGTGCCTCGTTGAATACCGGTGCTGGTGACGGAGTGCTGCACCCGCGGGTCCATCAGCACGAACACCTCCGTCTGCTCGAGCGTGTACTTGGTGGTGTCCTGCGCCGCGTACGGTCCGGGCGGCGTCCGGCAGCCAGCCAGAACCAGGGCAAGGAGGGTCAACGCAACCGACGTGGTCTTCATGAAAAATCGCTCCATGGCGAAAACCCGCTCAGCGGTACGCCGCGTCCTCGAGACCCTGTTTTTTGATCTCGGCCGCGTCCTCCCAGACGATCTCGCTCGTTCGCGCGTCGATCAGCTGGAAGCTGTACAGGATGTAGTCGCTCAGGCCCGCGCTGGTCCGCGTGGAGATGCTCTGCAGTTTCCCGGTGAGGAAAAAGTCCGCTCCGCGAAACTCGACGACGTTGGGATCCGACGAGGCGGTGACCAGGCCATCCTGTTTCAACTGCCGCTCCCGCTCCAGCGCGCTCATGCTCTCGCGCGCCAAGAAAATGACGCGGCCCGCCGCCTGGCGGTTGAGCTGCGTCCGAATCCGCGTGAGGAAGATGTCCCGGTTGATCGGGAAACGCGTTTCGTTGGAAACCGGCTCGAGCACCACGCGCGGCGCCTTCTCCGAGCGCGCGATCGCCGGCACGGTCAGAAGCGACCGCGCCATCTGGTCCGTCACGGAAACGAGGTCCTGCGACTCCACCCCGGTGCCGGCGACAAACCCCCGCTCATCCGGGCGCATCTCCGTCACCGGCACGCCGGACGGATTGCGAACGCCTTGACTGGCACAGCCAGCGAAAACCAGCGCACCCAGGGTGCAGCTTGTACGAAGCAAGGAAGCGGAACGGGGATTCATGCGAAGGGAAACAGAGGGAGATGTGGCGGCCGGAGCAGACCGGTCGCGACACGTTCAGACGATCACAGGGGCGGCACCGTTACCGGCCAAAAACGCGGTTGGCGGCCGACATCGGCGTGCCCGGCGCGTTGTAGTAGTTGTTGATGATCGTCACCTGCTGTGGGGCAGCCGTCGCAGTCGGCGCAACGTGCACCGGGACCGGCGGCGCCGTCTCGTACGCTCGGCGGGCCTGCGCATCGGCAATGCTGCCGAGCAGGTAACCCGCCCCGAGGCCGTACGCCGCGCCTTCCCAGCCGTGACGTCCGTCATTGTGACCGATGATCGCTCCAGCCAGCCCACCCAGGAGAGCACCGCGGCGGGCGTAGCTCCCGCGCTCATGCGGATATGACCACGCGTCGCTGTACCACCCGCTCCGCCACGCCCAGGATGGATACACCCGCACATAACGGTGGTGGTGCCGATGTGAGTACCCACGATGCCAATACGGACTGTGACCGGCGTGCACGCCCACATGCCAGCGTGGCCGGCCGGCCCAGCCATGCCGGTACGGGTAGCCATACGAACGATACGAATACGACGGCGAATACCGGTGCACCCGAGGCTCGTGACGATGGTCGCGCGCGTGCCCGACCGCGGTCCCGATCAGCGCTCCGGCCGCGGCACCATACGCCGCCCCTTCCCAGCCATGCCGGCCGTCATTGTGACCAATCACCGCACCCGCCAAGCCCCCAATCAACGCGCCACTCACCGTTTCCGGCCTGAACACCTGGGCGGAAGCCGGGACAACCGTGGCACCGGCTAGCAAAAGCGCCGAAAGGCACGAGATCAGGGTTTTCATGAGGAGGTGGGTTGGCGTTGTTCGACAGGACCGCCTAGGGCGTGTTTCAAGTTTCTTCAAGACGTCGGCGGCGGGCGCCAGTTTCGCGAGTATTTGGCCAATCATCGCTTTGCAAACGCTCCGGGGTTGCGCAACCTCCGGTGGAGTTATGCACGCGCTCCCCACCCGAGCCCTTCTCGTCGTCTGGCTGACCGTCTGCCTTGCGGCGACGAATGTGCCCGCCGCCACGTCGCCTCAGGATCTGGCCGCCCTGCGGCAGAAGGCCGAGAGCGGCAACACGGTTGCGCAGCACAACCTCGGGCTCGTCTATGCCAATCCGCAGGAGCCAGCCTTCGACCTCGCGGAGGCCTACGTCTGGCTGAATCTGGCCGCCGAAGCCGGGGCCCGCCCCCGCGAACTGGCCACGCTGACGAACCGGATGTCGCCCGAACAGCTCGTTGAGGGGCAACGCCGCCTCGCCGCCCGCCGCACGACCGCCCAATCCCCGGCGCCGATCATCACCCCGGCTCCCCTGCCCGACCAGCCCGGCAGTGAGGAAGTCCGTCAGCTGAGTGAGGAGCTGGCCGCCGCCTGGCGCGAAATTGAGCAACTTCGGGCCGCCGGCGGCGGTGACGCAACGGAGCTGCGGAAGCGGCTCGCCATCGCTGAAACCGCTCTCTCGAGCAAGGAGCGTGAACTGCAGGGCCTGCGAGAGCAGCTCACCCAGACGCGCAGCGCGGACGCCTCCACCGCAGACGTACGAACCGAGCGCGACCGCCTCGCCGCCGATGTCGAGCGACTGAACGGAGAACTTGAACAGGCCCGCCAGGCAGCCAGCGCCGCGACGGAACGCGCCTTGGCGCACGTGTCCGAGAACCGGCAGCTTTTAACGCAATTGGAACAGCTGCGCAGCGCCCGCGAGACAAATGGCGCCGCCAAACTCGAACTGGAGGATCTTCGCGGGCGCCTAAAGGTGGCCGAGCAAGCCGGTCGCGACGCCGAGCGGGATCTGGCTGCCGCCCAGGGCCAGCTGGCCCAACTGCGCAGCGCGGCCGCCCAAGCCTCGATCGCGACAACTGAGGCCAACCGGTTGCGCCAGGAACTGGAGCAGGCCCAGGCAACGCTCGCAACCCGCGAACGTGACGCCAAGGCCGCTCAGAATGCTCGCCAACAAACTGAGCAGCAACTGCAGCAGACGCAGCGGCAACTGGCTGAGGCACAGCAAGTGCAGGGCACGGCAGGACGTGACCTCGACGCGCTGCGAACGCAGCTGCAGGAGGCTCAACAACGCGCCGCCACGGCGGAACAGGCCCGCGCGGAAGCAGCGCGGACGCTCGCCACCGCTCAAACCGAACTCGAACAGGCCCGCCGGAGCGCGTCTGCGGCGGGCAACGTTGCCGCGGAGGCCAGCCAGCTGCGGCAGCAGCTTGAGCAGGTGCAAGGCACCCTCTCCACCCGCGAACGCGAATTGCAGGCCGCTCACCAAGGCCGCGGTGAACTGGAGCGGCAGCTGGCGGACCTGCAGCAAAATCGCGGCAGCGCCTCAGCAGAGGCCGAGACTCTTCGCACTCAGTTGCAGGAAGCGCAGCAGCGCGCGGCGGCCGCGGAACAGGCACTGGAGGAAGCCCGCACCTTGGCGCAGCAGTCCGCCGCGACGCGGGGCAATGCGGAAAACGAAGTGATTCAACTGCGCGGCCAGCTCGCCGCCAATCGCACCGAACTTGAAGCCCTACGGCGTCAGCTGGAGGTCCAGCGCACGCAGGCGACCGACGCCCAACGGTTGCGTGATCAGCTCGCGACCTTGGAGACCGAGCGCGACCAACTCCGCGCCCAATTGGAACAGGCGACGGCCGGTGCGAGCGACAGCGCCACGGCGCGCGACGAACAGCTTGCCCAAGTGGAAGCGCGCCTCGCGGCCAGCCTGCGAGCCTTCACCCTGCAGGAAAACGAAATGGAGCGGCTGCGCCGTGAGTTGGAGGACGTGCGCCGCCGGGCGGAGTCCGCCGACACCGAACTTTCCAGCCTGCGCCCGACGCTCGAGCAGGCTCAGACCGCGGTTGCTGAGACCGAGGCCGCCCGCCGCGAAATCGAGCAGTTGCGCGCCGAGCGGGACGACGTCCGCCGCACCGCCGAATCCCAAGCGACGGAGCTCGCCTCCCTGCGCGAGCAGATGATCGCCGCCCAGCAGGAAGCCGCGGTCGCCGTTCAGGAAGCCAACACGTTCCGCGAACAGATGCGCCAAACGCAGGCCCAGGCGGCGGTCACCGCGCGTGAGGCCGCCGAACTCCGGACGCGCTTGGCGCTGCAGGCCCCCATGCCCGGCTCGGGTCGCTCCGCTCCTTCTCGTCCGGGTTTGCAGCCGGTGCCCGTTTCCCAGCCTGTTGCGCCGAGCTCCACGCCCTCCACGACGACGGCGACCGCGCCTGCCATCGCACCCGCGGTCACGCCGACGGCGGTTCAACCCCCGACCGACGGAGCCGCTCGCGTGCACACGGTGGTTGCAGGTGATACGCTCACCCGGATCGCCCGGCAGTATTACGGCGACTCAAACCGCTGGGCGGAAATTCTCGAAGCCAATCGGGAGACCCTGCGCTCGCCTGAGGCCCTGCGGGTCGGGCAGCAACTGCGCATTCCCTGACGCCCGCGGACAATCCTGGCGGTTCTACACCGTAAACACCGCCAGGATCAGCGCCAGGGCCGGCATGGCCAGGAGCGCGCTGAGAACGACTGCGGCAGCCGCCAGCGCTTCATCGCCTTCGAACTGCCGGGACATGGTGTACGACACCGCGGCGGTGGGACAGGCCAGGCAGAGCAACGCGGCGAGCAGCGTGCCTCCGTCCAACCCCCACCAGCGGCCGATCACGTACCCGGCCAGTGGCGACAGGGCGACCTTGTGCAACGAGGCCACCGTCGCCGCCCGCAGGTTGCCCCGGAGCGGAAACATCAACAGCGCCGCCCCGATCATGAGCAGCGCCAGGGGCAGGGACATCTCCGCGATCGTGCGCAGGGTGCGTTGCACCGGTGTGCTCAGCGGCCAGCCCAGGTAGTGCCAGGCCGCGCCGGCGAGGCTGGCCAGGATGATCGGGTTGCGCGCGATTTCCCGCAGTACCACCCGCCCCCCGCTTTGGCGGTCGCCGCGGCTGGCCAACAGCCAGGCAACCGACACCGCGTTGTAGACGATCAGCATCGGCGCCATCGAAAGCACCGCCGCGGCGCGCGGCAGTCCCGGCACGCTCAAAAGCAGCGGGAGCCCGATATACGACAGATTGCCCCGGAACGCTGCTTGGACAAACGTGCCCCGCCCTCGCGGCGGCACGCGAAGCAGCAGGCTCCAGCCCCACGCGAGCCCGATGCTGACGGCCGTGGCGAGCAGCAGGAGGCCCAGCAGCGGACCCACCTGCCCAGCCACAGGCTCGGCCACCGCGAGGCTGTGAAACACCACTACCGGCAAACCGACCCAGTACAGCAATCGGTTCAACGGGCCGATCACCTCGGCCGGCAGCAAACCCACGCGGTGCAACACCGCTCCCAACACGATCAGGAGAAAGAGCGGAGCAAGAAGGTCGACGATGACCACGCTTCACTCTTCAACCGGCATCCGGTTCACGTCTATGCGCAAATCCGACGCATGGCTCGTGCGGCCTCGCGTTGCACTTTTCAGGCTGGGCTGCCACGCTCGTTTCGATGCGCGCTCTCCGGTCCCTCCTCCTCCCGATCCTGCTCGGCCTGGCGCTGCTCGCCGTGGCGGTCGTCACCCGGACGGGAATTCTCGAGCGCAAGAATCCCGGGCGCCCCATCAACTCTGCGATGCGCGAAGCGATGGGCCAGATGGTCTGGCCCGCGGCCGATCGTGAGACGGTCGAGCTCCGTTTTCCGCAGGCCCAGACGCACGCCAGCGGGATGCGTTACCTCGTCCAACAAACCGGCTCCGGCCCGACGCCCAAGCGCGGCCAGTATCTGGCGATTCACTACCGCGAGTCGCTGCTCGACGGCACCGTGGTCGAGGACACGTACACGCGCGGCGAGGGCCCGTTTAATTTTCAGTTCGGCACCCGGCGTGTCATGCCGGCCTGGGAGGAGTCGCTGGCGGAGATGTCAAAAGGCGCCAAGTGGACCGTGATCGCCCCGT
The DNA here is from genome assembly GCA_023386835.1 of Verrucomicrobiota bacterium. Classification (GTDB taxonomy): domain Bacteria; phylum Verrucomicrobiota; class Verrucomicrobiia; order Opitutales; family Opitutaceae; genus Actomonas. Next base: position 62,517 of record JAEWIY010000230.1, read on the forward strand.
ACTGGCTCGCGTACGGCGAGAAAGGCGTGCGCGGCAAGGTTCCACCGAAGTCGACCCTCATCCTTGAGCTGGAGCTGGTCGACATCCGCTGATCCAGCCGGCCCAGCTGCCAGTCACTGGCGGCAATTTGAGCGAATCAGCGTGCGCCGCTCGTGTCGGCGCGCTAGCACTTCGAGTGGGCCGCTGGAACCCTTCGAACAACGGGCAACCAAAGCTGAGTCCCCGAGTCTGTTTCCCCAGGTCCTCTTCTCATGGCTGAATGGCTGAACTTCACGACGGGTCGGCTCCCGCCGTCGCTCGACGGCACCTCCGACCCGTGGCTGGTCCGGCTGCACCTCGTTTCCGACGCGGTCGCCGCCGGCGCGCTGTTCGTCATTCCGGCGATCCTGATGTTTCTGGTCATTCGGCGCCGCGACCTCTCGTTCTCGAAGGTCTTCGTTCTGTTCAGCGCCTTTCTCCTGGTGGTCGCGACCCAACACTTCCTGCGGGTCTGGACCTTCTGGTCACCTGACCCGTGGACAGACGGTGCGCTGAAGGCGCTGGGCGCCTTGCTGGGCCTCGGCGCCCTGATCGGGTTGGTGAAGGTCATCCCCGACGTCTTGCGCACGCCCGCCCGGGATGAGTTGCGGCAGCTCTACGCGGAAACCGAAAAGCGCGTGAAGGCCCGCACTGCGCAGCTGACCGCCGCCAACGATCAGCTGGCCGCGGAAATCCGTCAGCGCGAAAGCGCCGAGGCGGACGCGCGCCGGCTGAATGTTTCCCTCGAAAACCGAATCGCCGAGCTGCAAACGCTCTTCGAGTTCATCCCGATCGGCGTCGGTATCGCCAACGACGCCGAGTGCACCGAGATCCACATCAATCCCGCCCTCGGTGCGATCCTGAACGTGCCGCCCTCCTCGGCGGACGGTCCCTTGCGCGGCGTGTCGCGCGCACCGTCCTCGGTCTACCGCGCTTTCCGCAACGGCCAGGAACTCGCGCCGGCGGAACAGCCGATGCAGATCGCCGCGCGCGAAAACCAGGCGGTGCTCGACTACGAGATGACGATCCAGCGGCACGACGGCGTGACGCTCGACGTCCTCGTCAGTGCGGTTCCGCGGCGCGACCGGACCGGCCACGCCCGGGGCTGCGTGGCCACGATTCAGGACATCACCCAGCGCAAGCGCACGGAGCAGGAGCGGCTCGAGTTCGAGCGGCGGCTCCAGGAGACCCAGAAATTGGAGAGCTTGGGCGTGCTTTCAGGCGGCATCGCGCACGATTTCAACAACCTGCTCACCGGCGTGCTCGGGCACGCCAATCTCGCCCGCTTCTCCCTGCACGACGGACAGGAAGCCGTGTCGCAGGCGCTCGACCAGATTGAGCGTTCCGCCCAACGGGCCGCCGATCTTTGCAAGCAGTTGCTGGCCTACGCCGGCAAAGGTCGTTTCCACGTCCAACCGCTCCATGTCAGCCGGCTGGTCGAAGAAATGTCCCACCTCCTGGTGCTTTCGATCACCCAAAAGGCGTCCCTCGACCTGCAGTTGAACGACAACCTCCTGCCGGTGATGGGCGACGCCACGCAATTGCGGCAGGTCGTCATGAACCTGGTCATCAACGCCGCCGAGGCGATGCCGACCGGGCGCCCTCACGGCGTGATCACCCTGCGCACCCGCATGATCCGGGCGACGTCCGAGTACCTCCATCGCGCCTCGTTCCAGGAAGACGTGCCCGAAGGCGAGTACGTTGAGCTCGAAGTCAGCGACAACGGCGTGGGCATGAACCACGAGACGCAGACCCGGATTTTCGATCCGTTCTTCACGACCAAGTTTACGGGGCGTGGACTGGGCCTCGCCGCCGTGCTCGGAATCATGCGCAGCCATCGGGGTGCGGTGAGTGTGTTCAGCGAACCGGGCCGTGGCACCACGTTCAGGCTGCTCTTCCCCGTGGCACCGGAGGCGGTGCCCGAACCGACGGCAACCGTGGTGGAGCCGAGCGAGTGGCGGGGCTCGGGGACCGCACTGGTGATCGACGACGAAGAGACAGTGCGCGAAGTCGCTCAGCGCTCGCTCGAGCAACTCGGCTTCTCCGTTGTGCTCGCCCACGATGGACTCGACGGGCTGGAGAAATTCCGGTCGGGCGGTCCTTACGCGGTCGTGCTGCTCGACCTGACGATGCCCCGGCTGGACGGCGAGCAGACGCTCCGCGCGCTTCACGCCGCCGAAGCCAACCTGCCCATCCTGCTGATGAGCGGCTTCAATGAGCAGGCGACGGTGGAGCGGTTCGTCGGCCGCGGGCTCGCCGGTTTCCTGCCGAAACCGTTTACGGTCGACCTGCTCGCGCGTCGGGTCCGCGAGGCGCTGGAAAAGGCGGCGGTCAACTGACTCTGGGACTGCGGCGGCGCGCGAAGCGGTCGGGACGCCTAGAGACCGAGCAGGCTGCCGTTGCGCTTCAGCCAGAGTTCCGCGTCCTGCCAGCCGGGACACACGTCCGCCACCTGCGCCCAGAACCGAGCGGAGTGATTCATCTCCCGCAGGTGCATGAGCTCGTGATAGATGATGTAGTCGCGGACAAAATCCGGCGTTTGCACGAGGCGCCAGTTGAGCGAGATCACCCCGGTCGAGGAGCACGAACCCCAGCGTGTGCGCTGGTTGCGAACCGAGACCTCCTTCACCTCCACGCCCGTCACCGCCGCCAGCTCCCACGTGCGCGCGGGCAGTTCAACCTTGGCGCGGCGAACAAAGTGCGCCTCCAGCGTCGGCCGGAGGTCCCCGTGCAGTTTGGCCACGCGAAACACGTCCGCCGCCAGCGCTACCATTGGACGATCTCCATCCGCGGCCGGCCGGATTTCCTCCATCGTGCCACGCCAAAGGACGTGGCTGCCCAGCGTCCAAACCGCGGCCGCCCGCGGCCGCTGGCGTTGCCGCGCCCGGGCTCGTTCCAGCCATTCACGCTGCCGCTCGGCAAACGCCCGCGCCTCTCGCTCGCTTCCCCGCGTGGGTAACGTCAGCACCGCCACCCCATCCCGGCGCAGCGTCAGCCGGTAATTCCGTGCGCGAGCACTGCGTCGGAACACGATCTCCTCCTCCACCGGGGTCGGTTCCGCCGGGGCCAGTCCGGACAGGAGTTCCGGCTGATACGCGTTCATCGGGCGCGGAGCGAAAGGGACGTACCCACCGGACGCCAGCGCGGAGTGCGTTCGTCCGCGGCACTACCGACCACCGCTGGCGTTACCCTCGCCCAATACACACCGCGACGGCGGCCTCTGGTCGAGGCGCCGCCGCGGCGGATCATGCGAGCCGGGCTACTCGGCGGGGTCCGGCAGCTTCAGGAGCGACACGTTGTCAAACTCGCCGCGCCGCAGCGCCACGACGACGTAATCATAGGCGCCCGTCAGTTCCACGTCGTGCGTCCCGGCGCTCCAACGCGTGGGACTCGGTGCGACTTTAAACCGGCCCAATTCGTCCACCGTCCGCACGTTGCTGTCCCGCGCCAGGAGATCCCCGGAATCCGCGCCGAACACCTGTACATACGCATTGGCGCTTCGGTAATCAAAGTTCAGCACGTAACGCCCCGCGCCGGGCCAGGGAATGACCTGGAACGTGCCGTTGGTGTCGTCGGAGGCGCCCACCGCCACCCAATGATCACCGTCTTCCACGCGTTGCTGCGAAGACAGGGCGTTGTGACCGATCCGGGCCAGCCAGGAGTCGGTCGCGCCCTCGCCAGCCACGTACGGGGATGGCATCGGCTGAAGCGTGCCTTGAGCCGGCTCGAAGTCGCCGCCCCAGAGCACGTCATACGCGTACTCGCCGGAAACAGGCGCGCGGCCAAACCCGGCCCGGATGTAGTTGATCGCCGCATACGCGGTCATCGTCCAGGGCATCTGGCCGGGCGGCCGATCACGCATCCACTCGAGGTAGGCTTCCGTTGAGTTGAGCCCGCCGATCGCGGCGAAGTACTCGCCGAGGTCCACGTCCGGGTTGGGCCAGGCCGGATCGAACATGTCGAGCGCTGCCTGCCAACGGTACACAATGTTTTCAACAGACACGATCGAGGCGGGCGCCTCGCGCAGCGGAAAGGCGTCGTTGCTGCCGGAATCGACGCGGCTGGCCACAATGTTGTCGACCAGGTCGACCTCGCCGACGAACGCAACCGGGATGCCCCAAACCGCCCTGGTTCGCGGGTAGTCGTAGTTCGCCGGGTCCATCAAGCGCCCGTTCAGCACCACGTTCTGGACCCCACGGTTGTCGAACGTCATGACGTCCGGATCGGTCGGTGGCGAGACACCGCCGAAGTTGAAGCCGATCGCATTCAGAACAAAAAGGTTCCGCTCGATCACGCCGCCCGAACGCGCCTGCAGCCCATGTGCCGCGGCGCGCGCGAAAATATTTCCGCGGAACACGCCGCCGGCGACATTGCTGTACTGCACATACAGGTTGTGGTTGAACTGGTTCGCGCCCGCCCCCGGGACCACTTGGCTCCAGCCGTTGTGATCGAAGAAATTCTCCTCGAACACATACGAGTCCGCCACGCCGCTGACGAACATGCCTTGGATTCCGGCATTGCTGTTGTACGTGTTGTGTCGCCAGGCGCCGAAGACGATGTTGCGGCGGAAGCTGGGGTCACGGTAAACGTGATCGCCGAAACTTTGGAGGGTGATGCTGCAATACCGGAAACGGCAGTCCTCAATGATCAGATTGTTCCCGCCGCCCACAAACCGCATGGCGGTCGTGCTGCTGGACGAGGTGAAATCCGGGGAGTCGGGATCACTGGCCCGCCGGTACACATCGATTCCGATAAAGGCCTGGAAGTGACGCGCCTGGCCATCATGGTCGATCAAGGAGGTGCGAACGGCGATGACGGGTCGCGCTCCGCTCGTGCCGTACGAAGAGAGGACGATCGGCTCGTCCGCGCTGCGACCATTCTTCCAGCGACGCAGCACGCGGTCTTCCGTCTCCGTCGCGACGAAGGTGTCGCCGCGCTTGAGCAGGAGATGATCCGGATAGCCGTCGCGGATCAGCGCGTCGCCCGCGGCAATGCTGCGTTTCGGAGACTGCGGTGAGAGACCGTCATTGACGTCGTCGCCTTCCGAACTGCTGACGTAAACGAGACGGGAGTCGGCACTGGGGGTGATGCGGGTCCACCCGGCGGCGTCGATCGTCACCGCGGCGGGGGCAACAACAGGCGCGGCGAGGACGAAGAGGAGAACAAAACGTCCAATCCTAGTCATGCTGAGTTTCCTTTGCAGGGTTGCAGTGAGCCCGGCGGGAGGCCACAGTCGTGGCGGACCGGATACGGGCAGGGGTGATCAGCACGTAGCCCGAAAGCGGTCGTCGCGCAGCCCGGCGGTTGGTTGCGCCGGTAACTCCCGCCTGGCGCTAGCCCGCCGGCGGGCGGGATTTCAGCGCGCCGCCACCGCGCGCCGGTGCGGCAGCGTGCGGCCTTCGTTCCACTGGGGCTCCAGCATCAACGACTGCTGCACGCGCGGAATGCCGCGTTGGTTCTGGTGAATTTGCGCAACGAGGAAATCGACCGCCGTCGTGGCGAGATCGGGATCGGCGATCAGCACGCCGGTGTAGTTCTCCTTTCGCCGCACGTTCAGGCACGCGAAGGCGACGTCTTCCGGCACCCGATACCCGGCGTCGACCAACCACCCACAGGCCCGGCTGATAAACGAGAGCACCACCTCCGGACGATGGCGTTCGAACCACGCCATAAAACGGTCGCGATCGAACGGATCACAATCGACGAGGATGGGAATCCGGCGGTGTTTCGGCACCAGCGCCGCCTGCAGCGCGAACGAGGCTCCATGCCGCGTAAAGTCATCCTCGGCCACCGGATTGTGCTGAAACATCGCCGCGCCGATCCGGCGGTAACCGCGCGAGATGACTTCGTTCCACGTCAACCGGGTGGCGGCGAAGACGTCATCGGTGACGACGTTGTAAACGAACCGCGCCCATCCGATCGTGCAGCAGACGATGGTGAACCGCTCCCAGGCCGGATCCCTTAGAAAATCCTCCACCGGGGCCGGCATCGAGGGGATGATGATGCCGCGCACGCCACGGTGATGCAGCACCTGCGCCGCCGCGGCGCCGGAAGCGTACTCCGCCAAGTCGAAGGGCATAACGTGGTACCCGCTCTTTTCGGCTCGCTCGCGTGCGGCCTCGAAGTGCCGCATCTGTTGAGTGCCCGAAATCTTCGAATGGACCAGGTACGCCAGCGTCGCTCGATAGCTGGTGGCACGCCGCGCAAACCGATCGCGCGCCAGCAAACTCAGGCTTGGGTCCGGCCGATAGCCCATCTCATCGGCCAGCTTGGCGATGGCGGCGCGGACGTCTTCGCGGATTCTGGGGTTTCCGCTCAAGGCCAGCGAAACCGTCGCATGGCTGCACCCGAATTTTCGCGCGATGTCCCGCTGGGTAACGCGGAGAAAGCTGGTCATCCGCCCAAGGGAAAAGCGCCGTCCCACCCTGTCAACGAACCCCGAGAAGCCAAAGTGCCGCTTCCACGTCCGCGGGCAGCCAAATTTCGTTACACCGTTAACTGACTCAAGCTCTTTTGCCTCAGGACCGCCCGCGCCCGAGGAGGAAGCGACCTTTGCACCACCGCGCACGCGTGCTCGGTTTCCGCGGTGACTGACCAGCGTCTTGGCGTCCGCGCCTGGCCGGTTCAGAATGTGAGGATGCGCAAGTTCCTCCTCCTTGCCTTCACCCTGATTTCGCTCTCGCCGGTGGCGGCCGCGCCCGGCGGCACACGCGAGTTGACGGAAGCGCAGCTGCGAGCCGCAGTCGAGGGGTACTGGATCGGCCAGCTGGCCGGCAACTACCTCGGACTGCCGTTCGAGAACCTCTACACGGACGAGCCGCTGCCGATGCTGGTCGACCGCTATTACACCTTTAAGGACGCGGAGCCGCTCCAGCTGAAAATGAACATCGATGATCGGCGCGCGTACCTGCCCATGCTGGCGGACGCGCTGGGCGGCGCGTGGAGCGACGACGACAGCGACATCGAGTTCGTGGTGCTGCACGCCGTGGAGCACCACGGCCTCGAACTGAGCTACGAACAGCTCACCGAAGCGTGGCGAAAACACATCAACCGCTTCATCTGGGGCGCTCACCGAGCCGCCCGCGACCTCATGGACCAGGGTCTCAGCGCTCCCGACACCGGCTCGAAGAAGCACAACAAGGAGTGGTACCGCATCAGTTCGCAGCTCACGACCGAGATCTGGGGTCTCTTCTACCCTGGTATGACGGCACGCGGCGGACAATGGGCTCAATGGGCCGGGCATGTCGCCACGGACGACTGGGCCACGCATCCCGATCTTTTCTACGGCACCATGTTCAGCGCGGCCTACTTTGAGTCGGACCCGCATCGCTTGGTGGAAATCGGTCGCGCGGCTTTGCCCGAGAGCAGCCCGCTCCGACGCGGGATTGACGACCTCGTTCGCTGGCAGAAGGAGGGGTTGAATTGGCGCCAGGCCCGCGCCGAACTGCACCGTAAATACTACGAGGAAATCGATGGCTTCCGGATCCCGGATCGTGTCGCCGGCTCGATCATCAACGCCCTCGCCGGCGTGCTCGCACTGCTCTACGGCGAAGGCGATTGGATGCAGACGGTGGCGATCTCGATCTCCGCGGGTTACGACTGCGACAACCAGGCCGCCACCTGCGGTGCGCTCATGGGCATGATCCACGGTGCTGGCGCTATTCCCGAACGGCTGACACACGAACTGCCAAGCCGCGGTCGCTGGACCGAGCCGTTTAACGACACCTACATCAACTACTCCCGTGACGGTCTGCCGGCCTTCAACCGCAACAGCGAACTCATCGATCGGATCGCCGCCGTGGCCAAGTCGGCCATTCTCCAGCATGGCGGTCGGCAGGAGGGAGACATGTTGCACGTGCCGGTCGATTTCGAACCAGCGCGCTGACACCCGTCAGAGCCGCTCCAGCTTCCAGGTAAACCCACTTTTATCAAACGTCAGCCAGCCAAAGCTGGCTGGCGCGCCGCGGTTGGGTCGTGTGATACAGCCCGGGTTTAGCCAGCGCACACCACGCTCGTCCACCTCGTCCCGCGGCACGTGCGTGTGTCCGTGCAGAACGACGTCGCAGCCTCTGGGCGCCACACGCGGCGGAATGTGCTCAAGGTGAAACGCGGTTCCGCCCCGGCGCAGTTTCAGGATCAACGGCCAATCAGAAGAACTGTCGCAGTTGCCCAGGATAACTTTCAACGGCAGCCCGAGCGCCTCCAAGCCGAGTAACGTGGTCGGATTGCAGACATCGCCCAAGTGCCAGATCTCGTCCGCGCCCGCCAGCCGGCCGGGCAGGTCCGGCGGCAGCCGGTCGTGAGTGTCGGATAGGACTGCGATACGCATGGCTTGGCGCGCAGTTTAGGACGGGGGCCAAAAACGCAACCCGTCCCGGCGTGCAGAAGGCCGCTGTCACGCCTTTCCCGATACAAACCGCGGGCGCCTGCCTGAGGAGTCCGCGGAGAATGGAAAGACTCAGGATTCCGCGGCCATCTGGGCGGCGTCAGCCAGTTCCTCGTTCGAGAAAACCTGCTGCACGTCATCCAGTTCCTCGAGGGCGTCCTGCAGCTTGACCAGCGTGCGCCCGACCTCCGCGTCGGTCACCGGCACGCTGTTGGACGGAATGTAGGCGATTTCGGCGCTCTCCAGTTTCAGGCCGGCACCGGTCAAAGCCTGGTGCAGTCGGTCGAACTCCGGGATCGGGCAGCGGACCTCGAAGCCGTCGTCGGTGGTGATGACGTCATCCGCGCCCGCCTCGAGCGCGAGCTCGATCAGGCGCTCCTCGGCCACGGCGCTCTTCGAGATCAGGAACTGGCCGGCGTGCAGGAATTGAAACGACACCGAGCCGGTCTGGGCTAGGTTGCCTCCGTGCTTGGCAAAGATGGACCGCACGTCCTGCGCCGACCGGGTCTTGTTATCGGTCGTGCACTTCACCACGAACGCCACGCCACCCGGGCCATAGCCCTCGTAGGTGACATCTTCATACGAGACGCCCGGCAACTCGCCCGTGCCCTTCTTGATCGCACGATCAACGTTGTCGGCGGGCATGTTGGCTTCCCGCGCCTTCAGCAACAGCGTGCGCAGACGCGCATTGCTTTCCGGCTCACCGCCGCCGGCGCGAGCAGCCAGCGTGATGTCGCGGGAGAGCCGGCTGAAGACCTTGCCCTTGCGGGCATCCGTGACGGCCTTCAGCCGCTTGACCTTGGACCATTTGTTGTGACCGGCCATGTGTCGGAACGAGAAGAACGCGAAGCTCAGCGCCGTTTGCGCCGACCCTTGCCAGACTTCGAGAATGAACCGGCGGTCGCGGTGGCGGTGCCGCCCGGGCTCACCGGAGCCGGATCCTTCGAGTACTTGTTGACCAGCACCTGCTGCACGATCGTGAACAGGCCGTTGACGGTGGAGTACAACGCGAGGCCGGCCGCGAAGTTGTAGCAGAACATCGTGAAGATGATCGGCATGAACTTGAAGACCTGCATCTGGACGTTGTCCGTCGTGGGCGTCGGCGTCAGGCGCATCTGGAAGATCATCGTCGCGCCCATCAGCAGCGGCATGATGTTGATCGGCAGCCCCCAGATTCGCGCCACCGTATCCGGGGCCGACAGGTCATGCGTCCACAGGAAATCCTGAAAGCGCAGTTCCGCGGTCCCCTGCAGCATCGCGAAGAAGGCGACGAAAAGCGGGATCGTAATGAGAATCGGGATACAGCCGCCCATCGGATTCACCCGGTGCTCCCGGAAGAGCTCGATGGTGGCCTGGTTCATCTTTTGCGGGTTGTCCTTATATTTCTCCCGCAGCTCCTTCATCGCCGGCTGCAGCTTCTGCATGCGCTTGGCCGAACGCGACGCCGCCAGCGTGAACGGCAGCGTGATGAACTTGAGCAGCAGCGTCATCAGGATGATGGCGAGGCCCCAGTTGCCGACCCACGAGTGGGTGAAGTTCATCAACAGGTTCATCAACGGCGCGAGCACACCGCTCAGGAAGATCCGGCTGAAGAAGTACGCGTCGAAACGCATCACCTTCGCCTCCCCGTGCTCCAGCTGACGCAGCCGCTTGTACTCCTTCGGGCCGACGTAAAGGTTGCCGCTGACCGTGGCCGTGCCGCTGCCGTCCAGCGCCGGCAGCGTCTGCCGCGTATTGGCCGCCAGGCCGATGTTGGCCCGGCTGCTGCCGGGGAAAGGCGGCAGCTCCACGCGACGCGTGACCGTGCCGATGCCCGGCTGGTCCGGTGTGTAGATGCTGGCGAAAAACTGGTTCGTCACCGCGCTCCAAACGACCGTGCCGTCCTTGCTGATCAGCGGCTTCGGCGCGCCGTCACGCAGTCCGATCCAGCTGAGGAAGCCTCCGCCTTCGAGTTCACCGCGTTCGGTGTACGTCGTATCGTCGCCGTCGTACATGCCCACCGCGAGGAACTGGCCGTAGTCATTGGGGCTCAGCAGCGACACCGTGCCGAGGGCGAAGGAGGCGATGGACTGCGGTGCGCCGGTCTCGGCGAGATTGCGCAGGGTCGTCTCGTGCCGGATCACGTACGGGTCCGTCTCTCCCGTACCCGATGGCTGAATACGGTACCGCCGGATCACCTCGAGGCGCCCGGCCAGCGCGGCTCGGTACACGACTTCGGTTGAGCTTGAGCTGACCAGCTGATACCGCGTGTCCGGTCCCAAGCCGGGGATGTCCGTGATCGCGAGGATCGGATCCACGCGCGTCGAGTTGAAGACGTAGGGTTCGGTGGAATCGCGCGCCACCGGGTAGTGCTTGATGGCGACCTCGAGCAGCGCGCCGCCGAAATCGCTGAAACGAGCGGCGATGTGCTCGTTTTCCAGCGTCGTCACGCTGGCCTCGCGGTTCTCCGTCGCGAGTGCGGCAAACTCGGTTTGCGGCACAATCGTGCCCGCACCGTCCGCCGCCGTGGGAGCGGCGTTCGGAGCACCGGGCAAGGGCGCTGCGGGACGCGCGATCTCCGGGGCGGGCGGAGGAGGCGTCGGCTGCAAGCGCTGGCCGAGATAGAGGCTGGCAAAGGCCGCCCCCAGCAGCAGGACGCCGATAATCGTATTCTTCTTATCCATTCGGAAAGGGTTCGTTCAACGAGCTGAAACAGGGAGGCAGACGGGCCGGGAGCGGCGGTGAGGAGTCGGCGCATTTCGACTCACCCCCGCGGACCATCGAGGAAACGACGCGCCGGGGGCCGGCACCGGATCGAATCCGCCGGGGTTAAGGGGCTGGCATCGAACGAGCCGCCACAACGTCAACGCAGTGCCGCGCACCGCGCCGTGCTGTCGCAGGGCCTCGGTGGCATACTGCGAGCAGGTGGGATGAAAACGGCAGCCACAGGCCGGGCCAAACACGGCCGGCAGACAGGGCGAGACCACCACTTGATAGAGCCGCACGCCGGCGACCAGCGTCCGCGCCGGCAGCGCGAGGAACGCGCGCAACGACCGACGCCACGCGTCAGCTTCGGATGGTCGTGGGAAACAACTTGGCACAGGCGTTGATGAACTTCCGTTCGATCTCACTATACTCAAGCTGATTGAGTGCGGAGCGCGCGACCATCAGCAGGTCGACATCGTCAGGCAGTCTTTGCTGATGCTGCCGGAAAACCTCCCGCAGGCGCCGCTTGGCGCGGTTGCGCTGCACGGCCGAACCGACCGCTGCCCGCGAAGCCACCACGGCGACTCGTGGACCCAAAACAAGAGCCCCGGACGCGGGCTCCACCGGTTCCGGGACCGGCCGGCGGACCCACCACAAGGTGAATCCGCCGCAGTCAAACCGACGCCCGGCTTGCCGGACGTACTGGATGTCCCGCTGGCGCCGAAGGTGTTGTTCGGCGCGGAAACGCATGGCAGGAAAACCGGAGCCGCGGCTCCCGCGCACCGGTAATCAAAACGTAATTAGACGACCGTCAGGCGCTTGCGGCCCTTGCGGCGGCGCGCGTTGATGACCTTGCGGCCACCCTTGGTGGCCATGCGGGCGCGGAAGCCAATCTTACGGGCCCGCTTTTTGCGGTGTGGACGGAAAGTGGGTTGCATAGTCGGAAGACGTTAAAGGGGTGACTGAAGTGCCGAACCGCTTCAGGCGTGTCAAGGACCGCGTTTCGCGCGGTTTCGCGACCCGGTTGCGGTAACGATCGCGTCACCGGCCGACGGAGAGCCAGCCACGCGTGGACCGTGACCGCAACCTTGCATCGTCCGCCTCGGTGGGACTACGTGAGCATCACCTGATGAACGACGCCGAGGACGACGAGTTGACCAGCACCGTGATTGAACCCGGTGAAGTGGGTCTGGTCACCCCGCGCGACTTCGTTTCGGAGGAGCCGTTTATTTGCGAACACGGCCAGGAGTTGCCCGGCTTCACGTTGCGGTACGAGACGTATGGCCGGCTCAACCCGGCGGGCGATAACGCGGTGCTCATCTGCCATGCACTGAGCGGCGATCATCACTGCGCCGGCATTCACTCGCTCAACGACCGCAAGGCTGGCTGGTGGAATAATCTGATTGGGCCGGGCAAGGCGGTGGACACCAACCGGTATTTTGTCCTGTGCACCAACGTCCTGGGCGGCTGCCAGGGATCGACCGGACCGATGTCGACTGATCCGCGGACGGGGCGGCCCTACGGCACGACGTTCCCGCTTGTGACCATCCGCGACATGGTGCGCGCGCAGAAACGCCTGCTGGATTCGCTTGGTTTGCGCAGCCTGCACGCGGTCATCGGAGGTTCGATGGGGGGCATGCAGGTGCTGCAATGGGGCATCGAATACCCCGGTTTTGTCCGCAAGCTGCTCGCCATGGCGACAACGGCGCGGGAAAGCGCGCAGGCGATCGCCTTCAACGAGGTGGGCCGCCAGGCCATCCTGCAGGACCCGGAATGGGCTGGCGGCGCGTATCCACGCGGCGGAGGCCCCCGCGTCGGCCTGGCGATCGCCCGCATGATGGCGCACATCACCTATCTCAGCGACGCCAGCATGGACCGGAAGTTCGGCCGGCGCCTGGGGGCGGCGCGGGGGGCGGCCGCGGCCGCTGCGACCGCGGCGCTCGCGGGAGCCGATGTGCCGGCGAAGGCCTTCGACGTGCAGTTTGAGGTGGAAAGCTATCTGCGTTACCAGGGCCAGAGCTTCATCAACCGTTTCGACGCCAACAGTTACTTGTACATCACCCGCGCGCTCGACCAATTCGACCTCGCGGCGGCGCACGATTCCCTCGATACGGCCTTCGCTCCCGTGCAATCGCAGACGCTCGTGGTCGGCTTCACCAGTGACTGGCTGTTTCCGCCGGAGCAAAACCGCGCGATTGCCACCGCTCTGCTGCGCGCGGGCAAACAGGCCAGCTACGCCGAACTCAGCACAGACTTGGGCCACGATTCGTTCCTGCTCGAGTCGCCCAAGCTGTACGCGCTCGTGCGCGATTTCCTCGCGTCCTGACTTTTCGTCAACGTACCGGGACTCTCTTCATGTCGCTGCTCGCCCCCACTCCCGCACGTCCGATCAAGCGCACCGTCGACATGCAGATCATCGCCGACTGGGTGGAGCCCCGTTCGCGCGTGCTCGATCTGGGTTGCGGTCGCGGTGTGCTGCTCGACTCGCTGGTGCAATCCAAGGACATCCAGCCCGTCGGCGTGGATCTCGATTTTGACAAGGTCGCCGCCTGTATCCGCCGGGGACTTACAGCTTACCAGGGCGACATGATGTCGTTCATGGAGAGTTTTCCGGAAAACCACTTCGACCGCGTGATCTGCTCGCGCACGTTGGAAGAAGTGGCGGCGCCGGCCAAGGTGATCACCGAGGCGCTCCGGGTTGGCCGGGCCCTGACCGTTGGCTTCGTCAACCACGCGTATTGGAAGAACCGGGTGGATCATCTGCTGCGCGGGCGCAAACCGCGCAACGAGGTGTATACAACCGCCTGGTATGAGAGCCGCCCGTCCAATCCGATCTCGATCGCCGACTTCGAGGAGTTCTGCGCGATCCAAGGCTATCGGATCGCCCGCCGCGTGCACCTCCGGGGCGACTGGAAAAACCGGTGCACGTTCCGGCCCAATCTCTTCGCGGGGTACGCGCTGTACGACCTGACCCGCTGACGCGTTGGCGTTTTCGCCGCGGCACGGCTAAACTGGCGGACGTTCCCTCATGAAAACCGCGCGACTCCCTCTCCTCTGTGTCTGCTTTCTCCTGACGCTCTGCTTTTCCCGGGCAGAGGCGTTTCTTCCGCCCGCCGAGGCCGCCCAACGCGTTGAGGCCGGCGAGGCGGTCCTGATCGACGTCCGTGAGCCAGCCGAGTGGAAGGAGGGCGTCGCCGAGCCCGCGCTGCTGTTGTCGCTCACGGATCTAAAAGGTGAACGCAACGCCTGGCGCCCGGCGCTGGAGCAGCATCGGGGCAAGCCCTTGATCGTTTACTGCCGCAGTGGGAAACGTTCTGCCCAAGCCGCCGAGATCCTGCGGCGCGAGGGTTGGCAGGTCGAAAACGCCGGTGGCTTCTCGGCTTGGCGCGAGGCTGGACTGCCCGAGCGAAAGCCGGACATCGACTAACGCTCCGAAGCTCTCGCGTTCGCGCCGGCGACGGCGCTCACGCCAAACCGCGGCGCAGGTCGCGGGCGTGGATTGCGCATACGCAATTGGTGCCATCCGCCGTGGGCAGCCACTCGATCGGCAGCCGCGGAAACGCGGCTTCCATCGCCGCGCGCAGACCTCCGACCTCGATGACCACGAGACCTTTTTTTGTGAGGCGGTCCGTCGCTTGCGCGAGCAGGCGACGAATGATGTCAAGGCCGTCACTGCCGCCGTCCAACGCGAGCGCCGGTTCGTGGCGGAACTCCGGCGGCAGCTCCGCGCAATGGTCGGTCGGTTCGTACGGGGGGTTGCTCAGAATCAGGTCGTACGTCTGGCGCGGCACCGCCTCGAAAACGTCACTCTGGTGCAGGTGCACGCGTTGGCCAACATGGTGCAATCGCACATTTTCCCGCGCCACGGCCAACGCGTCGGGTGACAGGTCGATTGCGTCCACCTCCGCGTTCGGGAAGTGGTGCGCCAACAGAATCGCGAGGCAGCCCGATCCTGTGCACACATCCACGACGCGGCGGACTTTCTCGCAATCACCGACCAACGCGTCGAACTGCGGAATAAGTTCCACGAAATAGCTGCGTGGGATGATGACGCGTTCATCGACGTAGAACGTCAGTCCGCCCAGCACCGCCTCCCGCGCCAGGTACGCGGCTGGCACACGCTCAAGAATGCGGCGGCGCAGCAGCGTCTTGAGCAACTCGACCTCGTCATTCGTCAGCTTCCGCTTCAGCACGGAACCCGGGCTATCGACGGGCAGGTCCAGCGCGCGCAGCAGCAGGAACAATGCGTCATCGTGCGCGTTGTCAGTGATCTGGCCAAAGGCGAGTCCGTGGCGCTCGTACGCGCCCTCGGCCCATTGCAGCCATTGGCCGAGCGTCTTCAGCCCGGTGGTGCCTCGAAAGAGCCGGTCAGCGGCGGGTGTCTTCGGTTTCATCCGTCAGCACGTGCTCGTGATTGCGAATGTGGTCCGGGCAGTAGCACTGGTCACCGATGCACTTTGAGCAGTAGCGAAAATCCAGGTCGGGGTGCGTATCGCTGTTCTTGCCGCAAACCAGACACCGATGGCGCGGTCCCGCCTCCTCTACCTCGCGCTTCCGTTCCGCCTGGTACTGACGCGTCCGTCGGCCCGATCGCAGCTCGCGCACGATCATCGGACCGAAGAAAATCAGATACCCGCTGATGCCGGCCACGATCGCCAGCCGCGTGGGCAGCGAGCCCGTGACGAACGAGTAGGCGTACGTCAGCCACACAAACAGCGCGAGCCACCGCACCTGGACCGGAAGGATCAGGAACAGGTAGATCGTGAACGTCGGGTTCAGGTGCGCGAACGCGAGGAAGATGGAGCCAGCGATGTAGACGTTGGTCGCCGGATAGTTCGGCGTCAGGAACGCAACTCCCACCGTCAGCAGATAGCCCGTGAGGAGAAACAGATTGTAGCGCAACGCCCCCAGGTGCTGCTCGAGCGCGCTGCCCGTCAGGTACAGGAAGTAGAGCGCGAAGGCGATGAACACCCAGTGGGCCATCGGCGGCATCACGATAAACGTGACGATGCGCCACCAGTCCCCCTGCAAAAACCACACGGGCACAAAAACGATGCGCGTGAGATCAAGCAGTCCCAGGAAAGCCGTCAGGTAGAAGAACGCCTGACCGATGACCAGATACAGCGTGAGGTTCGGGATCGCGAGCGGTTCGAGGCGACGCTCGAGCTTATTCCACCAGGACATGAAAGCGGGAAGGGACGGACAAAGTGAACAACCGGATGACTCAAGGAAACCGCAGCCCGTCAGGCGAGCCCGGGTTTCAAGGCTCTTCTCCCGCCCCGGCGGCGGTTTTCAGCTCCGCGATTTTTTCGCGCACCTTCGCCACCTGCGACTGGAGGACGTCTTCCGTGACGCCCTTCAGGAGTTGCTCGGCCTCGGACCACTTTTTCTGCTCCGTGAGGATGTTGGCCTGATGTAATTGAACGGTCTGCTTCTCGATCGGCGAGCGGCCTCGTTTCTCCAAGGCCCGCCACACCTCGAGCGCCTCGGCCCACTCCGGATACTCAAGGTCATAGTACGATTCAGCCCAGCGATACGCATAGGCGAAGTTATCCGGGGCCAGGTTGGTCGCCTGCTCAAAGGCATCACGCATTGCGGTTTCAATCTGCGCGGACGACCATTCGCCGCTCTTCAGGAAGTCCTCCCGCGCCGCGCTGAGCAGCTGCCCGATCTGAAAGTGGTACAACGGCTCCTTCGGTTCGAGCTGCACCGCGGCGAGGAAATAGTTCAACGCCTCCAGCGGCCGCCCCTCCTCCGCCAGGTACTTGCCCAGCTGGTTCTTCACGATCGCGAGGTTCGGATCCAGCGAGTTGGCCTTCAGCAGCAGTACGGCGGCGCGTTTACCTTCATCCAGCAACGGGTTGCCCAGCAGCAGGGCATAACTGACGTAGCCGGCCGCGACGTTGGGATAGTTTCGCAGGTACTCCTCGTAATCGAAGATGAGCGTCTGCAGCTGCGGACGCAGGTCCTCCACGTCCTCCTGCACTTCGGCCTTCGCCGCCCGAGCCAGCAGCGTCTTCTGCCGCTCGACCAGATTGCGCAAGTCGCGCTCGGCCTTGGACTCGCTCGTCTGGCCGAAGAGTCCGGACGCGGAGAGCAGCAGGCACAGGAGCAGGAAGAGTGGCACCCGAAAATTCATCGAAGTCGTTGCGACACCATGGCTCCCGTCGTGTGCCAGCGCAATCGGCGATCCACCCGTTGCGCCGGGCCCGGATCGGCGCAACGTCCAAACCCACCATCATGCCGCGTCCGCCCGCCACACCCACGACTCCTCCCAGCCATCCGACCGGTTGGGCGGCGACGGGGCGCGGAGCCACGATCAACCCCGCGAACCGCTTCGACCGGATCCACGTCGCTCCGGATCCGGATGCGACGCTGCAGGACCTCGGACTGGACGCGGATGCCCCCTGGCCGGAAGCGCGCACGCAGTTCTTCGACGACGCCTCGGAAACCATTCTCGCCTACAACGACAGCCCGGACGTACCCTTCAGCTACGGCGTCAACCCGTATCGGGGTTGTGAACACGGCTGCGCCTACTGCTACGCGCGCGCCTACCACGATTACCTCGGGTGGAGCAGCGGCTTGGATTTCGAGACCAAGATCATGGTCAAGCGCCGCGCGCCCGCGTTGCTGCGCCGCGAGCTGTCGGCGACGAAATGGGAACCACAGATCATCGCCCTCAGCGGTGCGACCGACTGCTACCAACCGGCCGAGCGGCATTTTCGCCTGACGCGCGCGTGTCTCGAGGTGCTCCACGAGTTCCGCAATCCTGTCGGCGTGATCACGAAGAACCTGCTCGTGACGCGCGACGTCGACCTGCTGGCCGAACTCGCGCGCTGGGGCGGCGTCATGGTGAACCTCACCATCACCACCCTCGATTCCACGCTTTCCGGCCAGCTGGAACCGCGGGCCGCCCGCCCTGAGGCGCGGCTGCGCGCAATCCGCACCCTGACCGAGGCAGGCATTCCCGTGGGTGTGATGATCGCCCCTGTGGTCCCCGGGCTGACCGATCATGAAATGCCGGCGATTCTCGATGCCGCCGCCCAGGCCGGCGCGTGCACGGCGGGATACCTCGTCCTGCGCCTTCCCCATGCCGTGAAAGACATTTTCATCCATTGGCTCGACGAGCACGCGCCGGGCAAGAAGGACCGCGTCCTCTCCCGCATCCGCGAGCTGCGCGGCGGACAGTTGAACAATGCCAACTGGGGTGAGCGCTTCAAAGGCGACGGCATCTTTGCCGAGCAGATCGGCGAACTGTTTAAAGTCGCCCGCCGGCGGGCGGGGCTGGACCGACCGTATCCGAAACTCAATACCAGCGCCTTTCGTCGGCCGGGTGGGCAGCAACTAAACTTGTTCTGAGGGATTCGTGAATCGCGGCCGTCCCACCACGCAGCCGACCGGAGGGACGGCCCCGAAGCCGATTCGCTGCAACAGGTTCGTCGAGCTTTCATCTTTTACCCGGCGCGCTCCTCGCTTAGGCGTGCTGGCGTATGACCGGTCAGCTTTACCCCACCTGGCTGCGACCCTTGGGACGAGGCTACTATGCGTTCTGGGGAGTGCTCCTGCTGGCGCTCAAGTACAACCTCGATCGTTGGATCGCTTGGCGAGGTTACGGTGTTTCGTGTTTCCCGTGGCACTACCTGGCGCCGGAGCGGGCGATTGGCGCCACCGCGGATGCCTCTAATCTCGCGGCGACACTCCTCCTCACGAGTGTGCCGTTCATCGCAATTGGGCTCTGGCTGACTTGGCGGCGACTGCGCGACATCGGCCTGAGTGGCGCCCTGTTGCCGCTGTTCTTCGTTCCGTTTCTGAACGTCTGGTTCTTCATCGTTCTCTGTGTCTGGGCTCACCGGCGCGGAGAACCGGCTGAAACCCGGGTGCTTAACCGCGTATCTTCTTCGCTAGCGGGCCTGCGCCCCTTCGCCATGGCCGCGGTGACCGTTGCCGTAACCGCCGGAGTCAGCCTGCCGTTGGTGGCGTTCTGCACGTTGGTGCTGCAGGATTATGGCTGGGCTTGTTTGTTGGCGTTCCGTTTTTGATGGGCCTGCTGAGCAGCGTGCTGGACGGCCTGCCGGCGCGACGCTCGTTCGGACGCGCCTGCGGTGTCGCCGCACTCAGCGTGGTCGTCACGGGGCTCCTGTGTGTTGCCGTCGCCATCGAAGGTGTGATCTGCGTGCTGATGGCGGCGCCGCTCGCCCTCATTCTGGTTTTGGTGGGAGCCGTCGTCGGCTGGTCCATGCAAGCCGAACACTGGCGGCGCGTTCGCGGTGAAGCCACGCGCGTCTACGCAGTCGCGGGCTTGAGCCTGCCTGTGCTGATGGTGCTCGAAAGCCAGATCAACGCCCCGCCCTCGGTGCGACCGGTGACAACCGCCATCGAAATCGCAGCGCCGCCGCAGCGGGTCTGGGATCATGTCGTCAGCTTCGCCGAACTGCCGCCCCCTGCCGAATGGTGGTTCACCGCCGGCATCGCCTATCCGATTCGCGCCCGCATCGAGGGCGAGGGCGTCGGCGCGATCCGCTATTGCGAATTCTCCACCGGCGCTTTCGTCGAGCCAATCACGGTATTCGACCCACCATTACAATTGGGCTTCGACGTGGTTGAGCAGCCGGCCCCGTTGCGCGAATGGACGCCCTACTCGTCGATTGAGCCCGCCCATCTCGACGGTTTCTTCCGTTCCCGTCGCGGCGAGTTTCGCCTGATCCCCCTCGACGACGGCAAAAGCACGCGCCTGGAAGGCACCACGTGGTACGAACACCGGCTGTGGCCCTCCGCGTATTGGCGCCCGTGGTCTGACTACCTGATCCACACGATCCACGACCGCGTGCTGTCGCACATCAAGACACTGGCTGAAGCGTCCTAGGCAATGACTGGGAAACGCAGGCAGTGCGGATCGCGTCAGACCTTCGCGCTGTTGTCAGACTTGTAGTGAACGCGTGACCGCCGCAGCGCGTGCGCGCGTTGGGCCGCCGCCACCGCGGGATCCTGTCGGACAAGGGCTCCACTCCCCGCTTTTGCAGCACCGGCTTCTTCCCGAGCCGCCGCGGCCGCGAAACACAGCAGCAGCTCCGCTTTCGGCTCAAGCCGGACGTGCGGGAAGCCAGCCGGCCGCAGCCAGGCGAACACCGGAGTTTCGGAAGGAGTCGTCATGCGTTCACCTGATTTGCACGCGTTCACGGACCCCGAGGCAAGGCCTCAAGAGGACAGCGCACAATGAATCGTGCCTGAGCCGCGCCGCGGTCGACCCAGCCGACGCATTGATTCCTCGGCGCGGCGGATTGACCTGCTGTCTGCATGAACGGTATCAAGCGGCATGGTACCCCAGCGAGCCGCGTGGTGCGGCCTTTTGTTAGCTGCGATTCTCGTCCGACTTGCAGCACAGACTCCAACCGGTGAGGTAAGGAGGCGGAGCCGTTCGTCAGCTCCTGGGCCGCGCCGGAACGCCCAGCTGGGTGGCCGCGAGATCAACCGACCCCCGACGTGGTGGTCGAATTCGCCGTCAGCGCGACCGGCGAGGTGATTGACGCAAAAGCCGAGTCGACGGCCGAACCCGCACTGGCCGAAGCCGCCGAAGCAGCGGTGCGCCAATGGAAATTTGAACCGGCCATCAGCGGTGGACGTCCCGTGGCGTGTGCGCTTCGGGTGCCGGTGCGCTTCGCGTCTCGTTCGTCCAGGCAGCAAGTGAGTTGGATTCCCCCGCAACCGTTGCCGCGCACCAGCCCGACGGTGAAGCGGTGGGGACATCTCGCCATGCCGGAGATCGGTGATCGCCGGAAGCTGGGCGGCGCCGTGATCATCGAGTTCACAGTGAATCCGGAAGGTCGTGCGGAATCACCGCGGGTGGCGGCGGCGGACGCGCCCGACCTCGTTCGTCCGGCGCTCGCTGCGCTGGCGCAAACCGTATTCGAGCCAGCGCGACAAGGCCGACTGCTCACCGTGCCCGCGCAGATGCAGGCCCCGTTTGAGTTCGATCCCGCCACCGGAGACCGGCTGGAGCAATGGTCGGCCAATGGAATTTCTCCCGCCGAAGGTGAATCAATCAGCCGCTTCAGGATCGTCCCGGTGCCGATCACCTACTGCGACCCAGTGTACCCGCACGCCTTGATTCTGACCGGCCAGCGTGGCGAAGCAGCCGTCGCGTTTACCGTGACCCCCGCCGGCCGCGTCAGGAACGTCAGCGTGCTCGATGCGACTGCGCCGGAATTTGGCGCGGCGCTCGCGGCCGCCGTGCGGCATTGGGCCTTCCGCCCGGGCCAAACCTCGGAAGGCAAGGACGAGGCCCGACTCGTGATGAGGCACCATTTCGAGCCACCGGTCGCAGCAGAAAAACATCCTGTCGGGCGCCTGGTGCAGAGGCTGCAACCGGACGGCGAGGGGGTGGCCGGCGCCAAGGGGCTCGATCGCCCACTGGTGCCGTTATATCGCGTCGGGCCCCAGATAGCGGACCTCGCTCTAGCCGGAGCGTCTGAGGCGCGAATCGAATTCATCATCGATCGTGAAGGTCGCGCCCGTTTGCCCCGGGTGTTGAAAAGCAGTTCAGACGAGTTTGGCTGGGCCGCCGCGACTGCCGTTTCCCAATGGGTATTCGAGCCACCGCTACGGCAGGGCGAAGCCGTGGACGTCCGGGTCATCATCCCAATAAACCACCGATAATGCCGCACCCCTCCCGTCTCCGTGCGGTCGGCGTCGCACTCGCCCTCTGGCTGCTGGGGTTTCACTCCGGCTGCTCGACGCCACCTTCAGCAACCGCACCGGTTGCCTCCAGCAGCGAACGCATCACCGTTTCGATTCCCGAGTACCATGAAGGCGAGACCTTCGAGCCATCAGGTTTGGTGGCCGCGCCGATTTTGATGACCGGAGAGGGAACGCACGAGGCGCGGGCACTCGTCGAGCCGAACCAGCGTGCGGTGGCCACGCTTGAATACGTGGTCGACGAATCAGGCCAGGTGATCGCGGCCCGAATAATTGAAACGAACCATCCAGCCTACGCCCAACGGGTTCTTGCGTCCGTCGCGCAATGGCGCTTTCACCCGGGGCTAAAAGCGGATCAGCCGGTGAAGGTTCGCGTCCGGAAGGAGTTCTTTGTTGAGGTCAGTCGGAGCTCGTCCTCCAAGCTCGTTGAGCGCCGCTAAGAGGGCCCAAAAACGCATCGAACCGCTCCCGGCGCAGCCGAAGCGGCGGGCCAGAGCCTGGGCCGCAACCCACGGGATGCGCGATTGTCAGCCCACGGTCGAAGGTGTATTCAGGAACCCAAGACTTCACCGCGCGCTAAGCGCCGACCGGGTGCCACGTCGTCTTGAATTCCACCAGGTCCCGGATCGCGTACAATGAAGCCACCGGCCCGTCGCCTTCCAACCAGTTAAGTTCCTCTTCCGCGGTGAGCAGCTTGAGGCGCTTGATGCTGTCGGCAGCGCCGGTCTGCAGCTGTTTGCGTGCGTCGGCGTCGGCCACACCGAAAAGCGCCCGCACATGCGCGTGAGTCGCCAGCGTGGGCAGGATCTCGCGACGCAGCCCGGTGAGCAGGTTGACCACGCCGCCAGGCAGGTCGCTCGTCGCCAGCATCTCGCCGAGCACAATCGCAGGGTACGGCTGCGTTTCCGAGGCGAGCGCGACAACGGTGTTGCCGCTGACGATCGCGGGCAGGATGAGCGAGACCAAACCGAGCAACGGAGACGCATCCGGCGCAATCAGCCCAACGACGCCCATCGGTTCCGTGACCGTGAAATTGAAGTACGGGCCCGCGACGGGGTTCACGTTGCCTAGCACCTGCTCGTACTTGTCCGCCCAGCCGGCGAAGTGCACCACGCGATCGATGGTCGCGAGGACCTCGCGCTGCACGGCGGCGCCGTCCTCCGACTGCCCGAGCGCGACTGCCGATTGCAGTTCCGCCCGCCGCGCCTCAAGCATCTCCGCCAACCGGTAAAGGATTTGGGCGCGATTGTAGGGTGTGCGGCGTGCCCAGCTGGGGCCTGCTTTCGCGGCGGCTTCCACCGCGTTGCGCAGGTCCTTGCGTGTACACTGCGGCACGTGGGCAACGAAGGCGCCAGTTGCGTCGTGCAGCGGGAACGTGCGGCCGCTTTCCGAACGGATGAAGGCGCCGCCGACGTAGCACTTTGGCGTTTTGGTGACGGGAATTCTATTCGGTTCGTTCATGCCGCTCGCTCCTCTGCCTCAGGTCAACTTGACGTAATCCGCCAGCCCCTGCCGGCCGCCCTCGCGTCCAAACCCGCTCTCCTTGTATCCTCCGAATGGTGACGAAGGATCGAACTTGTTGTAGGTGTTGGCCCAGACGACGCCGGCCTTCAGTTCGGTCGAGAGCTTGAGGATGCGGGAGCCCTTGTCCGTCCAGACGCCCGCGCTGAGCCCGTAGGCGGTGTTGTTGGCCTTCTCCACCGCTTCTTCGATCGTGCGGAACGTGAGGATCGAAAGCACCGGCCCGAAGATTTCTTCGCGGGCGACGCGGTGGCTCATCTGCACACCGCTGAACAGGGTCGGCTTGAAGAACCAGCCGCGCCCCGGCAACCGGCACGCGGGCTGATAGAGTTCGGCCCCCTCCTTCACTCCGCTGGCCACCAGCTCCTCGATCTTCTCCAGCTGAGCCTTCGAATTGATCGCACCGATGTCGGTGTTTTTGTCCATCGGATCCCCCACCCGTAACGTGCGCAGGCGGTTCTTCAGCCGGGTGAGAACGGCGTCGACCGCAGACTCCTGGACAAGCAGCCGGGAGCCGGCGCAGCAGACGTGGCCTTGGTTGAAAAAGATGCCGTTGACGATGCCCTCCACCGCCTGATCGAGCGGCGCGTCATCAAAGATGATGTTGGCCGCCTTCCCGCCGAGTTCGAGCGTCAGCTTCTTCGCCGTTCCAGCAGTCGCCCGCATGATCTGCCGGCCGACCTCCGTCGACCCGGTGAACGCGACTTTCGCCGCCGCCGGGTGATTCACCACCGCCGCGCCGGTCTCGCCCGCGCCGGTGACGAAGTTGACGACGCCCGGCGGCAGGCCCGCTTCCTGGATGATCTCAGCGAACTTGAGCGCCGTGATCGACGTGGTCTCGGCCGGTTTGAGCACGACCGTATTGCCGCAGGCCAGCGCCGGCGCGAGTTTCCACGCCAGCATCAGCAGCGGGAAGTTCCACGGTATCACCTGGGCCACGACACCCAGCGGCGCGGGCCTCGCGCCCGGAAAGGCGTACGCCAGTTTGTCGGCCCAACCGGCGTGATAGAAGAAATGAGCCGCCGCCATCGGCACATCAAAGTCGCGGGACTCCTTGATCGGTTTGCCACCGTCCAGCGTCTCCGCCACGGCGAATTCGCGGGCCCGGTCCTGCAGCAACCGCGCCAGCCGGAAGAGGAACTTGCCGCGCTCCGCGCCGCGCAGCTGCGACCACCCCGGGAACGCCGCACTGGCGGCAGAGAAAGCCGCGTCGACGTCGTCGGAACCGGCCAGCGCGATTTCCGCCAGCGGTTTTTCCGTCGCCGGATTGACCGACGTAAAGGTGCGCCCCGACTTCGCCGCGACGAAGCGGCCATTGATGAAGAGATCGTAACGGCTCTTCAGTTTCGGGTCGGCGGTTTCGGGTGCGGGATCAAACTCCCACAAGTCCCCAAAAATCAGTTCCGGCGCCGGACGGCGCGGAGACTCCGACCGGACTCGCCCGCCGCGAGGCTGGCTCTTCTTTTCCGAACGCAAGGTCGTCATGGCAGGTACCGTTTAATAGGTTCCGGACGCTTCGCTGAAGACGTAGGGCGCCTGGTAGGCGCCGGTCTGCTCCTTCACCAACTGGCGCAAAAGATCGTTGAGCAGCGACGATGCGCCGAACCGATAGCGCTCGTTGGTCAGCCACGCATCCCCAAGGGTTTCCTTCACCGCCACCAGGAAGGTCAGCGCCTGCTTGGCCGTGCGAATGCCGCCGGCCGGCTTCATCCCGATCGCCACCCCCGTATCCAGATAATGGTCACGAATGGCATCGAGCATCACCTGGTTGTTGGCCAACGTCGCGTTGCCGGACGTCTTGCCCGTCGAGGTCTTGATGAAATCCCCCTCGCGCAGGACGCGCAGAGCCAGGAATGACGCTGCGCGGATGGCGTCATAGGTTTCCAGTTCACTCGTCTCGAGAATGACTTTCAGCGCCGCGTCGCCGCAGGCGTCGCGCACGGCCTCGATCTCGTCCTGCACCCGCGCATACTCGCCCGCGAGGAACGCCCCGCGGTTGATCACCATGTCGACCTCGTCCGCGCCGTCGGCCACCGCCGCCTTGACCTCGGCCAGACGGGTGCGCAGCGGCGCCTGGCCGGACGGAAAGGCTGTCGCCACCGATGCAATACGCACCGGCGTATCCGCGCCCAGGGCCCGGCGCGCGTGGCGCACCATCGAGGGATAAACACACACCGCCGCGACCGGCGGCACGTCCAGGCTGCCGTCATGCGGATGCAGCGCCTTGACGCAGAGCGACTCCACCTTGCCCGGCGTGTCCTTGCCCTCGAGCGTCGTCAGGTCGACCATCGAAACGGCGAGTTTCAGTCCGAAGACTTTCGCCCGCTTCTTAATCGATCGGGTGCCGTACTTCGCCACGCGCTCCTCGACACCGACCGCATCGACGGTGCCCACCTCATTCAATAGACGGCGCGCAGCCGCCGACGATGAACCGGCCAACATCGGGCAACTATCGGCCGCGACGCCTGCGAAAACAACGGGAAACTGACTGCCCAGCGTTGCCTCTCACTCCGGATAAGGCTCCACCGCCCGCAGCCCACGCCGGGCGACAGCCGCGTCGCGGGCAGTCGGATCATCGAAGAGGTAGACCGCGTAGCCGCCGTGGCCACCGCCGCAGTACTTCCACGCCTGCGCACCCGGAACGTCGTCCGGCAGAGGATTCATTCCTTCGTCGCGCTGTTGCGCGTAGCTCATCCGCACCGCCTCCGCCAGCTTTGCCCGATCCTGTTGCCAGACCGCGGTTCGGGCCACCTGCCCGGCCGCAAAGACGGCGTCAAAATCGCGCCGCCGATCGGCTTCCGCCGGCGTGTCATGCGATCCGCCAGTCCAATACAGCGCCATCCGCCCGCGCAGCATGGCGCCGTCGGTCTTGAGTTCCAGCCGGGGAGACGGACCGCTGCGCCAGACGCAGAGCCCACCTTCCCGAATGACCGCGGGATCCTGCCAGCCCACTCCGAGCGAGAGTTCCGACGCCACACCGTCGCCGCCGTTGAGCAACGCCCAGGCGCCGCTGCCGCCCAAGCCGGCGTTTCGCTCATAGGGCCAGTCGCTCAGCGAGACTGTCGGCGAAATCGCGCAATTCACGATCGATCCGCCTTCCCGCGCATGACGCGGCACGTCGAGCCAGCCGCCGGCAAAATCCACACGCAACGGCGCCTCAATCGGTGCCCGCACGCGCCGGACGATTTCCGTGGTCGAGATGGGCGCAAATTGCGGCGGCGTTTTCGGCAGCACGACGTAACGCGCTCCCACCTCGGCGCAAAGGGCCTGTTTCAGCGGCGTGTACTTGTCGTCCTCCGTCACGGCGAGGATGTCCGGCCGCAGCCGCCGAAAATGATCGTAGTAATCGATCCCTGGATCGAGGCCGCGTCCAATCACGACCTCATCGACCATGTCTAGGGCGCCAATCAATGCCTGCTTGTGCTCGTCGGGTAGCGAGCTGCGCCGGCGCTTGTGCAGCCACAGCACCTCGGCCGACGCGAAACTCACGATCAGGTAATCGCCCAGTGCTCGCGCCTCGCGGAAGAACTGCACGTGGCCGGCATGCAGGATGTCGTAACAGCCCGAGACAAAAACTTTGATCATCAACGCGAGGAGTCGCCGTCATCCAACCGCGACCGAACGCCCGGGGTCCAGCCGGTTTAACACGATGAGCGGCCGCTCGTCGCGATGGCCGCGGCCAAGCGCGGCTGCGAACCTCAAGCCGTGCCGGCGACCGGCACCTTCGGCCCAAAGCCGAGCGTTTCCCGGATCCAGCTCCACGCCCGGCGCAGACCCGCATCACGCACCCCGGCGAGTCCATAGCACTGCACCATTTCCTCCTCATGTCCGCGATAACGCGGCGGGAGCAGGAGCACGCCACCCTCGTCGTTTTCGATGTAGGAGAAGAACATGCCCCGGCCGACCCAGAGCGAGGTGGGCTTCGGCACCACCGTTTCCTTCGGCGGCATGACCAGCCACGGGCGGTACCGGAAGAGGAGCGAACCGTCGCTCTGCTTCAGCAAACGCCCGCGGGTCCGCGGCGGCACGTCCGCCAGTTTGCCCGCGGAGAAGAGCACGTTGCCCTCCTCGCGCACGCGGCAGCGACCGCTGCGGAACGTGAAAATGTCCCAGCAGAACACGCTGCCGAAAACGGTCAGGCGAAACGCCCAGCCGGCGACAAAGTAGGAGAAGAGGATAACCAGGCCGGAGCAAATCGCGCCGATCCACGGGTCCACCGTCGCGGACAGCGTCACCAACCCAAGCACGCCGGTGCGGGCGGACTTGAGCGCGGCGTCCACGGCCCCCCACGGGCTCAGCAGGATCAGCACGTTGATCGCGTGCGAAGCCATCCAGACGGTCACGAACACAAACAGGCCGAACGGCACCATCACGACGCTGAGCAGGGAGCTGCCGTCGATCGCGCCGAGCGACATCGTCGCGAGACCGGACGCGGCCCACAGACCGGGATCACCGGCCATGGGGGTCGCGCTCCCCATGCCCGCCAACAGCTCGGTCATGCCGATCATCGTGATCGGAACCACCGCGCCGGCGGCGACGAGTCCGGACACCTTGTTCTCCAGCGTTTCCAGGATGTCGAGCGGCTTCTTCCAGCCCGGCGGCAGCGTCGCGCCGAGGGCATCCTTCAGCGCCACTCCGCCGACCAGCAGCAGCGCCGGTCCCCAGAAGCTCATCTGCGCGTACCAGGGAAGGTTGCCGCGCTGCTCGGAAGGCGTGCGCAGGTATTTGTAGGCTCCATACGCTCCCGTGCCCAACAGCGGCGAGATCGCGATGCCCGTCACGGTCGCCACGGCATTGACGATCGGCGCAGCCGGCGAGCGGTCGCTGGCCGCCGAGGTAGGTTGCGTCGCCGCCCAAAGTGGCGCGGCAAACACACACAGGAGGGAAATCAAAGCGATGGCAGGGACGAAGCGCTTCATGGCGGCAGGAAGGGGACAATCGGTGCAGCCGGGCCAAAAGTTGGGACCGCGTGCCGCGTCGGGAGTTCGGATCTAGGCTTCGAGATTGAGCCAGCGAACCTCGCGTGGCGTCAATTCCACGCTGAGGCCGGAAAAGGCCGCGACCGTTTCCTCAATCGAGCGCGGTCCGATCAACGGGAACGTCGGAAACGGTTGATGCAGAACCCACGCCGTCGCGATCGCGTGCGCGGTGGTGTGACGCTCCTGGGCGAGCTGCCGGGCGCGGGCCCGCCGCTCAGCGTTGTCCGTGGCCTCCCAGCAGGCAAACCGGCTGCCGTCCTTGAACACCTCCGCTGGCACCGCGTCCGAGAAATACCCCCGCGCCTGGCTCGACCACGGGAGCAACGGGAACCGGTGTCGCTGCAGCCAGCGTCGCGAAGCCACGTCTCCCGCCGACAGGCAGCCGGCCCACGGCGCCCGCACCAAGCGCGCCAGCGAAAGCTGGTTACTCAACACGGAGAAGGCCTGCCGGCCCTTGCGGCGCGCATACCGGTTGGCCGCCGTGACGCGTTCGATGCTCCAGTTCGATCCGCCGAAAACGCCGATCCGCCCGGCCCGTGCATGCTCATCCAGCACGTCCACGAACTCGCCGACCGGCACCTCAGGGTTGTCGCGGTGCAGCAAATACACATCAACCCGGTCGGTCTGCAGCCGCTCGAGCGATTCCAGCAACTGCCGCGTCAGCGCTTCGGGGGTGCAGTAGGGTGTGTGCGCGCCTTTGCCCACCACGACGACCTGCTCGCGCACCCCGCGGTGGCGCATCCAGTGGCCCAGCAGCCGCTCCGGCACCCCTTCCCGATAGATGTAGGCCGTGTCGAAGGTGTTGCCGCCGCGCTCGATGTAGTCATCGAACAGCGCTGCGGCCAGCGGCATCGTCAGCGGGTGATCCACGCCCAGCACGAGGCGCGAAACGGGCTTGGGGAGGCCGCTGATCTCCCCGTAACGCATGGTCGCGTCACTCCGCACCCGCAGCGGGCGGCGATGCAGGGTTGTGGTCGCGTTTTCCGGCTTCTCGGCGTCGTACAGCAGGCCGATGTCGCGGCGCCAGGCGTCGAGCACGGCCAGGTTGCCCATCGTATCCGCCCACGAGCAACCCGGCACCTCCTGCTGACCCGCCAGGATCGCCTCGGCAAACGCATCCGCTTCGTACGCATAGAGCGGGCGGTCCGGTGCAACCTCGATCAGCGACGGGGTCGTGTCCGCGCCGCGGTAATGCTGGATCGTCACTGGTGCCGGCTCCGGTGCGATGACGTAGGGCGAGGGCACCGCCAGCCAGCCCTCCGTGCCGTAAATGCGCACGATCTGCTCCTGATGCAAACCCACGCCCGTCGACACTTCCGCGGTGATGCCGCCGGCAAACGCCAGGACCGCCGCAGCGTGCACGTCGATGCCGGTTTGAGGGTGGAGATCGCCGACGCCAGCCACCCGGGTGGGATTGAGAAACGGCTGACCATGCGCCGCGCCCGCGAGCAACCGCGCGTAGGACACGGGATAACCGCCGACATCGAGGATGCCGCCGCCCGCCAGTGCGTTGTTCCAGGTGCGCGAGGCGGCGTCGAACCCCGCATGGTAACTGAAGCTCGCCTGCACGTGCCGCAGCCGCCCGATCGCCCCGGAGCGGACCAGTTCCACCACCCGCGAGGTGAGCGGGTGAAACCGGTACATCCATGCCTCCATCAGTGCGACGCCGGCGCGCCGCGCCGCCTCACCCATGACCATCGCCTCGGCCTGGTTCAGCCCGATCGGCTTTTCGCAGAGCACGTGTTTGCCCGCCTCCGCCGCGCGGACGACCCACTCGATGTGCTGCGGGTGCGGGGTGGCGATGTACACGGCCTGCACGTCCGGGTCGCCCAGCAGGGCCTCGTAACTCCCGTGCCCCCGTGCGACGCCGTGTTCCGCGGCGAAACGCTCCGCGGATTCCAACGAGCGGCTGCCCACCGCCACCAACCGACCTCGCGCCGAACCGCGCACCCCGCGCGCGAAGGCCGCCGCGATGCGACCCGTGGCCAGGATGCCCCAACCGAGACGAACGTCGGGTAACGACATGATGTTGAACGCCGAATGTGCTCAGCGGTTGCGACGAGGCACGACAAAAACCTGCACCGAGTACACCAACTCGCCGCCCATCGCTCCGCGCGCCGGCCAGGTCGCGCAGGCCAGATGGGTGAAGTCGCGATTGAGCAGCGCCAGCCGGTGCGGAGGTGAGTTCAACCACTGCTCCACGATCCGAGTCGCCAGCTCCGCATACGTCGGCCATGGCCACTCACCGGAGCCGGAATAACCGGGCGGCGCCACACGGACGGGCGTGAGCGCCACATTCTCGCCGGCTTGCTGTGGTTCGATGCCCGTGGCGCGGATTCGCTCGTAGACGTTGGCGCGGCCGCGGAACGGGTTGTCGTGCGAGAGCTGACCCAGCATCGCCATCGTGCCCGCCTGCAGATCGGCGGCTTGCTCGAGGCGCGGCAGCACCCGAAACGGACGCAACTCAAAGCTGCGGCGGACCCGGTTGGATTCGTGGAAAATCGCGTGAGCCAGCCGCTCCGAATCAAACTCCTCCCAGCGGATAACCTCTTGGTCGACCGGGTCAGCGATAGCATGCGGGTCCGCCGGTGTGCTGCACCCGGTGGCCAGGACGACGAACACCCAAGCGACCAGGAGGGAAGGACAAAAGCGCCGCACGCGAGCAGGATGAGCGGGTTGCTGTCAGACGCCACTCGCCGGCGTGATCTGGCGCGAGAGGCCATCGAAAAAACATCGTCGTGACGGTGAGCGAAACGCAGCATCGGCACCGATGCCATTGACCAAGGCTCAGATCGCCCGCTTGCAGCGCCTGCAGGAGAAGAAACACCGGACGGAAGCCGGGCTGTTTGTCATCGAGGGCGCGAAGGTCATCGCCGAATTGCTGGCGGCTGAGTACCCGCTGCTGGAGCTCTACGCGACGCCCGCGTGGCTCGACGGCGCGGGGCGAACGGCGGTCCCGGACGGACCGACGATGACGCGAGTGACCGAGGCGGAGATGGCGCGGATCAGCCATTTTCCCACGCCGGCGCCCGTGCTGGCGGTGGCGCGGATCGAGACACCCACGTTGGCGGACGGGGAGCTGGGCAACGGTTACACGCTCGCGCTCGATGGCATCCAGGATCCCGGCAATGTCGGCACGCTCCTGCGGATTGCGGACTGGTTTGGGTTTGCGCGCGTGCTGGTGTCGCCGGACTGCGCGGACCGGTTCAGTCCCAAGGTGATTCACGCCAGCATGGGTTCGTTTGCGCGGATGCGCACGCTGGCGGAACCCTTGCCGGAGCTGCTCCGCGACTGCCCGGTGCCCGTGATCGGCTGTGATTTGAGTGGGGAGCCACTGGAGACGTATGCACCGCCGAAAGCAGCCGTCGTGGTGATCGGCAGCGAAGGCCGGGGGCTTTCCAGCGAGGTGGCCGCGCTGCTCACGACGCGCCTCACCATCCGCCGCTACGGCGGCGCCGAGTCGCTCAACGCGGCGGTCGCCGCCGGCATCGTCTGCGCCCACCTGCGGCGCGCGCCGGGGGAATGGAGCCGTCGGTGTGGGGGCGCCCGCCAGCTGGGCGGTTGCGGG
>JAEWIY010000043.1 GCA_023386835.1 Verrucomicrobiota bacterium
GGATTACCGTCAGGGTGAAACGGCCGCTGCTGAGGCGGCGGCGGGCGGCGGCGCCTCAGCAGCGACACCCCACACTCCGCTCCCGCACTCGTGATCACGCGCCCACTCGCCTTGCTCGACCGCCTGCGGCCGGCGCCGCGCAGCATGGACGGCCTGTTCTTCGTGAACGCCGTGCTGCTCGTGTTCTTCTTCATGTTTTTCGGGTCGCGCTTCATCGTGTCGCCCGGCGTGGAGTTGGAGAACCCGGACTTCCATGTGCCGCGCGCGGAGGGGGCAACCGAGTCGGCGCAGCCGACGCGGCTGGTGATCGACCTGCCGCGCCCCGGCATCGCGTACACCGAGGAAGGTCAACAAACCTACGAGCGGCTGGGCGTCTGGCTGCAGCGGCAGGCGCAGCTTCGGCCGGGCGGACGGGTGTTGCTCCGGGCGGACGCCGCGACGGTCCCGATGCAGGACCTGTTGAAAGTGTTTGAGCTGGTGCGTGCGGCAGGGTTTGAGGTCCTGCTGGCCGCCGAACCGCCGCCGGCCCAATGACCTCGACCGCGAAGCTGCGTCCACCGGAGCGGTTCCCCTGGCTGGCCGCGCTGCTGGGGGCGACGCTGGTCGTGGTGGGCGGCGTGACCCTGCTCCGGTTTCCCAATCCGCCCAATCCGGACCTGCGGGAGGCGCGCGCGGCGGTGACAACACCGCTGCGGATCGTGCGGACGGGCGGAGATGTGGTGCAGGATGAACGACTGCGGGCGGAGCTCGCGTTGCAGGACCCGACGCCGCTCTTCCTGCCCACCCAATGGAACAGCGGTCAGGCCAATCCCGCCGTGCGCCGCGATCCGCCGGCGGTGTTCAGCCCTTACGACCCGGCGTTACAGGAGGAGCGGGCGATGGTGCTGCCGGTGCCGGCAGTGGTGCCGGAGGATGCGTTGGCGACCGTTGGGGTGCTGGAGCGGGGGCCGAAGTTTCTCGAACTGGGCCGCCGTCCCTTGGATCTGCAGTCGGTTCCGGCGCGCTGGGCGAAGCTCGAGGTCAGCCACGCGGCGACGGGGCAGGTGCACTTGGCCGAAGACCTCGCAGGACCGGCGCCCGAGGCGGGCACGCCGTCGCGGCAGGAGTTCTGGGCGCCGATGGAATTGCTGCTGGTGGTGAACCCCGCCGGACTGGTGGGTCGCCCCGCGGTGGTGGCCAGCTCCGGTTCGGAGCGAGTCGACAACTGGGCGGTGGAATACCTCAGTGGACCGGCGGCGCTCGGAGCACGGCTTGCGCCCGGATTTTATCGCGTTGTTCTTGGTCCGTAGGATTTTCGGAGCGGCACCAAAATTGCAGTTGACGGTGATTTTGCGCGGCTTCACGGTCACCGGCTCTTTTCGCGTTTTTTGACCCAATCGTGTCGCGCCCAGATAGCTCAGTTGGCAGAGCACGTCCTTGGTAAGGACGAGGTCGCCGGTTCAAGTCCGGTTCTGGGCTCCACGTCAATATTCGGTCACTAAACCCTATCCTCCCACCAACCATCGTCACCCAATCAAATGGCTAAAGGCACATTCGAGCGTACTAAACCGCACGTGAACGTCGGCACGATCGGCCACGTCGACCACGGCAAGACCACTACGACCACGGCAATCCTGAAGGTTCAAGCCGACAAGGGCCTGGCGGAGTTCAAGTCGTACGCCGACATCGCCAAGGGCGGTACGGTGCGCGATGCGTCCAAGATCGTGACGATTTCGGTCGCCCACGTTGAATACCAGACGGACAAGCGTCACTACGCACACGTCGATTGCCCGGGACACGCTGACTTCGTGAAGAACATGATCACGGGTGCGGCGCAGATGGACGGCGCGATCCTCGTGGTCTCCGCGGCTGACGGCCCGATGCCGCAGACCCGTGAGCACATCCTCCTCGCCCGCCAGGTCGGCGTGCCGAAGATCGTGGTGTGGCTGAACAAGGTTGACCTGATCGACGACGCCGAGCTGCTCGACCTCGTTGAGATGGAGATCCGCGAACTGCTCTCCAAGTACCAGTTCGATGGCGACAATGCCCGTATCGTTCGTGGCTCGGCCACGGCGGCGCTCGACGGCAAGCCGGAAGGCGTCAAGGCCATCGGCGAGCTGATGGACGCGATCGACAGCGAGATCCCGGAGCCGCAGCGCGAGACCGACAAGCCCTTCCTGATGTCCGTTGAGGACGTCTTCTCGATCACGGGCCGCGGCACCGTCGCGACCGGCCGTATCGAGCGTGGCACCGTCAAGCTCAACGAGACCGTTGAGATCGTCGGCCTGCGTGACACGACCTCCACCGTCGTGACCGGCATCGAGATGTTCCGCAAGCTGCTCGATAGCGGCCAGGCGGGCGACAACGTCGGCATCCTCCTCCGCGGTATCGACAAGGACGGCATCGAGCGTGGCCAGGTTATCGCTGCGCCGAAGTCCATCACGCCGCACAAGAAGGCGAAGGCTGAGATCTACGTCCTCACCAAGGAAGAGGGCGGCCGCCACACGCCGTTCTTCAATGGCTATCGTCCGCAGTTCTACTTCCGCACGACGGACGTCACGGGCGTCATCACGCTGCCGAAGGGCGTCGAGATGGTCATGCCGGGCGACAACGTCAGCGTGGACCTCGAGCTGATCTCCCCGATTGCGATGGAGAAGACCCAGCGCTACGCCATCCGTGAAGGTGGCCGCACCATCGGTGCCGGTCGTATCACGGAGATCACCGAATAAGGTTAGCTCTCCTTTAACCCGACCGCCGAGGTCCCGATGGGGACCTCGGCTCCGTCGTCTAAAGATCCACCCTTTCACAGGCGCGTAGCTCAACTGGTAGAGTAGCGGTCTCCAAAACCGTTGGTTGGGGGTTCGATTCCCTCCGCGCCTGCCACTTTTTTAGATGAAAAACCCGTTTCGCAGTACCCGCATTTTCGTTGGGGAGATGCTCGATGAGCTCAAGAAGGCCACGTGGCCGACCCGGACGGAACTGCGCGATTCTACCATCGTGGTACTTATTGCCTCGGCGATTCTTGGGTTGTTCACCAGCGTGAGTGACTTCGCCCTTTATCAGGTGGTCGACCTCCTCACGTCTTGGGTAAGCTGACAATGTCTGCCGCCCCGTCCGCCCCCACAGGTTCACAGTGGTTCGCCATTCACACGCTCTCCGGCCAGGAGGGCAAGGTGAAGACGTACATCGAGAAGTTCAAAAAGCCGGAAGAGCTGGAGGACTATATTTTCGAGGTGCTTCTCCCGACCGAGGTCGTTTCCGAGGTGAAGGGCGGCAAAAAGACCACCAAGACGCGCAAGCTCTATCCCGGCTACGTCTTCATCAACATGAAGCTGTACGGGGAGGACGGCAAAGTGATCAACAAGCCGTGGTACTTCGTGAAGGAGACCACCGGCGTGATCGGCTTCGTCGGCGGGGACAATCCCGCTCCCCTGCGTCAGGCGGAGATCGACGAGATTCGCGCCCGGATCGAAGCTGCCAGTGGCAAGGAAGTGCCGAAGGTGGCCTACGATGTCGGCGAGGAGGTCAAGATCACCGACGGCGCGTTTGCGAACCTGACGGGCCGCATCGACGAGATCGATCCCGAGCGCGGTAAGCTCAAGATCTCGGTTTCCATCTTTGGCCGGTTCACCCCGGTCGAGCTCGAGTACTGGCAGGTCCAGCGCATGACCGAATAGTTTTTCGATTAATGATTTACGATTTATGATTTCCAGCGCCTCTCCGGGAATCGAATCGGAATCAGAGGTCACAGATCCTAAATCATAAATCCGATCCATCCCTAGCCAACCATGGCCAAGAAGATTCAAGGTTACATTCGCCTCCAGCTGCCGGCCGGCGCCGCCAATCCTGCGCCCCCGGTGGGTCCCGCGCTCGGCGCGCAGGGCGTCAACATCATGGCGTTCTGTAAGGACTTTAACGCGCGGACCAAGGACCAGGCCGGCATGATCCTGCCGGTGGTGATCACCGTCTACTCGGACAAGTCCTTCACGTTCATCCTCAAGTCCCCGCCGGCGTCCGTGCTGCTCAAGAAGGCTGCCAACGTCGCGTCCGGTTCCGCCAAGTCCAACGTCGACAAGGTTGGCAAGGTCACCCGCAAGCAGCTCGCCGAGATCTACAAAATCAAGAAGGCCGACCTGAATGCGAAGGACGAGGAGGCCGGCATCAAGATCATCGCCGGCACCGCCCGTAACATGGGCATTGAGGTTGTCGACTGATTTCCGGGTGAGGTGAGGAAGCCCTCTTCTTTCGCCTCACACCCGATCCCACTCCCTTTTCGTCAGTCACTCGTACGCGGGAGTCCCACCGGACGTTCGCACCGCCAGGAGTCAAAATGGAAAAACAAAGCAAACGATACCGTTCCGCCCTGCAGGTCGCTGACCTCGGCAAGGAATACCCGCTGACCGAGGCCGTTGAGGTGCTCGCGAAGTTCCCGAAAGCCAAATTCGACGAGACCGTCGAGTTGTCCTTCCGTCTGGGTGTTGACCCGGGTCAGGGCGACCAGATGGTTCGTGGCACCACGCCGTTGCCCAATGGTTCCGGCAAGAAGGTCCGCGTGCTCGTCTTCACCGACAAGCCGGAAGATGCGCTGAAGGCCGGGGCCGATCATGCGGGCCTGCAGGACCTGATGACCAAGATCAACGAAGGCTGGCTCGACTTCGACGTCGCCATCGCGACGACCGAGGCCATGAAGACGGTCCGTACGCTCGCCCGCGTCCTCGGTCCCAAGGGCCTGATGCCCAATCCGAAGAGCGGCACGGTGTCCGACGACGTCGTCAGCGCGATCAAGGCGGTCAAGGCGGGTCGCGTGGAGTTCAAGATGGACAAGTCGGCCAACATCGGCGTCGGCGTGGGCAAGCGCTCCTTCACTCCCTCCCAGATCATTGAAAACGTGCAAGCGGTCATTGAGGCCGTCGGCAAGGCCAAGCCGGCCAGCTTCAAAGGCTCCGGCTACATCAAGTCCCTCTCGATTTCCTCCAGCATGAGCCCTGGGGTGCGCGTCGCGACGGCGGAGTTCAGCAAGTACTAAACGGAGCCCCGACCCATGAGAGTTGAAAAGAAATACCTGATCTCGGAAGTTGAGGGCCACCTCAAGAAGTCCGATTACGTCATCCTCGCGAATTTCACCGGCGTCACGGTTGCCGAGGTCGCGGAACTGCGTGGCAAACTGGCAGGCGAGAGCGCCGAGTTCCACGTGGTGAAGAACAGCTCGTTGCGCGTGGCGGCCCAGGCTTTGGGTCTGCCGAGCGTTGACGAGGCGCTGAGCGGTCCGACGGCGATCATCGTCGGCGGTAGTAACTCGCCCGGTGTCGCCAAGATCGTCACCGAGTTCTTCAAGGCCAAGCAGAAGGTCGAAGTGAAGGCGGCGGTGTTGAGCAACAAGCTCATCAGCCGTGCCGACGTCGAGGCCCTCGCGTCCCTGCCGTCCCTCGAAGCGCTGCGTGCGCAGCTGCTCGGGCTCCTCAACCAGCCCGGTACGATGGCCGTCCGCGTCCTCAATGCGGTTCCGACCAGCGTGGTCAACGTCCTCCAGGCCAAGGTCCGCGCGGCCGAAGAAGGCCAGGCCTAAAACCAATCCCAACCCTTTTCAAAGGCGCCCCGCGCCGCTGAAAGCCCACCATCAATCGTCACCAACTAGGGGATACGTCTCTTAAACGCGCCTCCGGTACGAGGTCGCTAGTCGGGGACAGGAGATCATCATGAGCAACAACATCACCAAGGAACAGGTCATCGAGTGGCTGTCCGGCCAGTCGGTTCTCGAAATCGCGGGTCTCGTTAAGGACCTCGAGACCAAGTGGGGCGTTTCCGCCGCCGCTCCGGTTGCCGTGGCCGCCGCGCCCGCCGCCGGTGCCGCTGCCGCCGCTGCTCCCGCTGAGGAGAAGACCGAGTTCGACGTCATCCTGAAGGATGCCGGCTCGAACAAG
The DNA here is from genome assembly GCA_023386835.1 of Verrucomicrobiota bacterium. Lineage (GTDB taxonomy): Bacteria > Verrucomicrobiota > Verrucomicrobiia > Opitutales > Opitutaceae > Actomonas. The sequence continues at coordinate 5,901 of JAEWIY010000043.1, forward strand.
ATCGGCGTCATCAAGGAAGTCCGTGCGATCACGGGCCTGGGTCTCAAGGAGGCCAAGGACCTGGTCGAAGGCGCCCCGAAGCCGGTCAAGGAAGCTGCTTCCAAGGCCGACGCCGAGGACATCAAGAAGAAGCTCGAGGCCGCCGGCGCGAAGGTCGAGCTCAAGTAAGGCGTACGCCCGCTTGCCGATTTCCGCTGTTCACAGTCCGAAATCTTCGGGACAGGCCGTGCCTTTGCGCGGCCTGTCCTTTGCCTTTTCGTTCTTTTGTTCTTTGTTGTCCCCTGCGGGTCATCTCGCCGGCGCGTGGCGCCGGGCGTTGAGCACTCGTGTTGCGGGGTGCTAGTCCCCACCGGGCACCCCTGCCGTTCCGCCTTTTATCCAACGTAATTCCATGGCCGTCCGCACACACTCCGAACGTATCAATTTCGGCAAGCTCCGCGAAGTCCTGCAACCGCCGAACTTGATCGAACTCCAGATCAGCTCCTACCTCGATTTCCTGCAAAAGGGGACGCCGGAGAAACAGCGCAAGAACCAGGGCCTGGAGGCCGTCTTCCGCGAAGTTTTCCCGATCGAGTCGTATGACGGCCGACTCACCCTCGAGTACGTCTCGTACACCATCGGTGATCCGAAAAACACCGAGATCGAGTGCATCCGCGAAGGCATCACCTACTCGGTGCCCCTCTACGTGAAGCTGCGCCTGCGCGAAGAGGATTTTATCAAGGATGAGGAGATCTACATGGGTGAGATCCCGATGGTGACCGAGCGCGGCTCGTTCATCATCAACGGCGCCGAGCGCGTCGTGGTCTCCCAGCTCCACCGTTCCCCCGGGATCGCCTTTGAGGTGACGCCGCACCCGAACGGCAAGCTCCTGCACAGCTTCCGCATCATTCCCGATCGCGGCACCTGGCTTGAGGTGCAGTTCGACAACAACGACCTGCTCTACGTCTACCTCGACCGTCGCCGTCGCCGCCGGAAGTTCCTCATCACGACGCTGCTGCGCGCGGTGGGCTTCTCCAGTGACATCGACCTGCTCAACCTGTTCTACGACATCCAGGACCTGAAGGTCTCAAAGGCGCTCGACCTCGAGAACGTCAGCTCGCTGGTGCTCGTGGAAGACGCGATTGATGCCCAGAAGGGTGTCGTGCTGGCGCGCGCGTTCGAACCGTTGACGAAGCAGATCGTCCGCACGTTCGAGAAGCACGAGATCAACGCCATCCGCGTCATCGACACCGCGATCGACGAGGGCGCGATCATTCGTGCGCTCAAGAAGGATCCGACCCGCAACGAGGAAGAGGCGCTCAAGGAAATCTACAAGCGCCTGCGCCCGGGTGAGCCGCCGACCACGGCGAACGCCAAGGCGTTGCTCAAGCGGTTGTTCTTCGACCCGAAGCGCTACGACCTCGGCCGCGTCGGCCGCTACAAGGTCAACCAGAAGCTCGGCCTGAAGGTCGACCTGGAGCAGCGTATTCTCGAGTCCGGTGACGTCGTTGCCGCGACCAAGTACCTCGTCCGCTTGAAGAAGGGTGAGGGCGTTGTTGACGATATCGATCATCTCGGATCCCGCCGCGTCCGTACCGTGGGTGAACTTCTCGCCAACCAGTGCCGCGTCGGGCTGGCCCGGACCGAGCGTCTCGTGCGCGAGCGCATGACGATGTACGATCAAAGCGTCGACTCGATCACGCCGCAGAAGCTGATTAATCCGAAGGCGCTGACGACCGTCATTCGCGACTTCTTCGCTCGCTCGCAGCTGTCGCAGTTCATGGACCAGATCAACCCGCTGGCCGAGGTGACGCACAAGCGCCGCCTCTCCGCCCTCGGGCCGGGTGGTCTCAACCGCGAACGCGCAGGGTTCGAAGTCCGCGACGTCCATCCGTCGCATTACGGTCGTATCTGCCCGATTGAGACGCCGGAAGGTCCGAACATCGGTCTGATCAACTCGCTCTCGACTTACGCCCGCGTCAACGAGTTCGGCTTCATCGAGACGCCCTACCGTTTGGTGAAGGACGGTCGCGTGACCGACAAAATCGACTACCTCACGGCCGACCAGGAAGAGGGCAAGGTTATCGCCCAAGCCAACGCTGAGATCGACGACAAGGGCAACTTCGTCGGCAAGGTCACGGTCCGGCAGGACGGAGAGTTTCTCGAAGTCTCCGCCAACGAGGTCCACTACATGGACGTCTCGCCGAAGCAGGTGATCTCCATCGCCGCCGGCATGATCCCGTTCCTCGAGCACGACGACGCCAACCGCGCGTTGATGGGCTCGAACATGCAGCGCCAGGGTGTGCCGCTCCTCCAGTCCGAGTCGCCGTACGTCGGCACCGGCATCGAGGAACGTGTCGCCCGCGACTCCAAGATCGTCGTCGTGGCCGATGAGGCCGGTGTCGTCGCTTCGGTTGACGCCCGCCGCATCGTGATCACCGCGGACGGCGAAGTGCCGCGCAACTTCGACAAGCACCCGCGCAGCGACCCCAAGAACGGCGTCCGCGTTTATGAACTGCGCAAGTTCATGCGCTCGAATGCCGGCACGTGCTTCAACCAAAAGCCCACCGTCAAGAAGGGCCAGAAGGTGAAGATGGGTGACATCATCGCTGACGGTCCCTCGACCGACAAGGGAGAGATGGCGCTGGGCCGGAATGTGCTCGTCGCGTTCATGCCGTGGAACGGCTACAACTTCGAAGACGCCATCCTGATCTCCGAGAAGGTGCTGAAGGAAGACATCTTCACCTCGATCCACATCCAAGAATTCGAGGTCACCGCCCGCGACACGAAGCTCGGACCCGAGGAAATCACGCGCGACATCCCGAACGTCGGTGAGGAAGCGCTGAAGAACCTCGACCACAACGGCGTTATCCGCATCGGCGCGGAGGTGAAGCCTGGCGACATCCTCGTCGGCAAGATCACCCCCAAGTCCGAGACGGAACTCGCGCCTGAGGAAAAGCTGCTGCGCGCGATCTTCGGTGAAAAGGCCGCTGACGTGAAGGACACCTCGCTGGTCGTCCCGTCTGGCGTCACCGGCATCATCATGGACGTGAAGGTCTCGAGCCGCGTCGACTTCGAGAAGGAGAAGCTCTCTCCCTCGGACCGCCGCCGCCAGATCAAGCAGATCCAGGAGGAGTACAAAACCGAGATGGACAAGCTCCGCGAGTCTCTCACGGAAGCCCTCTCGAACATCCTGCTCGGTGAGAAGATCCCGCTCGACGTCGTGAACGGCGAGACCGGTGAGATCATCATCCCGGCCAACCGCAAGATCACCAAGACGCTGCTGCGCAAGCTCGCGGCGGTCTCCAAGCACGTCGAGATCGACCCGTCCCCGGTTCGGATCAAGATCATGGAGATCATCGGCTCGTATCAGTCGAAGTTCGACGAGCTCGAGGGTGATCGTGAGCGTAAGGTTTCCGGTGTCGAAGCCGGCGAAGACGCTGGCACCGGTGCGATCAAGCAGGTCAAGGTCTACGTTGCCACCAAGCAGAAGCTTGAAGTCGGTGACAAGATGGCCGGTCGCCACGGTAACAAGGGTGTGGTCGCCAAGATCGTGCCCGAGGAAGACATGCCCTTCCTGCCGGACGGCACTCCGATCCAGATCTGCCTCAACCCGCTGGGCGTGCCTTCGCGCATGAACGTCGGCCAGGTGCTCGAAACGCACCTCGGTTGGGCGTGCTCCAAGCTGGGCATCAAGGTTGCGACGCCGGTGTTCGACGGAATCCCGGAAAAGAAGGTCCGCGGCTACCTCAACGAAGCGGGGCTGCCGTCCTCCGGCAAGTCGACGCTCTACGACGGGCGCACCGGCGAGAAGATCGATCAACAAGTCGTGGTGGGCTACATCTACATGATGAAGCTGAACCACTTGGTCTCGCACAAGATCCACGCCCGTGCGGTGGGTCCGTACTCCCTCGTCACCCAGCAGCCGCTCGGTGGCAAGGCCCAGTACGGTGGCCAGCGTTTCGGCGAGATGGAGGTGTGGGCGCTCGAAGCCTACGGCGCGGCGCACACGCTGCAGGAACTGCTCACCGTCAAGTCCGACGACGTGCAGGGCCGCACCAAGATCTACGAGTCGCTCGTCAAGGGCGACAACACGTTGCAGGCCGGTACGCCCGAGTCCTTCAATGTGTTGATCAAGGAGATCCAGTCGCTCGGTCTCGACATCAAGCTCAACAAGCGGGACGCGCTCGGGAACCTGATTCCCACGCAGCCGCCGTCCGCCGCGCAGGTCGCCAATACCCGCGCCGGTAACTTCTAATTAAAGTCAGTCCACACCAAGGGAGTCCCTGAATGAGTATCCAACCCAATGAGGTCGGCGCTGGCGCCCGCGAGGAAGCTCGCAGCGTCATGGGCCTGGACGAGAATCCGTTCGACTGCGTCTCCATCACCGTCGCCTCGCCGGAAACCATCCGCGCGTGGTCGAAGGGTGAAGTTAAGAACCCCGAGACGATCAACTACCGCACCTTCAAGCCCGAGCCGGGTGGCCTCTTCTGCCAGAAGATCTTCGGCCCGGTGCGCGACTACGAGTGCGCCTGCGGCAAGTACAAACGGATCAAGTACAAGGACGTCGTTTGTGATCGCTGCGGCGTCGAGGTCACCATCGCCCGCGTCCGCCGCGAGCGCATGGGCCACATCGAGCTGGCCGTCCCGGTCGCCCACATCTGGTTCCTCAAGAGCATGCCGAGCCGTCTCGGTCTTCTGCTCGACATGACCGCGCGCTCCCTCGAGCGCGTGATCTACTACGAGAACTACATGGTGGTCGATCCGGGCAAGACCCCGCTCGAACCCAAGCAGCTGTTGACCGACGTCGAGTACCGCCAGGCGCTCGACGAATACGGTGACGACTCCTTCGTCGCGAAGATGGGTGCGGAAGCCGTGCGCGACTGCCTCACGACGATGGACATGGATGCCACCGTCGCGGAGCTGCAGGAGCAGATGCGCGCCACGCGCTCGAAGCAGATCAAGAAGAAGCTCTCGAAGCGCCTGAAGGTCATCCAGGGCTTCATCCAATCGAAGTCCCGTCCCGAGTGGATGGTGCTCGAAGTGCTGCCCGTCATCCCGCCGGACCTGCGCCCGCTCGTCCCGCTGGAAGGCGGCCGCTTCGCCACCTCCGATCTGAACGACCTCTACCGCCGCGTCATCAACCGGAATAACCGGCTGAAGAACCTGATGCAGCTGAAGACGCCGGACGTTATCATCCATAACGAAAAGCGCATGCTGCAGGAGGCGGTCGACGCCCTGTTCGACAACGGTCGCCACGGTCGCCCCGTCACGGGCGCCGGCAATCGTCCCTTGAAGTCCCTTTCGGACATGCTCAAGGGCAAGCAGGGTCGTTTTCGTCAGAACCTGCTCGGCAAGCGCGTCGACTACTCCGGCCGTTCGGTCATCGTCATCGGTCCTGAGCTCAAGCTCAACCAGTGCGGTCTGCCGAAGAAGATGGCGCTCGTCCTGTTCGAGCCGTTCATCATCCGCCGCCTGAAGGAACTCGGTTTCGTGCACACCGTTCGTGGTGCACGCAAGATGATCGAGAAGAAGTCGCCGGAAGTCTGGGACATCCTCGAAGAGGTGACCAAGGGCCACCCGGTGCTGCTGAACCGCGCGCCGACCCTGCACCGCCTCTCCATCCAGGCGTTCGAGCCGGTCCTCATCGAGGGCGAAGCGATCCGCGTTCACCCGCTCGTCTGCACGGCTTACAACGCCGACTTCGACGGTGACCAGATGGCCGTGCACGTGCCGCTGTCGTTGGAAGCGATCATGGAGTGCAAGCTCCTCATGATGGCGACCTCCAACATCTTCTCGCCGTCGTCCGGCAAGCCGATCCTCACGCCGTCGCAGGACATCGTTCTCGGCGCGTACTACCTGACGATCGAGCCGCGCCGCAAGCCGACCAAGGACCAGCACGTTCCGCTGCTGTCCGGCCTGCAGGAAGTGCTGTTCGTCAAGGCGGACGGCGCGCTCGGCATGCACGACTGGGTCGACATCCCGAACCCGGACTTCGGTCGCGACACCGTTTTCGGCAATCGCGAGAAGCGCGTGCTGCGCACGACCGTCGGTCGCGTGATCTTCAACCAGATCTGGCCGGAAGGTCTCGGCTTCGTGAACTTCCCGGTGCCGAAGGGCAAGCTGGGCGACCTGATCCTCAACACCTACAAGGTGGCGGGTGATTCGGCGACCGTGGAGACGCTCGACAAGCTGAAGGAGCTGGGCTTCCAGACCGCCTTCCAGGCCGGCATCTCGATCGGTATCGACGACATGATCATCCCGGAGGCGAAGAAAGACATCGTCGCCGAAACCCGGAAGAAGATCGCCGAGGTCGAAGGCCAGTTCAACAAGGGCATCATCACCGAGGGCGAGCGGAAGAACAAAGTCATCGACCTTTGGACCAGCACGACCGATCGCATCGCGAAGGAAGTGTTCGCCAAGCTGGAGGCCAACGACGGCCGCCCCGAGGTGAACCCGGTGTACATCATGATGGACTCCGGTGCGCGTGGTAACAAGCAGCAGGTCCGCCAGCTGTGCGGCACCCGCGGCCTGATGGCCAAGCCCTCCGGTGAGATCATCGAGCGTCCCATCCTGTCCTCCTTCCGTGAGGGCCTGACGGTGCTCGAGTACTTCATCTCCACGCACGGTGCCCGTAAGGGTCTCGCGGATACGGCGCTCAAGACCGCCGACGCCGGTTACCTGACCCGCAAGCTGTGCGACGTGGCCATGGACGTCATCATCGCCGAGGACGACTGCGGCTCCCGTGACGGCATCTGGAAGAAGGCGATCTACGAGGGTGACGACGAAATCGTCGGCCTGAAGGAGCGCATCATCGGACGCTGCGTGGCGGACGACATCTACAACCCGCTCAACCCGACCGAAATCCTGATCGGTTCCGGCGAACTGGTGACCGAGGAGATCGCGACCCGGATCGTCGACTCGGGCATCGAGCGCGTGAAGGTCATGTCGCCGCTGACGTCGACCAGCCGCAATGGCATCGACGCGAAGAGCTACGGCATCAACCCGGCGACCAACCGCATGGCGAAGGTCGGCGACTCGGTCGGCATCATTGCTGCCCAGTCGATCGGCGAGCCCGGCACCCAGCTGACGATGCGTACCTTCCACATTGGTGGTGTCGCGTCCGGCGGGTTCAAGACTCCGGAAATCCGCGTCCGCTCGTCCGGCACGGTCCGCTACCGCGGGCTGCGCCTGGTGCCGACGGCCGACGGTGCGTCAATCGTGCTGAATAAGACCGGCTCGATCATCATCGTTGATTCCGAGGACCGCGAACTCGAGACCTACAACATCGTGGTCGGCTCGTATCTGCCAGTTGGTGACGGCGAGCAGATTGAGAAGAACACGGTGCTGGCGCAGTGGGATCCCTACAACGTGCCGGTGCTCTCCGAGAAGGGTGGCACGCTGGTGTTCAAGGACATGATCCCCGGCGTCACGGTGAAGCGCGAACTCGACGAAGCGTCGGGCCGCATTGCCACGGTCGTCATCGAGCACAAGGAGGACCTCAACCCGCAGATCGAAGTGCGCGACCAAGCCGGCAAGCCGCTGGCGGCGTACGCGATTCCGGTCGGCGCGCAGATTGCGGTCAACGAGGGTGACATCATCGCCCCCGGCTCCCTGCTCGCGAAGACGCCCCGCCAAGCCTCGAAGACCAAGGACATCACGGGCGGTCTGCCGCGTGTGGCCGAACTCTTCGAAGCCCGTCGTCCGAAGGACGCGGCGGAGATGGCGCGTATCGACGGCATCGTGTCGTTCGAGGGCACGCTGCGCGGCAAGCGCAAGCTGGTCGTCCGCAACGAAGAGACCTCGCAGGAAGAGGAACACCTCATCCCGACCGGCAAGCACATCATCGTGCAGCCGGGCGACGTGGTCCACAAGGGCCAGCACCTCACGGAAGGTTCCGCCGATCCGCACGAGATCCTCGAGATCCTCGGGCCGTCCGCGCTCTACGACTTCCTCATCTCGCAGGTGCAGGAGGTGTACCGTCTCCAGGGCGTGACGATCAACGACAAGCACATCGAGATCATCATCCGCCAGATGCTGCGGAAGGTTCGCATCACCGATCCGGGTGACAGCGAGTACTTCTGGAGCGAGCAGGTCGACCGCTCGGCGTTCCTCGCCGAAAACAAGCGGATCGAGGAAGCAGGCGGCAAGCCGGCCGAAGCCGAGCCGATCCTCCTCGGCATCACCAAGGCTTCGCTGGAAACCGAGAGCTTCATCTCGGCCGCCTCCTTCCAGGAGACGACCCGCGTGCTCACGGATGCCTCGACGCTGGGCAAGATCGACAACCTGAAGGGCTTCAAGGAAAACGTGATCATGGGTCACTTGATCCCGGCGGGCACGGGTCTGCCGGCCTACAAGAAGCTCCGCATCAGCCTGCCGTTCGGCGCCGAAATCCCCGAGCCGGAAGTCGCCGCGACCGAGGCGAGCTGATCGTCATCGCTCACTGAATACTTCAAAGCCGCGCCCGTTTCCGGGCGGGGCTTTTTGTTTGGGCCTCCTGGAGGCCGAGGGTAGGGCGAAGCGCAAAGACGCGAAGCCGCCAAGATAGACGCAAAGAGTCGAAGGTCGGTTGGCGGGTAGTGATCGATCTGTCGCCCATGGAGGACCCGAGAATGACAGCCCGATCCACTGGAAGTCTGATCGCTGCCGTTTTGCGTGATCTATGCGCTGGCCAGACGTGGGAACGGCACGCGCGCTAGATTCATCCGCCCGTTCTAAAACCTTTGCGTGACGTTCACGCTCTTTGCGCCTTGGCGTTTGAGGATCGAACAAACCCGCTCGCAGCGTGGAGCGGTGTTCCTTGCGCAGAGTTACATTTCGACGTCGCGGCAGCGGGCGTCGAGTTGGCGGATCAGCAGCTGGAGCTGGAGGTGGGTCAGCTTCTCTTCGGTCGAATCGAGAATGAGAGCGCACAGTTGTCCGGGATTCAGCACCCGGACATCGCGTTGCACCACGGCGGTGACCCACCAGCCGGGGAACGTCAGCACCGCCGCCACGGGCACACGGTCGCCCAGCACCTGAAAGACCCAGTGCGACAGCCATTCAGCTTTCGTCCGCGCCGGCACCAGCCCTTGGGTGTCCTGGCCCCAAGGATACACGAGCTGGTCGCCGTCATAGATGATCTCATGGTCCTTGCGCCCCGGCAGGGCGGCGCGGCGCGTGTGGGTACGGCTTTCGATGCAGAAGATGCCGGCCGGACCAACGACCACATGGTGCAGGTTGTCGTCCGGATTGCCGGATTCCGTTGGCACGTCGTGAAACACCCGGTAGCCGGTGGGAATCAGGGGCGCCAGGCACTCGGCCACGGTTCTTTCACCTTGGAGGGTGCGACGAAGCGCGCTGCGCTGGTTGAAGACGCGAAGCAGAGCCCAGCCTCCCGCGGTCGCGGTGAGCACGAAGAGCCCAAAAGTGGCGATGAGCAGCCCGAGCGCGGCCGTGCTGCCGTCGAGTCGCGAAAGAAAACCCAGTCCGCCCGTCAGGATCACCAGCGGCAGCAACAGTGATCCGATCAGCAGCCACGGCAGCGCCTCGTCGATCCGATCGAGCCGCCGACGCAGGCGTTCACCGGGCCCCCGTAGCCATTTTTCCACGACGGGTGGGCGTTGACGCCGCTGCCAGCGCCAGCGCAGAACCAAGGCGGCCATCGCCAGGTGCACCGTCACCAGGCCTGCCAGAACGGTGGTTAATCCGGGGAGTGCCATGCTTCCCGGATGAGCGGCCAACTTTCGCACCGCAAGCCAGCAAAGCTTTGCTAACCGCTTTTGCGGAAAAGTTTACGCTAGGGTCTTTCGCCCGCGTTAGCCGGGGTGTTCCCTCGGGTGGAAGCGTCGTCCTGCAGCAAGGCAACCATTTCCGGATGTCCGAATTCCCGGGCAATCTCCACGGCTGTGGCGCCTGTATCCGACCGGATGTGACGATCGGTTCCTGCGTCCAGCAGCAGACGCGCGACGGTCAGGGCGCCTGCGGCGGCCGCTTCATGGAGCGGCGTGCCACCCAGGCCGCTCCGGATGTTGGGATCGCAGCCCTGCGCGAGGAGCTGCCGCGTGGCGTCGGCGTCCGCCCGCGCCGCCGTGTGGTGCAGCGGGGTCCATCCCTGCTGATCCCGTCGCGTCATGTCGGCGCCCCGCTGCAGGAGCAGTTCAAGTGTGCGGGCATCACGCCCGAGCACCGCGGCATGCAGGGGTGTCCGCGCCGCCCGGTCCGGTTCGTTGAGGTCCGCCCCGGCCTCGATGAGGACCTTGGCGATGTCGGGCTGTCGCCGCAGGATCGCGTGATGCAGCAGGGGAGTGGGGCGGCGGCCGGAGGTAAGGAGTGACGGGTCCTTGTGCAGATGCCGCTGCACATCCGCGACGTCGCCGCGCGCGATGGCTTCCTCCACCCGCGCATACAGGGGCGCAACCGGTGGCGTTGAAGGCACCCCGCCTGGCGGCACCGATTTTCCGGCTGCCCAGACGATCCCGTTCAAGACCAGCGTCCGGAACGCGTCATCATACCAGTTGCGATGGTAGTGGCCCCCGGTGAACCCGAAGCCGCGGCGTCCGGCCGCATCGGTCAGCGTCCAGGCCAGCACTTGGGCGTCGCCACGGGCGAGGGCCGCCCGCACCGCCGGATTGCCAGAACGTGGGCCATCTTCGCCGAGGACCTCTGTTTCCGGCAACGCCAGCAGCACCGGCTCGATCGCGGCTTCGCGCCGAAAACGCAGATGGAAGTACCATTCGTCGCGTAATTGAATCTTCGTGACGCCGGCGGCGAGGGGATGACCGGTGCGAGGAACGCTGTCGATTGTCCATACGGGGTTGACGGACCACCCCGGTTCAAAGGCTCCGCCGAGCGCGTCGTCGAACAGCGCCCGCAGTTCGGCTTCCTCGGCCGAGGGCTCGAGCGCGAAGTGCAGCACGGCCAGCCCGGAGCCGCCTTCCCAAGCCCTGCGCAGTTCGGCCGCGTGCCCGTTGGCCAGGTGTGCTTCCAGCCCATCGCCGTACAGCACGATCACAGCCGCAGCCGCGAGGTGTTCCTCTTTCGGCCACTCTGTGACGACCTCCGCGGATACCTTGAGGCCCGACTCGTTCAGCGCGTGCTGAAGCACGCTGGCCCCGAGCGGAAAATCATGTTCGCCCGGTCCGTGGCTCTTTGGGCCGGCGACGAGGAGGATCCGGACGGGTTCGGCCGTGGACTGGGCGGCGAGGGAAGCGTTCGCCCACACGTATCCACCCAGATACAGCGCGAGGGAGGCGAGCAGCGGTCTCACGGCTGCAGCAAAGCCAGACTGCACCCGGGTGCAACGCCGTCTGCGGCACGGGCAAGCGGGAAGCTTGTGCCGCACCGCCGCGGCCTTCACTTCTGGCTCATGCCAGACCGTCGGGCGCATCGAGGGCCTCACCCGGAGGACGCGGTTCTTTTCGGTAAGACCCAACTGGGCGCGCTGCAGCACGCAGGCCATGACCTAAATTGGCTCCTGGATCGTGGATACGCGCTGACGTCTTCCCTGGCGCTGACGGGTAATCGGTATCGGCTGAATCAACGGCAGCGGGTGGCCGTGGCGCGCTGTGCGTGCAGCCTTGACCAGCGCCAGAACAGGTCGCGAACCGAGCTGCCCTTTGCGGCGCTTGCGGGACGCGAGCTGTGGCTCGATGGCTACAACGTGCTCATCACCGTTGAGGCGGCGCTGGCGGGTGGAGTGATTCTGGTTGGTCGCGATGGATGCGTGCGAGACATGGCCAGTTTGCACGGCACGTACCGTGAGGTCGCCGAGACTGACCGCGCGGCTCGACTGATCGGCGAGACGCTCACGCAGGCGGGTGTTGTGCGTTGTCACTGGCTGCTGGATCGGCCGGTCGGCAACAGCGGACGTCTGCGAGCCCGGTTGCGCACCATCGCCGAGGCTGCCGGCTGGTTGTGGGAAGTTACCTTGGACGACAGTCCTGACGCTGCCTTGGCCAAGGTAGACGGGATTGTCGCGACGTCGGATAGCGTGGTGCTGGATCATTGCACGCGCTGGTCGAATGTCGCCGGCGCCGTCATCGCTCGACACGTGGCGAATGCATGGCACGTCGACCTGAGCGGCTCGTGCCCGATTCCGTAGCGAGGTGAGCCTTGTCGCATGCGCCGTTTGGCCGACGTGTTTCGTCAACGTTCGACGGGATCACACTCTGGCGCTGCAGAAGGACGGGCTATGGTCCAGACTTTCACCATGAAACTCGGTCTCGGTCTCTACCGGCATATGCTGACGCGCGACAACTTCGCTTTTGCGCGGCAGGCAGGCGCCACCCACATCGTCGCCCATCTGGTCGATTACTTTCGCGGCGGCGCGCAGAGCGACCGGGACGACCAGCCCACCGGCACCGATTTTGGATGGGGCCTGGCCGGTGATGCGGGTCACCTTTGGACCGAGCAAGAACTCGCGGACCTGCGTCGTGGAGTGGAGGAGGCGGGCCTGAAGCTGGAGGCGATTGAAAACTTCGATCCGGCCCATTGGCACGACATCCTGCTCGATGGTCCGAAACGCGAGCAACACATCGAGAATGTCCGTACCATTCTGCGCCGAATGGGGCGCGTCGGCATTCCGATCATGGGCTACAACTTCAGCATCGCGGGTGTGGCTGGCCGCACGAAAGGCAACTACGCGCGCGGTGACGCACCCTCTGTCGGCATGGAGGGGCCTTATGACCCGCCGATGCCGAACGGCATGGTTTGGAACATGGTCTACGATCCGGAGGCGCCGGCCGGCACCCTCGCTTCGATCTCACCGGACGAATTGTGGCGGCGATTGCAGCGTTTTCTGGAGGACGTGTTACCGGTGGCCGAAGAGGCGGGCGTGAAACTGGCGCTCCATCCCGACGATCCTCCGACGCCCACGATCCGCTCGCAGCCCCGGCTCGTGTATCAGCCGCACCTCTACCAGAAGGTGATCGACCTTGCCCCGAGTCCGGCCAACACGCTGGAGTTCTGCATCGGCTCCCTGGCCGAGATGACCGAGGGCGACATTTATGGCGTCGTCGACCACTACAGCCGGCAGGGGCGCCTCGGATACGTTCACTTCCGCAACATCCGCGGCAAAGTGCCCACGTACAAGGAGACCTTCATCGACGACGGTGATGTCGACATGTTGCGCGTCATCGAGATCCTGCACCGCAACGGCTACGATGGCGTGTTGATTCCGGACCACACGCCGCAGATGACGTGTGGCGCGCCGTGGCACGCCGGCATGGCCTTTGCGATGGGCTACATGCGGGCGGCCCTGCAGAGCCTCGGGATCAAGTGATGGCCCGCCGCGTGCCGCGGCAGGTCGGCGCTACGGGGCTTCAGTGCCCGGCCCCCAGCGGCTCGCGGCGCACGATGACGATCAGCGGCCGCTTGGGTTGCCGGGGAGAAAACGCAGGTTGATCGCCTGATAGTCTTCCAACGTCATCGCTGGCGGCTCGACGCCAGCTGGCAGCGGTCGTTGGGAAAAGGTCTGGAAGTACAGCAGGCACGCGTCTCGCCAGGTGACGGCGTGCTCCTCCTGGATCTTAAGCAACGCAGCAACGTGCGTGTGCCGCTCGGCGTCGACGGCTCCCTCCAACTGCGTCCATTGCTGGCGCCAGCGCCGGACCGTATCGACGCCGGCCTGGTAGTGCAGGGCGAGTTCATCCCAGAGAATCCGACCGGACGGCATCTTCCAGTCCCATGGCAAATGGTGAAACCACAGGAGGAGCTCGGGCGGAATCCTGTTGGGATCACTCCACAATTGCTGGATCTCGGGCGCGTATTGCTCGAGGGCCTTCGAGCCGGTGGCGGTGCGGTCGAAGCCAAGGCCGTTCCGGTCCGCGCGGTGGTAGTAAACGGAGGTCCAGTCCATGCGCCCCGCGCCCTGCAGGTCGACCCAGGGACCCGGACCGTAATGGTGCCCCTCGGCCATGATGTGGTGCAGGCCGAGCGGCATCTGATAGTTCACAACCGCCTCGCGCGACTCGAGCAGCATGGGCCGCAGAATCGGCAGCACGGTTTCGTCGTCGTCGAACGTCAGCCGTATCCATTCGTCGGCGACAACTTCGGAGGTGAGGGCATGATCCCAGGCCTGGCGGCCGAAGGTGTACCAGTTGGCCTGCTGCAGCGGATGGCCCGTCCAGTTGCGGTCGTTGCCGATGTTGGCCACGCCGGCGATCGCCGTGACGGGATGACCGTCGACCGTGCCATCAATCACCTGGGCGACGGTGGTGCCGGGCCCGGATTGGTAGGTGTCGGCCTTCAGCGTCTCCTCGAACATCGGCCCGAGAAAGGCGAGATTTGTGCCCTGGCCGAGGTACTCCTGCGTGATCTGCAGTTCGAGCGCGAGGGCCGTTTTCGGCATGGCGCCAAAGAGCGGACTAAACGGTTCTCGCGGCATAAAGTCGATGGGACCGTTTTTGATTTGGACGAGTACGTTGGGACGAAACTGGCCGTCGAGCGGCTTGAACTCCTGATACGCCTGCTTCGCGCGATCCTCCGGTGTTTCGTGGCTGTAAACAAAGGCCCGCCACATCACGATGCCCCCGTGCGGACCCACCGCGTCGGCCAGGAGGTTCGCCCCGTCGGCGTGCGTGCGGCCGTAGTCCTGCGGGCCCGGCTGCCCCTCTGAGTTGGCTTTTACAAGGAATCCGCCGAAATCGGGGATCAGCGCGTAGATTTCATCCGCCTTCCCCTTCCACCATTCGGCCACCGCCGGGTCGAGCGGGTCGGCGGTCGACAGGCCGCCGATCTCAACTGGGGCGCTGAACCGCGCCGTCAGGTAAACACGGATACCGTAAGGCCGGAACACGCCGGCCAGCGCGGCGACCTTCTCAAGCCATGGCTTCGTCAGCACGAGCGCGTTGGCGTTCACGTTGGTCAGCACCGTGCCGTTGATGCCGATGGACGCGTTCGCTCGGGCGTAATCGCGATAACGCGGCGAGAGGTAATCGGGCAACACGTGCCATTCCCAAAGCGAGAAGCCCGCGTAACCGCGTTCGACGGTCCGATTGAGGTTGTCCCAGTGATTGAGGATGCGGCGCTGGATGCGCGGCGCGCTGGTCCGATCGATTTGTTCGAGCGGGCGGGCCATCTGCAGCTCGCGCAAAAAGGCGAACGCGCCGTAGAGCACGCCCACATCCGTGTTCGCGCTGATCTTCACTTGGGTGCGGGAGGAGCCTTGCGACGTTTGCAGCTGATAACCTTCGGTGCCGAGCAGTGGGTTGTTGGAGCACGCCTCCGTGCGGATCGTCGGCACGAAGCCGAGCATTTCCATCAACGCCGTGGTCAACTCGTCACGAGCCGCGTCCAGGGTGGGCGAATCGCGGCGCTCGGCCGAGGCGAGCACGATTTCCTTCAGACCGGCGGTGTAGGACTCGAGCTGCGCCTCGTCGCCCACCCGTGAATACCGCAGCCAAAGCTCGTAGCCATCCTCCGCTCGGGCGGTGTTGAGCAGGCCGGCGAATAGGCTGATCGCAAGGAATCGAAGCAGGGGACGCATCATGACAGGAGTAAGCGGAAGGACTCCGGGGCGGCAGCCGCCGCGGAGAAGACGTTGAACGAAACGCGATGCACGCGGCGCGAGGATTATTCCCAGAGCCAGGTGATGGCGGTGACGCCTCGGGGATAGTAGCGACTGCCAACGGTGACGCCAGTTTCGCTGTGGATTTGGTCACACATGGCGAAAGCGCCGCAGCCCGGGCGTCGCTGCCAGTCGGCATGGACCCGGTCGGCCGCTTGGGCGGCCTTGTTCATCGCCTTCGGAAAAAGCGTGCGAACGAGATGTTGGGCGAGCGCGATTTTGCTGAACCACGTATTGGTGCTGGTGCTGCTCATCTTCCACCCGCCGGAAACGGGATCCAGGCAGATCCCCGGCTGAAGTGCCTGCCGGATGTGACGCTCCAGCCGCTGCACCAGCGGACCGAACCGCCCGTCGGGCCGGAACTCCTCGAGCCCGAGGAAACGGGGATATAGCAGACCCTCCACCGCCGGCAGGATGCGGGAGCGATTGCCGGCTTCGAAGACGGCGGGGAAGAAGCCCGTGTCTTCCTCGTATCGCGCGGTCAAAGACGCCGCCAGACGGTCAGCCTCGGCCCCGGCTGCGCGACTCGCGTCGCTCTGCCGCAACGAACGGTAGGCGCCTTCGAGCAGCAGCCAGGCGCCCAGCGTCTTTACGCCGAGGTAAAGGTTGTTGCGAGCCTGTCCGAGGCTCGTGTCCAGACTGTCATACGTCGTGATTTCGCTGCCGTTGCGGCCGCACCGGTCACTGTCGTGCTTCAGGATTCCGTCGCGCTGGCGTACGTCGGGATGATCGCGCCGACGCAGGCTCTCGGCGCAGGCGTCGAGCACGTCACGCTGGGCGCGCAGCCACTTCCGGTCGCCGGTCTTCTCCGCGTAGCAGACCGCGGTGAGGATCCAGTTGAGCAGCTGCTCCATCGTCATGTGGCTGAAGCAGCCGGTGAGTTCGTCGCACTCGTAACTCGAACGTCCCGCAGGGGTAAAGTGGTTGTTCACGCCCATGTCGTGGGTGAACGAGATTCCGCCGCGCACGACCCGACCATCGGCCAGTTGCAGCTTGTCCCGATACAGGTAGCGATCGACAAAGAGGTCGAGGGTGTTGCGCACCGCCCACGGGTGATAGACCAGCTCGAAGAAGAGGTGGTCGACGGTGAGATCGAATGTATTCATCATCCGATACTCGCCTTCGTTGACGACCCAGAGCGGACCATCGTCGTTCCACAGCAGCTGCGAGCTCGCGTAGTAGCTGTGCGTCGCCTGGGCGAGGAGGAAGCGCTGGTCGGGATTGAGCCGGCTGCGGGAGAGCTCGCGGTCGCGCAGGGCGGCTTGGGCCGCGTAGCGGTTGAAGTGCTCGAGCCCGTGTGACAGGACGTCTTCCAGGTCACGGAAGACTCGCGTGTAGGCGAAATGCGCCGTGATGCCGGTCGTGGGCGTCGGATCGTAGAAGCCGAGGACGAGCGGAAAACGTTTCCGCTGCCCCGCGCGCACAGTGAAGAGCAGGGCCGACTCCCCGCCGATCACGTGCAGGCCGCGATAGTCGCGGAACTTCGGGTCGAAGACATCAAATCCCAGCCGCTGCTCAACCCGACGATCGGGCAGGGTGGCGTATCCTCACTTGGTGCCGCCGGCGAAGCCAATCAGGGACGGGTTGGCGTCCTCCAATGGCCGCAGCGGACGTTCCGTGTCGCCGACGCCAAACACCAACGTCACATCGTCATCGCCCTCGCGGTTGTCGTATTCAATCCAGCCGTACACGGCGGGGGCGAAGTGAAAACGCTGCAAGGCGCGGTTGAGCCGGGTCGGTTCCGGCACCTCGCCGAACGGGGTCAGCAGGGAGAATCCGAACCGGTCCCCATCCGCGCGCCAGGTGTCGCTTGCCCAGCCCAGCGTGCGCACATAGTCCGGCGGCAGGAGCGGTTCGAACGCGGAGGGCGGCTGCGGGGTGGCGGCCTCGCCCGTGTAGTTGACCGCCTGCGACTGCGGCGGGCGGAAAAAGGGCAATAACCGCCACCGTTTCGCGCGGGCGGTTTTAAAGCCGACGTAGACGTTTTGACGCGCGGGTTTGCCAAGGGACTGGCCGAAACCGCCGCCATCGTTGACCAGACCAATTGTGAAGCTGGCGAAAGCGCCAAAGGGCGCGTGTTGGGAATGATAGGACTCGAGTGGGGTGGCGGGGTTGGGGGCGGGCATGGCAAAGCAAGGGCTGGGGTCGTGGGGGTGCTTGGAGCGAAGCGGTTGCAAGAACGCGGACAGCCTGTCGAGAGTGCTAACTTTAGACTTGCGAAGGGCATTTCCGTGACGCCTGCTGTCGCCGTTACCCACCCAAACCCACCATGAACGAGCGTCGAGTCACCCTGGCCGCCGTCGCCCGTGCCGCGGGCGTGCATGTCACCACCGTTTCACTGGCCTTGCGCAATCACCCGCGCCTGCCCGAGCATACGCGGCAGCGCATTCAGCGGCTCGCGAACGAACTCGGCTATGCGCCGGATCCCGTGCTGCGCGCGTTGGTGTCGTACCGTGGTCGCGTGATGGAGCGCCGCAATCCGCCGACGCTCGCCTATGTCACGAACTGGAACACGCGCTGGGGCTGGCGGCACACGACGGCGCATCCCGACTTTTATGCCGGGGCCGAGGAGAAGTCGCGCGAGCTCGGTTTCCGGCTCGAGCATTTTTGGCTGCGTGAACCGGGCCTGACCGCCGGCCGGATGAGCCGCATCCTGGAGGCGCGTGGCATCGGCGGGATCGTGCTGGCGTCGCACGTGCGGGAGATCGACGACGAACTCCAGTTTGACTGGTCGCGTTTCTCCGCAGTCAAGATCGACTACTTCCCGCACCAGCCGCAGCTGCCGAATGTCACGAACAATCAACTACACGTGATCCGGCTCGCGATGGAACAGGTCCGGAAGGCGGGGTACAACCGGGTCGCGTTCGTGATGGACGAGGGTTGGGACATCACGGTGGACCGGCTCTGGAGCGTGGGTTTCCTGTGGTCGCAGCAGGATTTGCCGTCGCGGCAGCGGCTGCCCATTTACCTGTTCCCGAACAAGGTGCCGCTGGCCAAGTGGCTGCACGAGCACCGCCCGGAGGTGGTGATCAGCAAGGCGGAGTTTGTGCAGCCGGCCTTCGATCAGCTGGGCTGGGAGACGCCACGCGACGTGGCCTTCGTTGATATCTTCCTCGAGGACTTTTCCGGCCAGCGTGCCGGGGTCCGGCAGAACCATCGTGAGGTCGGTGCGCTGGCGGTGGAGATCCTCGCGGGTCGCTTGCAGCACAACGTCCGTGGTGTGCCCGCGGTGCCCACGACCACGTTTGTCGATGGCACGTGGTTCGATGGCGAGTCGCTACCGCGGCGTACGCCAGAGGTCAGCCGCGCGGCGGCGGCTGGTTAAGGTGTGGGGCGCGCCGCGCCTTTTTGCATGGTGGGTTGAATACGGTTGGGCCGTTACC
>JAEWIY010000239.1 GCA_023386835.1 Verrucomicrobiota bacterium
GGTCAGCATGGAGCAGCAGCGTGCGCGGGCCGGTGAGCGTGTTGAACTCGGCCTCAAAGTCATGCACGGCTCCCTCTTTCCGGAACCGATCGAAGAACCGGTCCCGCAAGGCCGCGTCGCGCCAGAGGTTCAGCTCCAGCGTGGTGCGACCGAGGATGTCACGCTTGGGCCGCCCGATCGCGCGTTCGAAGGCGCGGTTCACCTCCACCATCCGGCCATCCGGCAGCCGGGCGATCGACATGATCGCGGGCGTGCCGTGGAACGAGCGGGCGAACAGTTCCTGCGATTCGCGCAGGCTCGCCTCACTGGCGCGCAGGGCGGCAGTGCGTTCGGCGATGCGTTGCTCCAGCTGCTCCTGCAGCGACAGCAGGGCGCTCTCGGTCTGTTTGCGATCGGTGATGTCGCGCAGGTGTGCCGCGAACACCGGCGCGACCCCGGGGCCGAGATCGATGCGGGTGATGGCGAGTTCGACGGGAAACTCCGTTCCGTCCCGGCGCATGGCCGTGGTCTCGATGCGCCGGCCGAGCATGCGCGGCTCGCCGCCATCGTTCAGTCGTCGCATGCCGAGATCGTGGTGTTCGCGCAACGACGCGGGGATGATCAGCTCCGACATCAGTTTGCCGAGCACCTCGTCGCGCCGGTAGCCGAAGGTGCGCTCGGCAGCCGGGTTAAAATCCAGGAAACGCCCTTCGGCATCGACCGTGACGATGCAGTCCAGCGCCACCTCGAGAATGCCAGCCAGACGCGCCTGCAAAAGCGCCGGGTCGTCCGGCGATGGGGTGGGCGGGGACGGCTGCGTCATGAAGCGTGGAGCGGCCAGCCAAACGACCGGCTTCCCCGGGTGCAATCACGGCGTGTGCGGTGCGGTGGCCGAACCTGATGCGACGCACCCGAGGCCCTTCGGTGAGGGCGGGGCATCGAGTGGGCGGTACCGTCGTGGGCGCCGCCGCAGCTCAGGCGGCCTGGTGTCCGGTGCCGTGCGCCCGCATGGCCTCGGAAAGGAAACGGTAGAGATCCGCCCAGGCGGTCCGCACGTCCGGGGTGAAGGCGCCGCCGAGGACCTGTTGCAACGTCCAGAGCAGCGCCTCGCCGACGGTGTGATAATGGGTGTCCTTGGCACCGTAGCCTGCGTGCCGAATCCCGAGTTCACGCAGGGTAACTTCGAGGTGGGCGGGTTGGTCCAGCTGATTCACGGCGAAGGACAGCATGTCCATCAGTTTCCGCCCTTGCTGCTTCAGGCCGCCGTGGAAGAGCCCGCGCAGGCTGGGGTCGAGCTCGAACAGACGCGCATAAAAGAGCGCGGCCACCTGATCGGTTAACGGCGTGAGGGTGCGAAAAGTCACCCTGATCAAGTGAACCTGTTGGGAAGTCATGGCCGTGGCGGCAGTCGAAGCGGAACGACCTCACCATGCCGCAAGAGTGCCCGTCCGCCCATGGGTCAGCTGACCCGGGCCGATCGGCTAATTGACGAGCTCGAGCGTCTCGGCATGCTCCCGGCGCGTGACGCGTATTCTGCTGATCGACGATGACCCCCGCGTGCGACAACAGTGTGCCGCATTGCTGCGACTTGAAGGCTACGTGGTTGGAGAAGCGCCCGATGGACGAGCCGGGCTGACGGCGGCGCAGAATGAGCGACCCGACTTGATTGTGTGCGACGTCACGATGCCGCGGATGAATGGTCACGCGGCGCTTGAGGCGCTGCGCGCCGATCCGCACACGGCGCGTACGCCGTTCATTTTCCTGACCGGAAACGGTGAGATGGCGGATCTTCGCCTCGGCATGAATCTCGGTGCCGATGATTACCTGGTGAAGCCGGTGGAACCGGAGCAACTGCTGGCGGCGGTGCGAGCGCGGCTGAAGCGCGCGGAGAGCGCGGGCGGTCCCGCGCGACCCACCGAACCGGCGTCGCCGGAGCAGTTGATTGAACTCGGTCTGACGCCGCGCGAGGCCGAGGTGCTGTTCTGGCTGGCGCAGGGCAAAACCAACAGCGAGATCGCGACGATCACCGGGGTGCAGTTGACCACGATCAAGAAGCACCTCGAAAGCATTTACCCGAAGCTCGGCGTGGAGAACCGCACCACCGCGGCCGCCCTCGCGCTCGAGAAAATGGGACCGCTGAGCTGAACCGGCCGGGGCGGCGCTAGTTCAATCGCACCAGCAGGCGCCGCACGCCCTCGATGGGAGTGTCGGCGAGCGGCTGCAAGGGAAGCGGGCAACGCGTCACCAGCGTCGCGACCACGACCGGGTGAATCAGGATCGGTCCACTCAGTCCGGCGGGAATCGTGTCCAGCGCAGCCTCCGGAAACACCTGCTGGGCGACGCGCACGCCCAGCTCCATCAACTCGCCGGCGGACTCGAGCACCAGTTGCGTCGCGGCGTGATCGCCTTCGGAGGCGAGGTGGAGCACGGCCGGCGCGAGGCTGGCGATGAGCCGGTTGGCCTCGGGATGAGAGTAGAAGTGCCGGGTGATGGCGCGCGCGTCCTCGAGCGCGGTCTGGTCGCGGACGATCTGGGACAAGCGCGTCGGATTTGACCACCCCTGCAGTTCCAGCAAGGCGCGGCTGATGGCCCGCCGGCCCAAATCGTATCCACTTCCTGGATCACCAAAGCGCCACCCCAGCCCGCCGGCGTAGTGGATGCGCCCATCGGCAGCTTGGGCGGCGATAAACGACCCGGTTCCGCCATGCAGCACCAGGCCGGGCCGGCCCTGCGTGGCCAGTTCCAGGACCGGCCGTGAATCGTCGAAGGCGACGACCTGGCCGAAATCGGCGAGGGATTGTGCGAACTCCTGCCAGAAGCCAGGGCTGCCGGCCATGCAGAGGAGCGTGTGGGTGATCTCGCCGTCCGGCGCCATCATGCGCGACCGATCCATCGTGGCGACCAGCGCATCGGTCGCGATCCGCCGGGCGTGGTCGGCGCCGATGACGTTGGGGTTGCAGCCCGGCGCGAGGTGCCGGTGCAGCACGTTTCCGGTCTGGTCGATCAGGATGAGCTCGGTTTTGGTGCCGCCGCCATCCACGCCGATGCGAAGAGTCTGAGCCACGCGGGTACGGAACACATCGGCGCCGCCGTGGCGAATCGTTCTGTCGACCGACCACCAGCCGCCGGGGCGTGTCGGTTCGCGCCTCCGGTTGGGGGAGCGGACCGTCAGCCGATCAACTTGCTCAACCGGGTGCGGTAACGCTGCGCCAGTTCCAAATTGGACTCCATGCCACCCGGCGTGTTCTGGCTGCGCAGCACGGGCAGGGAATGTCCGTTGGCCCGCAACCACTCCATGGCTTCAAGGGCGAGCAGGTTGAGCAGCATCGCACCGATGAGCGTCGACGTGGGGCCGGCATTTTGCCCGGGCGCCACTTCAACGAGCGCGTCGCCCGGCACGCCACCGTTGTCGAGCACGTCATCGGCGATCGCGTGCAGGTTGCGTCCGCCCGGGTGCACCGTGGCTGCCGTTGTGCTCATCGCGAGCGAAGTGAGGCCGATGACATGCAGCCCCTTTTGTTTGGCGTAGAGTGCGACCTCGATCGGCGACGCGTTTTTGCCGGAGTTGGAGATGACGATGATGCTCTCGCCGGCGTGCAGCCCGTAGTGCCGGTCGTAGCGCTCGGCGAGGCGCGTGCCGTAGCCGACCACGTTCTCCGAAAAGCCCATGCCCGGATCGAAGAGGCCCGAGACCGGCATGAGTCCGCCGGCGCGGCCGATGATTTCACGGCCGATGATTTCGCTGTGGCCGCTGCCAAACGTGTGCAGCACGCCGCCCGCGGCGATCGAGCGGCCGATGCGCTCGCCGCAACGGGCGAGAGTGGCGGCGTTGGCTTCGCGCATCCGCTGCAGCAGTTCGAGCGACGCGGAAAAGTAGGTGTCAGTCAGGGAGGACATGGGGAAGGAGGGGGGCCGGGGGGAGTAGCGAGTAGCGGGTAGCAAGTAGGGTGGACGGGGGAGGCAGCGGAGCTGCGGGTGTGGCGGCGTATTGAAATCGGTGTGCTCGCTGATCGTTAGAGAAGTCTAGGGACCCGGTGCGCGGCGGACGTTTCCGGTTTGTATGCTCGCTACCCGCTACTCGCTACTAATAATGCAGTGTCACGCTGATGGAGCCGAAGACGGACTCATCGGACTGGTTCTTGAATTCCTTCGTGCGGAGCGCCTGGGTGTAGGTGAACTGCCAGTGGCGGAAGCCGACGGAGAGACCACCATGCAGGTCTGCCACGACCGTTTCCCGCTTCACGGACGGGCTGTCGCGCCAGGTGTTGCCATCGAGCGTCGCGTCGCGCGCCACGGCACGCACATCGAAGGCGGCAAAGGCGAAGGCGTTGAAGCGTGGGCGTCGCAACGAACCGGATACGCCGGTCGGCCGGATCAGGTTGGTGCCAAAGTCGTCCGGGAGCCGGAGCCCGCCGCGCAGTTCCGCGCCGGCGTTGGCGTAGGTGAAGATGTTGCCGAGGCTGAAACCGGCGTGCGGGATCAGGTCGAGCGCCCAGCCGCGCTGGTCGCGGAAGGTTTCCGTGCTGATGCGGTAGCGCCGCTCGTACACGAGGTTCAGTCCCGGTTCGTTGCGCAGCTGATGGTGCCAACCGCGGGCGGTTTTGATGCCGAACAGGTTGTGCACGTTGTTCTGCACCTGCCGGCCGAGTGCGGCGGGTCCGATCATGCCGAAGGTGACTTCGACCACATCGAACGATGCGATTGAGCCTTTGCCTTCCGCGAACCGCTTCGGCGGCGCGTAAACTTGGAAGGCGGCTCCGACGTACAACCACGCGGCGTACGGCCGATCGTCCGGCTGCGCCTCGGTCGTGTGAATGTCGCTGGGTGTGTAGAGGTTCTGCCCGAGCGAAAGGCCGAGTTTGTAGTCCGGTCCGCTGGGCAGCCACTCGCCCAGCGCGCGAGCCAGCTTTTGCACGGGGGCGGGAACCGGGTCCTCGGTGAAACTCGCCAGCCGGGTCGTCAGGAGCGAGAGCTTGAACCCGTTGCTGTAGTTTTCGTCGGTGCCGCCCAAATACAGGTCGTTCTCCGAGTAGATCGAGATCGAGCCGAAGCGCAGCGGCTCATCGACGTCCAACCCGGGCTCGGCTGCACGCACCTGGCCGGGCCAGGCCAGCAACGCACTTCCCGCGAGTAAACCAGCGAACGCGAACAGGCGTTTCATGCAGCCGAAGCAGCCGCCCAGCGCCCGTAGATTCCACAGGGCAGCGTCTTTCCGTCGGCGGCGATGGGCAGGCCGACTTCACCACCCGTGAGCGAGCCACCCCGCTCGTGCAGGAGCTCCGAGAGCAGGTTGACGACGACCGTCGGTGAGAGGCGGGCGGTGTAGGCGTTGATGAGAAAAAAGAGCGGAGCGTCCGAGAGGATCTCGCGGCAGGCGGTGAGCAGTTCCCACAAGTGATCCTCCAGCCGCCACATTTCGCCGCTGCTGCCGCGACCGTAGGTGGGCGGATCCATGATGATCGCGTCGTAGCGGCGCCCCCGGCGCGCCTCGCGTCGGACAAACTTCAGGCAGTCGTCCGCGATGTAGCGGATCGGCGCGTCCGCCAAGCCGCTCAATGCGGCGTTCTCGCGGCACCATTTCACCATGCCCTCGGCGGCGTCCACGTGGCAGACGGCCGCACCGGCCTTGGCCGCCGCGCAGGTGGCGGCACCGGTGTAACCAAAAAGGTTGAGCACCGACACCTCGCGGCCCGCGGCGCGGGCGGACTTGATCCGAGCGGAGCACCATTCCCAATTCACCGCCTGTTCCGGGAACAATCCTGTGTGTTTGAACGAGGTCGGTTGGATCCGGAACGTGAGTCCGAGCGGTTCGTAGCCGATTTTCCATGACGCCGGCAGCTCGCGGCGAAACTCCCACCGGCCCCCGCCGCTTTCGCTGCGATGATAATAGCCGTCCCAGCCGCGCCATTCGCCCGCCGCGTGACGCGGCCAGATGACCTGCGGATCAGGTCGCACGAGCGTGTAGGGACCCCAGCGCTCCTGCTTCATGCCGGTGCCCGCATCGAGCAGCGCGTAGTCACGCCAGCCCGAGGCCACAGCCAGGGCGGGACGTTCAACGGCAGGCGAAGATGACATGCGCGCCAAGGTGCGGACCGCTGGGGAACTTGTAAAGCGGAGTAGAAACCCCTTCGAAGGGCGCATTGACTTGCTGCTCTCGGCGTCTAGGCGAGAGACCGCTTATGAAACGCATCCAACATCTGCACCTGGCCTGGATCGGCTTGTGTTCACTCGCGTTGGCGGCGTCCGTGCAAGCGGACGTCGTGGAGACGCGGGGTGGCGCACGCCTCGTTGGCACTGTCAGCAGTATCGATGGCACCACGGTGCAGCTCGAGACGGACTACGCTGGGACTCTGGCGATCAAGCAAAGCGAGGTTGTCGCGATTTCCACCGACAATCCGCGATTCTACCGCCTCGCGGGCGGCACCGTGTTGCAAGGCACCGTGTCGACTGACACCAGCGGTCAGCTCGTCATCGCGGGCCAGGAGGGCTCGGTCAGCACGCCGGTTGGCGGCCTCGCCGCCACCTGGGGCCCGACGGGCGAAGACCCGGCGGTCTCCGCGCTCCGCCGCAAGTGGAAGTACGAAGCGGGCATCGACATCTCGGGCAAGGACGGCAACAGCTCCCAGCTCGGCACCGCGATCAGCGGCCGCGCGGTGTTGAAGACCTCGCAAGACGCGCTCGAGTTCTACACTGCGTACCTGCGCGAGAAGTCCGACGGCACCAAGTCGGCTGACCAGTTCAAGCTCGGCGTCGACTACCAGAACAACTTCGCGGGCCGCACGTCCTGGTACATGCGTGCCGAGGGTGGTTTTGACCGGATCAAGGACATCGACCTCTACACGATTGCGGCAGCCGGTCTCGGTTACGACTTCATCAAGAAGCCGAACCAGACGCTGACGGGTCGCGCCGGTTTGTCGTATCGGTATGAAGGCTACGGTGACCCGCTTGCGGATGACGTGAGCAGCGCCGGTCTCGATTTCGGCCTGAAGCACGAGCTGACCCGCGACAACTGGGCGATCACCAACTCGTTGTCCTATGTCCCGGCGTTCGATGACTTCGGCAACTACCGCGTGACGCACGACTCCGGCTTTGAGATGCCGATCGCCGCTTCGCAGTGGAAGCTGCGGATCGGTATCGCCAACGACTTCACCAGCGAGCCGCCGGCGGGTCGTGAGGAACTGGATACCACGTACTACACCCGGTTGATCCTCAATTGGGAATAAGCGTTCCCGGCCTCGCCGGACGAACGACATTTTCCAATCGTTTCCAACTCTCCCGACGGGCGCCCAAACGGCGCCCGTTTTTTTGCGGCGGTCGGGCGCCGCGTGGACTCGCTGCTGCGGTGGGATCAGGCCGTCGGCGCCGCCGCGGCCAGGCGTTGCAACTCCGGCAACGCGAGCAGGAACGCCGCGATGTGCAGTCCCTGGGTGAATTCGCCGTGATGGATCTCGTGCAGGATCCGCTCCACCGGCAGGAAGCGCGCCTCGATTTGCTCGTTCTCGTCCAGCGCCTGGGTGCCGAGCTCGTGCACGTCGGTTGCGAGAAAGAGGTGAAAACGGTTGGTCTGGCGCGCCGGGTTGGGGTGCATCACGTGCAGCAGCCGCCAGGTCTCGGCCGTGCACCCGGATTCCTCGCGCAGTTCGCGTTGGGCGCTGCGCAGCGGGTCCTCGCCGCGTTCCACCACCCCGCCGGGCAGTTCAAGACAGAACGTGTTGGCGGCCGGCCGGAACTGCCGCACCACGGCGACCTGGCCGTCGGCGCGCGTCGCCACGACGTGAACCCAATCCGGATCATCGAGAATGTAATACGGCTCGATCACACGCCCATCCGCGCGGCGGAAGGAGTCCGCACGCAGCGTGCACCAACGGTTCTGAAGCAGGGTTTGTGACGCTGTGCGCGCCCAAGGTTGCAGCATGCCGCGGTGTTAGGCGCGGTGCCGGGCGGCGTCGAGTCCCCGCTGCCGGGGAGGGGCGCGCTCAGGCGCTGGGCGGCGTGGGCGGAGTTGGCGGAGTGGCGGCGGCTTCCTTCCTGGCGGCCCAGATCGAGGCAACCACGGACACGGCCAACGCAAGGCCAATCACGCCGAGCGATAGGCCGATCGGCACGTGATAGTAGCCCGAGATGAGCATCTTCACGCCGATGAAGACCAGGATGAAGGCGAGGCCGAAGGAAAGGTAGCGGAACAGGCCCATCACGCCGTGCACGGCAAAGTAGAGCGACCGCAGGCCGAGGATCGCGAAGACGTTCGAAGTGAAAACGATGAACGGATTCTTGGTGATCGCGAGCACCGCCGGGATCGAATCGAGCGCAAAGGCCACATCGGTCGTCTCAATCACCAGGAGCACGATAAAGAGCGGCGTGGCCATGCGACGGCCGTTCTCGATGACAAAAAAGTGCCCGGACTTGTCGTGATGGCTGACAGGGTAAAACCGTTTGAAGAGCCGTACCGCGATGTTCTTCTCCGGATCGAACTCCTCTTTGTGCGGGCGGGCGATCTTGATGCCGGTGTAGACCAGAAAGGCGCCGAAGAGGTAGATCAGCCAGTGGAAGCGGTCGAGCAGCGTGACGCCGGCCAGAATGAAGGCCATGCGCATCACCGCTGCGCCGACGATGCCCCAGAACAGGATGCGGTGCTGGTGCGCCGGCAGCACGCGGAAGTACGAGAAGATGACGATGAAAACGAAGACGTTATCGACGCTCAGAGAGATCTCCACGACGTAGCCGGTGAGCCACTCCAACCCGGCTGCGTGGCCCATCCAGTGCCAGACGATGAAGTTGAAGATCATCGCCAGGGTGAACCAGACGCCGCACCACATCAGCGCCTCCTTCATCTTCACGGCATGGGCGCCCCGGTGGAAGACCCCCAGATCCAGCGCCAGCATTGCGGCAATGAAGATGAAGAAACCCGCCCAAGCCCAAAGTGGCATTGAATCCATGCTGGGAGGTACTGTTCAGGTGTCCCAGAGACTTGTGCAAGTGGGATCAGCAGTGGTTTGACGGCACATTGAAGGGTGGAGTGGTGTCGCTTGACCCGGTACGCTACGGCTTTTGAGTGCCTCTAGCGTCTGCCTCATGACAAACCGTTTGCGCCTTTCTTTTCTTGCCGGTCTGACCGCCCTTGGCGTGGCCGGTGCTCATGCCCAGGCCAGCCGCTCGCCGTTTTTGCCGCCGGACAGCCAGGCGGCTCCGGTGGCGACAAGCGAGGAGGCCGGACTGCAGTTCTGCGGCTACTTCGGCGAAGGCGATGCCATGCGCTACTGCATCTACGATCCGGCCCGGCGGCGCAGCGTGTGGCTGCGAGCGGGCGACGAGGATGGTCCGGTGCGGCTGGAGTCCTTCGATCCGGAGAACCGCACGGTCAGCGTTGTGCACAGCGGTCGCGCGCTGACGCTCAAGTTGCAGAGCGCGAAACTGGCCAACAACGGCGCGGGTCCATCCGGCGGCGGCGCCTTCCCTTCAGCCAGCCCATTGCCGGCCGCCAACAATCCGCTCGTCAATACGGTCGTCACCAATCCCACGCCAGCCGACGAAGCGCGGCGCCTGGAGGCGGTGGCGGCGGAAGTGCGGCGTCGGCGTGCGCTGCGGCAGGCCGCGGCGCAGAATGCGGCGAATCAGGGCGGCGCGAATCCAGGGCCCCACCCCGAGCCGCGGCCGGGTCCGCGGTAGGATTTGCGCTACGATCCGCCGCGCGTCGTTGTCGCGCGGCGCAGGAT
>JAEWIY010000004.1 GCA_023386835.1 Verrucomicrobiota bacterium
CCGCAGCCGCGCTTCTGCCCGCCAGCATACGGCCACTGTGCCCGATTGGCGGCCGTGTCCGGCATGGATACCCCGCACCCATCGAGCACGCGCACCGCCCGGCCACACCACCGCCAGGATTGCTGGGGGGCCGAGCCGAGGGGGTCAGGCCGTTGTTTGTTGATTTCGGCCCGAGGAAGTCGCTCAGCGGTAATCGGAGCGTTGATCGAGGGAAGACAGGCCGCTGCTCGTTTATTGCAAGACTCAGCCCACCAGCGAGAGGGCCGACCCGAGGGGGTCAGGCCGTTGTTTGTTGATTCTGCGATAGTGTTCTCCTGGCGTCGTTCTATTCCGGATGACTGGGCGGCCGAGGATCAGTTCGAAAGGTAAGCGCCCCGTGATCGGTGGCTTGCTCGGCGAGGCGTGTATCTTTCCGACGGAGCACCTCGTAGGCAGGTGGGACAGAGCTTACGATCCATGGGGCTACGATCCAATGGGTCAGGCGCTGTTCGTTGATTCGCGGAGAATCAGCGGCCTGACCCCGTGCACCGCTCCACCGGAAGCCCGCAGCTTCGCGAGCGCTTCCGGGGTGGGATCCCGCATGGCGTTGAGTGAACAGAAGGCCGAGCCGGCGGGGTCAGGCCGTTGTTTGTTGATTTTGGCCCGAGGGAGTCGCTCAGCGTCAATCGGAGAGCTGGTCCAGGGAGGACAGGCCGCTGCTCGTTGATTGCAAGACCGAGCCCACCAGCGACGTTTCTATGTCCGATGGCGCGTCGGCTGCGGATCCAGTTCCCCGGTGCTCGATACCACGTGATCAACCGTGGTAACTACCGACGCGACCTCTTCGAGACCGCAGGCGCGGCGCAGGCGTTTCTCGCCGTTCTCGATGAAGCGACCGGACGTTACGGATGGGGGCTGCATGCGTATGTGCTCATGCGCAATCACTTCCATGTAGCAATCGAGACGCCGAAACCGAACTTGGTCGAGGGCATGCATTGGCTCCAGTCCACCATCGCGACGCGGTTCAACCGCTTCCGCCGGGAGCACGGCCATCTGTTTCAGGGTCGCTACAAATCAATCCTGGTGGAAGATGACGCTGCACTCGCGCGAGTGGTTGACTACATTCATCTTAATCCGGCCCGAGCAAAGTTGGTCACGTCCGAGCGCGTCGGCGCGTATCGCTGGTCGAGCCTGCACCGCGCCGTCCGAAACCTTTCAAACAACCTGGTCACGAACCTTTGGCGGCCTGGCAACTCCTGCGGATCAACCGAGGCGCAACCGTGGCAGGCGTACGAACGACGCCTGATCAACCTGGCCGCGGACGAGCGGGCTCAGGAGCTTCAGGGTTTAACCGGCTTGTCGTCCGGCTGGGCGATCGGAACGAGCGGCTGGCGCAGGGCAATAGCCAAGGAATATCACCAGCTCAGCCTCAGTCCAGGCCTGCCACGGGAAGAGTTGCGAGAGCTGAAAGAAGCTGCGTGGGCCGCGGCATTGAACCAATGCCTGAAGCAAGCCGGACGGAACCGACATGAGATGCAAACACGCCCACGGGCCGCGCCGTGGAAGCTCGAAATTGCCCGGCAGCTGCGACTCGTTGGGGTTCCGGTCACGTGGATCGCGAACATGCTGATGCTCGGCCGACCGGCCTCCCTTCGCAGCTATCTCTCCCGTTCTTGATTCATCAATCAACAAACAGCGGCCTGACCCCATCGGCGTCCGTTTCCAGCGGGCGGTTTTCCTCTTTTCCGAACCTCAGGCACTTCACGTGCGCGCGAGGGGAAAAGTCACTTCAATGCACGTGCCTCCTTGGTGTCGCGGCACTTTGTGCAGCCGCCAGTGATGGGTGCGGCAGAGGCGTTCAACAAGCGTCAAACCATACCCATGCCCGGGCGCCGACGCCACGGCAGTATCCCGGAACTCGGGCAGCCCCGGACCGTCGTCCGTGACCCGTAGGCGTCCCTCGCCATCGATCGAATCCACTCGCACGCACAGCTCACCACCCGGGAGATGGGTGAAGGCGTTGCCAATGAGGTTGTGGCACAACACCGCCAGGACTTCGCGGTGGCAGACGACCGTCACGGCTTGGTCGGCGACCAGTTGGATCCGCAGCGGATGGGTGGGATAAAGCGCGCGAATCTCCTCGACGACCTCAGCGACGATCCCGGCCGCGTCGACGGTCGGCGTGGGGGTTCCATGACGGCCTTCCCTCGCCACCATCAAAAAAATCTCGATCAGCCGTTCCATGCGATGCACGGAACGCTCGATGCGGCCGAAATACCGTTCTCGGGCCGTGTCCTCCGTGCTGGTCTGAAGCAGCGCGACCGCTCCTTTCAAGATGGCAACCGGCGTGCGCAGTTCGTGACTGCAATCCGCCAGGAAGTCGCGCTCCCGGGTGAGCGACTCGCGCAGACGCACCTCATGAGCTTCCAAAGCGCCCTCGAGAAAACCCACTTCGTCATGATCGACACGCGCCGCCCGTCCAGGGGACAGCGCCTCGGGCTTGAAGTCGGGATTCCGCTTCTGCACCCGCTCGGCGAGCGTGACGATCGGCCTCAACGCCCACCGGGCGATCAGTGACCCGACAAAAAGCGCCACCGCCATGACGACGAGCGCCGCCACCAGCAGCGCGATTTGAAACCGGCCAACAATCGAGTCGGTGTACTCGTCCACCGGGCTGACGAGCCAGGTCACCGCTTCTCCCGCGCCCCGCGACTCCACCCAGATCACATACTCCTCGTCCCAGTCCGACCAATACAGGTAATCGAGGATGCCCTCCATCACTTCGGTCCGCTGCTGGGCGCTGTCGCGAAAAGCCGGATACAGGCCGGGTTTCGTGGGCGGAGCGGCCAGACCGAGCGCTTCGTTGATGGCTTCGCTGGACGGGTAGCGGATCACCCGGGGCGGCAGCGGTGCCGCCGGACCGGCCTGAGCCGCGTGTTCGAGCAGACGGGCGTAGTACTGGTTCTTGAGGAGCTCTTCGGCCGTGAGCAACATCATCCACCCCACTCCCGCGAACACGACGGCCTGCAAAACAGCCAGGCCCACCAGCAGCCATCGTATCCGCGACGCCAGGCGGCTCGGTGGCCGTTCTTTCGCTTCATTCATGCCGGAGCGGGGGCTCGATCACGGCGAGCTGATAACCCACGCCGCGGTGGGTATGCAGCAGCGGGGTGCGCTCTGCTCGGTCCACTTCCGCACGCAGGGTGGCGATATGGGTGCGCAGCGCGTCGCTGCCCGGCGGGTCATCCGCCCAGAGATGACGTTCCAATTCCTGGCGCAGCACGACGGCCGGGGATCGCGCCAACAAGTACTCAAGGATGGAGTAGCCCATGCGGGTGAGGACCAGCCGTCGCTCACCCCGGCGAACCTCTCGAGTGGAGGGGTTCAATTCGAGGTCGTGCAGACGCAACACCGACGACGGGGACAGCGCGGAACTGCGACGCACGAGTGCACGCAAGCGCGCGAGCAACTCCGGCAGCGCAAACGGTTTCACCATATAGTCGTCCGCACCGGCCGCGAAGCCCGCCAGTCGGTCGTCGAGCAGGTCAGCGGCGGTCAACATCAGCACGGGAATCCGGGGCGCGATGCTGCTCCGCAAACGACGGCAAACCTCCAGCCCGTCGATCACCGGAAGGCGAAGATCGAGAATCACGGCCGCGTGCGTCCGCTCGTTGACGCGGTGCAGGGCGAGCGCACCGTTCGGCACATAGTCGACACTCCATCCCCGTTGCTCGAGGTAGTCCTGAATGTTACCGGCAAGGTCGAAATTGTCCTCCACGAGGAGAACGGGGATGTTGGGAGCGTCGATCATCCTGAGAAGCGCACGGGGCCGAAGCGCGCCGTTTCTGGTTTCACCGGCCGGGAACCCGCTACCGATCAAATCGCTTCGATCAACAGAAGTCGATCCACGAAGCCTTGCGACGCAGGCTGCGGCACCGGCGAAAGCGTGATTTTGCGTTTCCTTAACGTTCGCCTCACGACCCGTTCACGCGCGCTTGCGTAATCTCTCGAAACAAGGGCCGGCAGGCCTCCCGCAGGAGTTGCGAATCACCCCCGGCCCCGAGCACTCCGCAGACAGGAGATCAAGAGCCAAACCCCACGCCCGTAAAAACTGACTCGTCGGATGAACTCTCTAGAATCCGTGTTCGATAACGTGGCGCCAATGGACGCGCCGAGCTCGTCCTGCTTATCAAGGCAGCGGCGGAGTGCCGGTAACGGAAAGGTCGACTGTTCGTCGATGAGCAAAATGAGCAGGCATTCTCGTCACCAGAAAACGCGTTTGACGCAGGTATCGTGGTTCACGCTAGCGATGCTCTTCATGGGCTTTCCACTGCCTGCCCACGCAGCCGAGGCGCCAGGTGGCATGACGATCCTCGTCACGGATCAGATCACCGCGCGGCCCCTCGCCAACGCGCAGGTCACGATCACGGAACGGGAGACCAATTCCACCCGGTCCGTCGAAACCGACGCCCAGGGTCGCGTCACCCTCGAACAGCTCGACCCTGGCCTCTACTCGGTGAACGTCACCCACGGCGGATTTGCATCATCGTATGAGCCCAGCGTCCGCGTGAT
Source organism: Verrucomicrobiota bacterium (assembly GCA_023386835.1). Classification (GTDB taxonomy): domain Bacteria; phylum Verrucomicrobiota; class Verrucomicrobiia; order Opitutales; family Opitutaceae; genus Actomonas. The sequence goes on from JAEWIY010000004.1 coordinate 4,552, forward strand.
CACCCGCAAAACAATACAAGTTGAATTCAAATTGCTTCGGGAGCCGGTGATTCTACAGGAAGTGGAAGTTCGAGCGCGACAGGCTGATGTGTTTGCACCCGCCTCCAGCACCTATCGCAATCGGGAGGAGTTGCGAAGTGCCGTGGGAGGTGGGGCCGATCCGCTCCTTTCGCTCGACGGGTTGCCTGGACTGGTGTCCACCGGGGAGTTCGCGAGCTTTAGCGTCCGCGGCCGTGGTCCGAGGGATAATCTGTTGTACGTGGATGAATTCCCGTTTGATAAAGCCGTGCACTTTGATGCGACGCTGGGGGAAGACGAGGATATCGGGGGCGGCGGCCGTTTCTCGATTTTCGCGCCGAATGTGATCGGCGGTGCCGAGTTCTCGGCCGGTGGATGGGGCCCGGCTTATGGCGGCCGGGCGGCATCGCTGCTCAAGCTCGAAGTCGCCGAGGGCAGTCCCAGTCCCTCAGCCAGTCTGCGCCTTGACCTGGCGGGTTATGAGGTGGGTTACGACGGCCCGGCCGCTCTCACCGAAGGCTCGACGTTGCTCATATCGGCGCGGGAACTTGATTTCGGCGACTTTTTCGAGGCGATCGAAGAACTGGACATCGGTGCGCCGGTGTTGCGGGACATTATCGTCAAATCGGTCATACCTATCAACCAGCGACACACGTTCGAAGTCCTGCTGATCGATACGCATGAAGACTACACCCGCGACGCGACTCACGTTTTCGAATCGCCCAACTTCGAGGATGTCGCGCTGCTCGATTTTAAACAAGACAGCGATCTGTACGGTCTGACCTTGCGATCCTTGGTTGGTGAAGAAGCCGTTTGGACCAACAAGGTCTACTACCGCCAAAGCGACAAGCTCAGCTCCGAGGGTGAAGCTTTTCCGGATCTCGTACCTGCAGGATCGCCCGCGTCCGACTTTCCCGTGCGGGAGGACATCATCACCATCGGTGAAGATGAGGAAGAGATTGGCTGGCGAAGTGACTTCGAGACGGTGAACCGCTGGGGCGTGTTCAGTGCAGGGATCCAAGTCACCCAAATTGAACTGAAGTACGATACCGTGCTGGAGGGGGATTGGATCCGATTCGTCTACGACAGCGATGACTTGAGAGCGGACCCTAATCAGCGCTATATTGTGCTGACTCCCGCCGACACCAATTCGACGCTCAGGCGGAAGGAAACAAGCTACGCAGGCTACATCGACCAGGTTTTTGCGCGTGGGGATTGGGACATTCGCACCGGGGTGCGGTTCGAACGGGATGGCTTTGCGGACGAAAGTTTCGCCTCCCCGAGGTTCAGCGTGAACTGGCGGCCGGACAGAAAGATTCGGTATTTTGCCACGGCGGGGCTCTATCATCAGTCGCCACGGTACTTGCAGCTTGCAGCCAACACCGCGAATGCCCTCGAGACTGAAGAAATCACGCACGGCAGCATAGGCGCCCAGTACTTCCCGAACAACCGCTGGTCGGTTCTCGCTGAAGCTTATTATCAAACGCTCGACAACCTGGTGGTCGACCTCGATCGAGTCAGCGGCACATTTGCCAACATCGGCGACGGCACCAACTATGGGCTGGATATCGTGGTGACCGGTACCATTCGCCAAGGTCTTTACGCGACCGCAACCTACTCCTACAATGACGCCGTCATTGATCGGAAAGACGGTCGGGGCGAGGTTGTCGCCGACTTCAGCCGCGAGCATGTTGCCTCCCTCGGTCTGACTTGGGAAATCAGTGATCGCTGGAAGGTCGGTGCGCGCTACAAATATCTATCGGGCCGGCCCTACGACGCCTTTATTGTTCACTCGGACGTGTTGGGGGCCGGGCAACCTTTACGTTACTCAAAAGAGATCACGGAGCGTAATGTCGGCCGCAACAGCGGGTACGGTTTGTTGAACCTTCGCGTCGACTATCAGCGGGCCTTCGGGCCGATCGATGTCACCGTTTTTCTCGATGTCATCAACGTCACGGCCGCCTCGTCGAACGAGGACAACCCGTTTGACTACCGCCGGGGCGTGGAGGTGGAGGACGAGAGCGAGGCCGAGCCACTCATCGGTTTGCGTCTGGATTACGCCTGGTAAGGGGGCGGCAGAGGGAATCCGAGCCGGGTGAGCGCCAATCGGTGCTGATGGTCGACGACAGCCGCAATCCACCTCGGGAGCGGCACGAAAGCCAAATAGCCTATCCATCCAGCGGCGACACCCCACCCTTGCACCGGCTGGCGAGCCGGTCGACGCTTCGGTCCACGTTACCTCGCGCATGAGATCCTTCTCCGTCGTTCTGCTCGCTCTCCTCTCCGCCTCCCTCGGGTTCGCCCAGTCGCGCGAGGTCGGCCCCTACACTCTCCATCCAATCATTCCGGGCGTCATTCGCATCGAGGATGCCAACCAAAACAATCCGGCCGGCATTCATCTCGACGAGCAGGGCAAGCCGAAGAGCTTCAACAACTGCTCCGACATGTATCTCATCGTCGGCCTCGAGCGCGCGCTCCTGATCGACTTGTCGAATCCCGTCAAAGGGGACGCCACCGCCACCGAGTCACTGCAGAAGCTCGTCCGCGAGGAGATCGGCGATCGGCCATTGTCGATCGCGGTCACCCACCACCACGCCGACCACACCGGCATGCTGCCGGCGTTCAGGGACAATCCGGACGTCACCTTCTGGATCCAAACACCGGAGTTCACCGCCCGGGAAATCTTTCCCGCCGAACGGACGCGGCCGATCGCAAGCCATCCCTCACTCGATCTCGGTGGCGGCTGGATCGTCGATGCGCTCGAGATCCCCGGGCACACGAATCATTCCACGGCCTATTTCCTGCGCGGGAAGCACCTCCTCTTCAGCGGAGACGGCATCGGATCAGGCCACGGAGTATGGATCTTCAACGCCGAAGGTTTCGCGCAGTATCGCCAGAGCATCGACCGGCTCATCGCCTATATCCGCGACCCGAAGCACGAAATTGACGAAAACCAGCTGCTCATCTTCGGCGGCCACTACTGGCAAAAGCGCGAAAAGGAAAAGCTCACGATGCGCTACATTCTAGATATGCAAAAGCTCATCGCCGAAATGAAAGCCGGCACGGCCAAAGAAGAGAACGTGAGTTTCGGCCCGTATCTCAATCGGCACTTCATTTCGGGCGACGCCATCATCACCTGGAACAAGGCCGACGCCGAGCGCTTCAGGGCCGAATAGACTGCGACGGCAGCGCGACGTCGCCTGATCCCGTTCCTCCAAGCCAATGGGGTCAGGCCGATGGCCGATAGTCTCAGCGCGCAGAGTTGACGTAGAACCGCACTGAATTGGCGCAGCCCATCTGGAGATGGTCTGCGAGCCCACAGTACGTTCTGGCATGGGCCACGATCAACTATCGGACTGCCCCCTTGGCAGAGAAACGGTGCGGATTTTCCCGAGCTCGCCCACCAGCCAGCACACCATCGCAAAGGCGGCGAGATGCATGAAGGAGCAGACAATGAACACGGGCGTGAAGGAGATGGTCTCCACCGTCCAGCCGATCGCCTGCTGGCTGAGGACACCAGCGACGCCGCCGAAGGCTCCGGCGAACCCGGTGACGGAGCCCACGATGTGCCCGGGGAAGACTTCGGTGGGCAACGTCATGTTGGCCCAGGCCGCGTGGGCAAACATGGAGACGCTGATTGCCGAGAGCGCGATCGTGGCCTCCTGGACCGTCACGATGGTGAGGAGACACAGCGGCATCGTGCAGGAGGCGGCGGCCATGACGGCCTTGCGCGCCCGGTTTAACGACCATCCGCGGGCAATGAGCCAGCCGGGGATCGCACCACCGGCGATGTTTCCCAGCGCCAGGGCGACGAACGGGATCCAGCCAAACTTGCCGATATCGGACAGATCAAAGCCGCGCTCCTGTTGCAGGAACTTCGGCGTCCAAAAGACAAAGAAGTAGGTGATCGGGTCGGTGAGCACCCGCGCCAGAATGCAGCCCCACACCGGTCGCATTCCGAGCAGTTGCCGGATGGGTGCGGCACGCGGCGGCTGGGCCTCTGGTTTGATTCCGTCCTCGATCAACGTCAGCTCCTCGGTCTTCAGCCATGGATGCTGCCGCGGTGACCGGTAAACAATCGCCCAAATCACCACCCAGATGAAGCCGAGCACGCCGCCGACAACAAAAGCGTAGCGCCAGTGCCAGGTCAGCGCGATCCACGACATCAGCGGAGCAGCGATCGCGGCGCCAATCGCCGTGCCGGCGTTGAAAATTCCCACGGCCAGCGCGCGCTCGCGCAGGGGAAACCATTCCGTGACCGCGCGCACTCCCGCGGGGAAACTGGCCGGTTCCGCAGCGCCGAGCAAAAACCGACAAGCCGCAAACTGCGTCGCGGTGCGCGCCAACGCATGCAGCGTGTTCGCGACGGACCATCCGGTCACGAAGATCAGGAACGAGCGCCGCGTGCCGAGCACATCGACGAGGCGGCCGCAGACGGCATACATCACCGTGTAACTGAGCAGGAACGCCGACGTGATGTGCGCGTACTCTCTCGTGGTGATGCCGAGATCATCCTGGATCGTTTGCGCCAGCACCGAGAGCGTCTGCCGGTCGAGGTAGTTCAGCTCCGACGCTAGGCAGAGCATGATCACGATCGACCAGCGCAGACCGGGAATCTTGAAGGGCTTCTTCATCCCGCGTTCGTTTCGTCCTCGACCACACGCTCGATCACCAAGCGGTGGGGCACCGGATCCCAATCCGCCTCAACGCGTCCCGCCGGTTTGATCCCGATCAGGGCAGCCGGTTGGGTCGACGCCAGCGGCAACACTTCGTCCAGCGTCAGCTGACAATAGTCAGCGGTGCGCCCGATCGCGTCGTCCAGCGTCAACGACGAGCCCGCGAGGTTTCCGGCGTCGACCTGGGTCACCCGCCCGCTCGGCTCACGTTCGACCTCGAGCTCACCCAGCTTGTATCGCCCGGGCGGGGACGCGGCCGCATTCACCGCGTCGGTTACCAGTACGACGCGCGAGAGGCCTTTGGCCTTCACCATCGTCCGCACCACCTCGCGCGGCAGGTGATGACCGTCGACGATCAAACCCGCCGTCAGTTCATCCGCGGCCAGCTGGGGCCAGAGCACATTTTCGTGCCGGTGCATGCGTCCGGCGCAGCCATTGCCCAGATGCGTCGACATCCTCGCTCCCGCTCGCACCGCGTCGGCGATCTGCGTCGTCGTGGCCGCCGTATGGCCAAGGGCGATACAGATCCCCTGCTCCGCCAGGTACTCGATCAACGTGAAGGCACCTGGCACTTCCGGCGCCAGCGTGACCAGGACGATCTTTCCACCCGCGGCGTCCTGACGCCGTTTGAAGTCGTCAACGGACGCGGGCGCGACATGAGCAAGCGGATGCGCCCCCCTCGGCCCATCCAGCGGTGAGATGTACGGGCCCTCCATGTGGAGGCCGGCGATCGCTGGGTGGTTGTCCTCGAGAAGGGCGCGGGCACACGCCACGAAATGCGACGTCGAGGACGTGATGACAGTGGGCAGGCAGCGCGTCACCCCGGTCGCACGCATGGCGGCCAGGGCTCGGGCGACCGGCTCGCCGGCACAATCGGGCGAGTTGAAGTCGACGCCGGCAAAGCCGTTGACCTGAAGATCAACGAGACCGGGAAAGTTAACCCTCCTGCCTGCACGGCGCGTTCACGCAGAAACCCCGGAGTGAGCTGCGACGCTGCCTGGCGATCGAGGAAAAAGCGGTTTCCCGGGTGCGCCCGCAGGATGGATGCCGGAGCCGTGGGCGAGATTGGGCCTTCCAGGCAACGCTGCGTGGCGGCGGCCTTGCGCGAATCGGGCACCACGGTCACCACGGCCGCGGCTTTTAAAAACTGCCGAGGCGCAAGGGTCATCGCCTTTTCAGGGACGTCAGCCAGACTTTTGAACCAGCCTTCACCGACCTGCTGGCGGCGACACGCCTCATCGAGGTCGACGACGAGGTAGGGCTCGTTGGTTTCGAAGTTCGCCGGCGGATCGTTGAACGCGACGTGCCCGTTCTCGCCGATGCCGGCGAAGATGACGTCGATCGGGGCCGCGTTCAGCTTCGCTCCCACCTCGCGGCAGGTGGCGGCGGGATCTTTTTCACCATCCAACAGGTGGTACGTCCGGATGCCCGCCGGACGGATCAATCGTTCGAGCAGGTAGCGACGGAAGCTCGCGGGATGATCGACCGACAGGCCGACGTATTCATCGAGGTGAAACAACTCGACCTGATCCCACGCGATTCCGGGGGCGGCGAGCAGCGCCTGAAGAAAAGCCATGTGTGACTCGCCGGTGGCGGCGACGAGCCGCGCGCGGCCGCGCAACACGATCGCGTTTCGCAGCAGACTCGGCGCCAGCCCTGCCGCCGCGGTGCTGGCTGATGCTTTGTCAGGATAGATGTAGATGGGGTTCAGCAGATCATCCATCCTCAGCATTGAGAGGGCGTTGCGGGCGTTGAGCGATGAAAAATCACTGAAAAGCGATTCGCTCCTCATGAAATTTCATGCCCGCGCCGTGGGCACAGCCAAATCGCAAATGGCGATTTTAGGCTTCAGATCTGCAAGACCGAGCCCATCGCGACGTTTCTCTACCCGACGGATCCTGGCTTCGGCTTTGCCCTAGTGCCAGAACTCAAATCTCAGATCTCAAATCTCAGATCTCAAATCTCAAATCCCAAACCCCAACCCATGCCAACCTACCAGCGCTTCGAGGATCTTCCTGTTTGGCGGGACGCGATCGTGCTCGCCGAACGTTGTGAGGATTTCATCGACGCGGCCAAGGACCGTATCACTTGGTCCAAACGCGACCAACTCGACCGCGCCTCTCTCTCCGTCTCGAACAATATTGCCGAGGGCTTCGAGCGCGGGACGACCAACGAGCTCCTCGCCTTCCTCTACATCGCGCGCGGCTCCGCCGGCGAGGTTCGTTCCATGCTCGCCTTCTTCGAACGCCGCCCGGCGCTGGGGGACTGCAAATCTCAAATATCAAATCTCAAAACCCTCGCCGAATCCTGCTCCCGCCAGCTCGGCGCCTGGACGCAATCGCTGCAAAACTCCGACATCGCCGGCCCTCGCCACCTCAACGATCAAGCTCGGGCCAACTACCAGAAACGCAAAGCGCGCGAGTCCGGCGCCGCCGCCTTCCAAAAGCTGCTCGAGCAGCACCTCCCGCCCGACCACCCCGCTCGAGCCCGCGGTGCGGGAGCTCGGATCTGATCTCCCGCTTCGCGGGATCTCAGATTTGAAATCTCAAATTTCAGATCCAGCCGCTGCGCGGCTTTTCAAATCTCAAACCCGTCCCCTGTGGGCGAGGAGCGGCCGACTTCACTGGGACTGTGCGAACGGCCAGCCGTTCACAGTAAGCCACTCCAGTATCGCGTTCTGCCACGTGCTGCGCGGGAGCAGGAAAAAGCCATGCTGGCCTTTATCGAAGATTCGCACGTCGACCGGCACCCCCGCGCGCCGGAGCGCCTGGAAAAACACGATGCTGTTATCCACGTCCACAAGGCGGTCGTCAGCGGCGTGCAGCAGCAACGTTGGCGGCGTATCCTCGGTCACCTGACGTTCGCTGGAGAATCGTCGGACGTCGTCCTCCGTCGGGTCGGACCCAAGCAAGGCCTGGCGTGAGCCCATGTGCGTGGTCGTCGCGTCCATGCTGATCACCGGATAGATCAGCACCACAAAATCAGGGCGGAGGCTCACCTGCTCCGGGTTGTCGATGTACGCAGTCTTGAAGTGCGTCGAAAGGGTCGAGGCCAGATGTCCACCCGCGGAGAATCCGATCGCGCCGATGCGCGCCGGATCCACCTTCCACTCCTGCGCGCGGAGACGGACAAGACGCAGCGCCTGCTGGGCGTCCTGAATCGGTCCGATGGACTTGTTCTCCATCGTGCGGTCGCTGGGTATCCGATATTTCACCACAAAGGCCGCGAAACCATGGTCAATGAAGAATCGTGCCTGCTGGGTGCCCTCGTAATCATAACTGAGGCCGCCGTAACCGCCGCCCGGGATGATCAGGATCCCGGCGCCGTTCGCCTTGCTCGGTGCCGGCAGGTACACGTCCAGTTGCGGCCGGGAAACGTTCCGCACAAACCCTTGGTCCGCGCCCGTCTCTTCATCCAGCGTTGGTTTGGAGTTCGGGATCGCGCTGTCGCCATAGAGCGGGAGGCTCAGCATCGGCGGCGGGAAAAACTGACTTCGGTCCGACGGTGCACTGGCGGTCCTGCCCGGTCGGGCAGAGTCCGCAGGATGACTGAGGGCAAAGGGGGTGGCGCTGGCGAAGCCGGCCAAGAGCAGAACGGTCAGGAGTTTCATGGGGACAGCACGCACACAAACGCCCGGGCATAATCAGGTCGAGAACAGGAGTTGGCTCGCCGGATCGGGTCAGGGCGATCGTTGATCATCCATGCTTTGGCGCAAATCCGCCTCAAGGCCTGGATGTATTCACGACGGAGACACAGCGGAAAGCTGAACGCACCTTCGGCAAAAAAGCGGCAGCAGGAAACGTCGACCGGCGCCGGTATAGGAGGCGGCAGTATGGTATTTGCCGAGGTGTAGGGCCGGGAGCCCACAGGCTCGATCCTCAAGACACATCATCGCTATCCGCCCGCGGCGCGTTTGTACGTTGCCAGCAGATACACAGATTGGTCTGCGCGCGCGCAGAGTTAACCGGAGTAAACATTCGCCGGTTTGCGCCACTCGCCTCGCGCCGCACGGTGCGCCCACCACGCGTGCAAGCTTCTCGGTTATCCGGCCACCGCCCGCTCGCCGCAGTTCAACCCAAACCACCCCATGACTGCGATTCCCTCAGGCCTGTGCTCTGCCTTTGTTCAGAAGAGCGCGCTTCTCGCCGGGCTCCTTGCCGCGGCGTTTGTCTCCCCGGTCAGCGCCGCCGTCACCGCGAACATCGTCGCCTCGCGCACCAGCGGCGTCGCGCCGCTGGCCGTGAGCTTCGACGCCACCGGCACCACCAGCACCGCCACCACGCGCCCATTCCACGACGTGTACTACGTTTGGAACTACGGTGATCCCGGCAGCGGCACCTGGTCCACCAACGGAAAATCGAAGAATCGCGACACCGGCGCCATCGGCGGCCACGTGTTTGAAACGCCAGGAACCTACACCGTCACGCTCACCGCCAAAGACACCACCGGAGCGGTCGACACCGAGACCGTCACCATCACGGTCTCCGACCCGAACATCGTCTTCAGCGGCACCAACACCGTCTGCATCTCGACCAGCGGTAATTTCACGGGCGCGCCAGCGGGCGCCGCCACCGTGACTACATCCTCGTGGGCCACCGTGGTCGCCCAACTCGGCGCCGGCAAACGCGTGCTCCTGCGCCGCGGCGAAACGTGGAATCACAACGGCGTGAAAAAAAACCTCTCCTTCGCCGGGCCCGTGACCCTCGGAGCCTTCGGCACCGGCAACCGGCCAATCCTCCGCCTGACATCTTCGAATACGTCCGCCACCGGTCGCGTCTTCTGGCTCACGGACAAAAGCCCCGTTCCGCTCCAAGACCTCCGCATCATGGACCTCGAAATCGATGGCGACGGTTTCGACCGCGGCTTCGCGTTGGCCGAAGGCTCCGCTCACAACATCACCTTTCTCCGCGTATTCATGCACGACGCCGGGCCATTGCTCTTTCTCGCCCCGTCGACCGCCGCATATTACAACAACCAAGACGACACTGACTATCACGGCCACGTGCTTTCTTCCGGTATCGCACTCGTGGATACCGCGTTTCAGAACATGGTCGGAGACGGCGAGGCGTTCAACCAACATCACGTCGTCTACCTCGGCCTCCATCGCTCCCTCCTCCTCGGCAACGTCTGGAACAACGCCGAGCTCGGCGAGCACATCCTCCGCCTGCCCTTCGTGCAACGCACGCTTGTCGCCCACAACCGCTACACCAACGCGCGCGCGACGAAGCACCTCATCAAACTCCATGCCTCGTCCGACGCCGAGACACTCCTGCCGCCTGGGGAAGGCCAGTCGAAGTTCGTCACCATCGCGGACAATACCTTCAGTTGCCGCCTCGGCTCATGGCTCATCTCGACCGGCCCACAAGACGCCAGATACCCCGAGGTCGTCCAGGACATCGTCATCGAGCGCAACCACGTCGCGTTCGGTTCGCCCGGCACCATTGCGTTCGACTTGCGCGGCAGCGATCACACCGTGCGCAACAATACCGTCGTCATGGACGGCTCGACCCAGTCCGGCACGATGGTCAACATCGACCGCCGCGGCGTCGAACCCGCTCCGACCAATAATCGGATTTACAACAACAGCGCCTACCGGGGAGACACGGACAACTTCACCCTCGTCAACGTCGCCGCGGTCGCCAGCAACACCACCGTCCGCAACAACCTCGGTTCCGCGCCGAATTCAGGGACGAAGACCACGATCGCCGGCGGTGGGACCAATCTGGTTGCCTCCCACAACGTCATCACCAACACGCCCGGCTGGGTCGTCAGCTCGCCCAGCGCCGCCGCCCACTTCGACCTTCTTCCCACCAGCAGCGCGGTCAATGCCGGCACGACGGTGCCGGTCTTCGACGATTTCGACGAGCTGCCGCGCCCGCAAGGCTCCGCCTACGATCTCGGCGCCTTCGAACTCCTGGGAAATCTCCTCAGCCACGCCGCGTTCGAACCCGACCAGGCCACGACCCTCGCCGACCAAGCCAATCCCTATATCGTCGGCACGCACGCGCTCAACAAATGGCACGGTCGGCTCGGCAGCGGTGGCCAGCACACCACCTACCAGACATCCGGATCGAATCACTACGTGACTGTCGGCACGTCGGCCAACACCAACGGCTGTTTCCAGGTGATTGTGTGGCCGGGTAGTGGCACGCGCACCCTGAGCTATCAATACCGCGGCACCGCTCCCTATGTCCGCATCTATGGCGGCAGCTCGGGAGCGACGATCAACAAGTTCGACGGCGCCAACACGCTCACTCTGCTCACTCAGATCAACAACCCGAGCGCCAGCGGCTGGACCACTCACACCCAGAGCATCACCTTGAGTGGCTCTCATTCATATCTGGTGATTCAGCTTCGCGCCGGCGACTTCGACAACCTGTCCCTGCAGTAACAAAGCTCGATTTCAGAGCGATGGGGTCAGGTCGGTGTGATCGGCTTGACCCCGTTTGGTGCTCACCCGGCGAGGCTCAGTCGGGAGTCAAACGTTTGAGGCAAAACGCAAACCGAAGGAGTTCATCACTCTCGAGGGGAGGCAGTCGGCCAAGACAGGGGCGTACAAAGACATGTTCATCGTCCTTTTGCGCCTTTGTGTTGAGGCCTTCGCGATCTTGTGGTTACATTATTTCGGTCTTACAGTCGCCGGGCGCGAGCTCGCCAGCTTCGCCATAGCCGACCTGCTGCTGCGCCTCCCCAAAGCGCAGCGCGTTCTGTGAGAGCTCTCCGCTCCCTCGCGTCGCGTTTACGCCACCGGAACGTCAGGTGTGCCTGTCGATTGCCGAAGGCTGTGACTGAAGCGCTGCAGCAGCTCCAACAATCGTGGGCGGTGCTGTTGTTTCCAAACCCGGCGGCGCCGGCCATGGCACCACAACCGTGTGACGATCGTGAGCACAAAACAGCCGAGAGCGACGGTGACAAAGGATGGCACGATCACCCCTGCGAGATGATCCACTTCTGTCGCCAACCAGAAGAGCACGAGCATCCAGGGTGCGACCCACAGCAACAGCAACGAAAACCAGGACCACAAGGCGTGCCCGTGCACGGACGGCCACCAGTCAAACTCGTGGTGCCGGTCCGTGGCGTGATTGTAGAACAGCACGGGCTGCATTCCTCCCCCACCTCGGACGTATTGCACCCACGAGACCACCTGTCCGCGCATCGCTTCGAACGCGCCGCCGGTGAATGTCCAAGCTTCCTGTCGTCCGTCCATCGTTTCCACCCATAACCGCTCCTTCCGCGTCACCTGGGTTTGCACCGACACCGTCGGCGCCTGCCCCGGACCGCCGGAGCGGCTCTGCCACGAGACGCTGGTCTCCGACCAGATTTGTGAGTCGAGCACGTGCGCGGTTTCCATTCGCAGCTCGAGCTGTAGGCCCGAGGGAAATACGGGGTGCTGCAGCTCTGGCGGCAGCACGAGCCCGGAGCGCGGCGGACTGCCGCCCTTGCGTGGACGGTGTTTTCTCCCAGCGCGGCGCGCCTGCCGCACGCTCCAAAATGGCGTGAGCAGCAAAGCGACGACCGGAATCACCAGGGCGACGTGAATGCGCAGTGGAGCGTGATCGAACTCGTCGCCCCAGAGGGGCGCGAACAGCCACGCGCGATACGCCGGGATCGGCGGGCCAGCGGGCTCCGGTTCATCGGCGACAAACGAAGCAAAAAGAGGCACGTAACGTTTGAGCACCTCGCGCTTGAACGCCGGGCTGCGCGACTGCTGCAGCACATCGCGCTCGAAACGCAGCCACTGCGTCGAGCCTTCGCCTCGAGCCCGATACGACGCCATCGAAGCCTCCTGGGCTTCGCGATAAAGGGCATCCCGTTCCGCCAGTGCCGGTGTGATGGGCGGCCGAATCGTTCGCCCCAGCGAAAACTCAAACCCGACCACGATCAGGGCAGCCGCATAACGTACATCGTCGGGGTAATCCTGCCGTAGTCGCTCCGGCCGGGGAAAGCGTTCGAGCATGAGTTGGTTCCAGCCTGGTCCAACCTGTGCAGCCACCACGGAGCGAACCAGGTCATTAAACTGGGTCCAGGTCAGACCTGAGCCGGCCTGGCCCTGATATTTGGCGTCAATGGTGCGCCGACGACGCGTAAGCTCGCTGAGCAACTCCTTTGCCGCGTCGTCCGGCACGCTATCGAGGTGTTGGCGCAGGATCTGGTAACGCTGCGCTTCGAGCTGCGCGACCGCCCGCGCGTCGGCTTCCGGATTCTGCGACTGTGCCAAAAGCCCAACCGCCGAAGCGGCGAACGCGAGAAAGTGCCCAAGGAGGCGTCGCATAATAAAGCCCACGCTGAACTGATACTCACGCGCAGCAATCCCTCGCCACGAGAAATCAATGAATTCTGTTGGCTTCCGCTTCGGCGTGGCGAACCCGGAGGGGCGGGTTCACGTCGTCTGCGAGCTGGACCAAAGCCGGTCCCGGACCCACCCGACGCCGTTTCGTCGTGCGGCTGGACCTGCTGCACCGCCGTCAGCTCCGCCGGCGATCTTCTGGCACGGTGAAGAATGGGCCCGCCGGCGATCACACGCGTTCAAGGGACCCGCCGCCACTGCACGATGAGCTCACCGTGTGGGCGGGATTGCCGCTTCCTGACGCGAAGACTCGTCCCGATTGTCTGGCAGTATACAAGGGGACAAGCGCCTTTGTGATTTCGGTGTGTGATATCACCGCCGTGCAACTCGAGAAAGCCGCTGCGCCCGCATTCGCGCCCGAGGCAGTTGTGCCACCGGCGTTGAGCGCAGGACGAAAGCCGGAACGCCGCGTGGGTACTGGACTAACGCCGTTACTTCTCGATTTACGATCAGGAGGCGTACGCCAAAAGCAGGCTCAACCTTTCGGACATGCACGCAGGCGGAACTTGACCCGGCGAGCGCGACTGGGGACGTGATAACCGATTCCTCAATCCTTGGAGCGGAAGCCGCTCCGCTACTTATCCCAACCTCGTTGAGAGGAGCGGTGAGCTCCTCGGTCGAATTGACCCGCTTGGCGTGCTTTGCGGTCTTGGTGTTAAGCGGGTTGGGTCCACTCAGTTACCGGATCAAACCGAACGAGCGCCCGCCAATTACGCGAATCGGCGCTAATTGAAACCGAGGAGCGTTTCACCACAGGCACGGAGGACACAAAGATGGAATACAGGCCGGATCGAAGTAAGCCGCCACCACCTATCGGAGGCATTCACCGCTTCACGCCGCCCGCTTCTCTGCGCTCCCGGCTCTCTGCGGTTCAGTCATTTTCTCCGCTTGGCGTGCTTTGCGGTCTTGGTGTTAAGCGGGTTGGGCCCACCCAGTAACCGGACCAGACCGAACGAGCGCCCGCCAATTACCCGAATCGGCGGGAAGGCGAACCGAGGAGCGTCATTTCGTTTGCGCGGGGACCTGCAGGACGGCTTCGAGCGCGGGTTTGGGCTGCAGGGAGCGGTCCCAGAGCAGCGTGTAGTTGGTCCGGCTCGGAATCGGATAGTCGTTCTTCCATGACATGCTGTCATGGATACCCCACAGGGTTACCCGATCGATCACGGCGCGCTTGCGGTAGAAGATCTCAAAAAGTTCGGCGTAGCGCTTGGCCAGCGCCGTTTGCTGCTCAGCGGGCAGGCCTTCCGGATACGGGTCGAGGAAGGTCTTGAACTCCTCGAGCTGGAACTGCGGGTGCAACATGCCCTGGCCGATGATCTGACCTTCCTTCGTCAGCGGAAGGACGTCGACGTCGAGCTCAGTGATCATGACCTTCACACCGAGTGCGGCGTAGGCGTCGATCGCCGCCTCGATGTATTTCTTCTTTGGATAATTGAGTCCCCAGTGTCCCTGGATGCCGACGCCGTCGATCCGGATGCCGGCCGCCTGCAGCATCTTGACCATGCGCACAATGCCATCGCGTTTGGCCGGGCGCCAGGCGTTGAAGTCGTTGTAGTAGAGTTCGGCGTCGGGCGCGTACTCGGACGCGTAATGGAACGCCAACTTCACGAGCTCGTCGCCGTCGCCGATGCCCTTGACCCAGGTGGTGGGACGATAGGAGCCATCCTCGCCGATCACTTCGTTGACCACGTCCCAGGCGTGAATGCGACCTCGGTAGCGACCGGCCACCTTCTCGATGTGGCGGCGCAGGACTTCCCTCTGGGCTTAAACGGTGTTGGGCTGGCCGTTTTCGTCGTGAAAAAACCACGACGGCGTCTGATTGTGCCAGATCAAGGTGTGGCCAACGATGAACATGCCGTGCTTTTCGCCAAATTCGACGAAGGCATCGGCCGCTTCGAAGTCGTACACGCCCGGCTGCGGATTCACCTCCTCGGCCTTCAGCACGTTCTCCGCCGTGATGGCGTTGAACTGGCGGATCGCGATCTGCTGCAGCTCCGGCGGCTCGCCGGCCACGATCGCTTCGTTGACAGCAGTGCCCAAACGAAAGGCACCCTGGTAGGCGTCTCGCAGGGTTGGCAAATCCCCCGCCGCCGCGGCGAGCACGGGCAGAAGCGCCAGGGCGGCAAGCGCGCTGGCCGCACGCGACGTGGGCGATGAGGTAGAGGCAATGGGGGTGTCGGTCATGGGAAAGTCGGGATGGCCGGGACGGTGCACGTCGCGTCGGTAGAGGTGAGGGTTAGGTCGAAGTTTTGGGAACGAACCGGCGGCGTCAAAGGCGCTTAGCGCGCAACATCTCCGGCCTGCGCCGCAATCGGCCGGGCGTGCGTCACCAGGGTCACGAGCAGCTTGCCGGGCTCCTCCATCATCACCTCGTGCGCGGAATGTTCGAACCACTCGAAATGCTTCAAGGGCGCCTGCACCCGCTGAAACCACTCGTAGGCGACCTCGGAGTTGACCGAGCGGTCATGGCGCCCCGCCAGAACGATGAGGGGGCAGTCCAGCTGCGTCACATGTGTGAGGTCGATGCTCAGCACCGGGCTCAACAGAAAGCCTTGCGAAAAGGCGTTGCCCTCAAAAACGCGCTGCGCCTCGTCGTCGGAATACTCGGGTGAGAGGCGCACCGCGAGGCCGTCAATCTGGCGCTGGCGATACGCCATGACGCCACCGAAAAAGTCGGACCACTTGCGTTCGAGCGCGATGGCTTCGAGCGAAATCGGCTCACCTCGCGTCGCGTAGGGCGCGATCGATTCCAGTTCGGAGATCGCCTGCTGGTTCCCCGCTTTTCTCGCCGCCGCCAGCGCATAAGCATAACCGCGGCGCTCGCTTTCCGGCACATCGGTCGCCTGACCCATCCCGATATACGCGTGCAGCCATTCGGGGCGCCGGCGCGCGAATTCGAGACCGATGTAGCTGCCCCACGACGTCGCGAGCACGAAAACCTTCTCCTTGCCCAGCTCCTGGCGAAGCCAGGAGACGAGCTCCTCGATGTCGTTCACAAAACGCTCCGGCTTCATCGTGGGAGCGACGACCGCCGGCTCGTTCAGCAGGTGGGTCTTGCCCGCCCCTCGCTGATCCCAATGCACGACGGTGAAATACTCTTCGAGCCCGTGGGTGGCAAACCACGCCATGGGCGCCGTTGGAAAGCCGGGCCCGCCATGAATGAACAGCAGCACCGGATTGCGATGATCGTCCCCTCGCAGGCTCACGAATTGATCGATCCCGCCGATACGCACGGTCTCCTGGCGCTCCACCCCGTTTGGCGTCACGATGCGGCGCAATTCGCGAATCACGTCCACCGCCTCCTGCCGGCTCGAGGGCGAGTCCGTTTGCCCGACCATCCATGGCGTCACGGTCATCGCGAACGCAGCCGTCAGCGAGGTCCAGAGAACACGTTTTGTCACGGATGGTTTCCTCCGGATCGGAGTGGGAATCGTTTCGCTGGCGGCAGAGCGCAGCGCCACTGAGATCAGTTTTGCAGCGGAATCTCCAACTGCGTCAGCGAATGCGCCGGGAAGGTGTGGCTGAGACGGTTGCCGGTGAAGTTCAGCGTGGTGGTGGCGATCCTCACCTGTTCCTCGGTCGCTGTATTCGTCACTTGGATCGTGTCGGCGTGGATCGCATGGACCGTTGCCTGCCCCGTGTAGTTGCCAGACTGCAGCTCGATGTGGGTCGCGATGGCGTCGGTTTCGCTGCGGTTGACGACATTCAGGACGACTTTGCCATCCGCTTCGTTGAGCACCGCGGAGACGTCGAGGTATGGGATATCCTGGAAGACCTGGTTGCTGTAGCGGTCGCAACGGGTGAACACATCGAGGGAGGTGCCGCGGGCGTTGTGTGAGTAGAGGGAGAATGGGTAATAGAGCGACGTCTTGTAGGATCCGTCGGGCGTGATGCCGGTGAGCGCCGTGAGGAAGGTCAGGTTCGCCATCTTCACGATGTCCGCGTGCCGGATGAACGAGTTCAGATGCTGCGCGAGCAGGAGCGGACCCGCGATCGTGTTGCTGCGCGCCCCGTATTCGTCGAACGAGATGTAGATCGGGCGATCGGTTTCCGACTTCACCATCGCCCTCCGGATCTGGCCCTTCGTGATCTCGATGATGCGATCGATCTCGAGACCGACCGACATCTCATCGGTGAACGTGGGCTCCTTGATCGCGCGAAGCACCTGAAAGACGTAGCGGTGCAGCGAAATGTAGTCGATCACGCCGGCCATTTCATCGAGCACATAGTCGTTCCAATCGGTCCAGCCGTCCTTCGGATCATACTTATCGGTGACCAGCGGGTAGTTGGACGACCCGGCGGCAATCAGCAGGATATTCTCGTCGACCGCGCGCATCATTTTCGCCGCTTCGAGCGCAAACTTCGTGTAGTCCTCCTTGTTCTTGTAGCCCAGCTGCCACGGGCCATCGGGCTCATTGCCGAGGGCCCAGTACTTAACATTGTACGGTTCGGCGCGGCCGTATTTCACGCGGAGGTCGGCGTAGGCCGTGCCGGCGGGCGCGTTGCAGTACTCGACCCAGTTGGCGGCGTCCTGGATCGTGCCGGTGCCCGCGTTGATGCAGATGAAGTTCTCCGCCCCGACCAGGTTGCAGAACCTCGCATATTCATCG
The DNA here is from genome assembly GCA_023386835.1 of Verrucomicrobiota bacterium. Taxonomy (GTDB): domain Bacteria; phylum Verrucomicrobiota; class Verrucomicrobiia; order Opitutales; family Opitutaceae; genus Actomonas. The sequence continues at coordinate 22,203 of JAEWIY010000004.1, forward strand.
GTGCCCATCTGGTTCGTTTCCTTGCGCGTGCGTGACAGGTCCAACCGGACAGGACGCTGCTCTTTCGGCCCAATTCCGTCCTCCCAATGATAGCCCGACACAAAATTTCCACCGGGCCAGCGAACCGACGTGACCTTCAGCTCCTTGACCTGCTGGAGGTACTCGCGGCGAAAGCCGTTCTCATCGGAGTGCGGCGAAGCCGGATCGTACAGCGGACCGTAAACGATATCCGGAAATGCACCGCGGCTGATGGGCTCGAGGAAGCTCCCGTAGATATTGGGATCAACCGCGCCAATGGTCCGATCGAGATCGACCTTGATCAGTGCGGTCTTCGCCGCGGCGTCAGGATCGGCAACAGCCGCGCTGGTGACCAGCAGGGAGGAAACGAGAAAGCGCAGGATTTTCATGGATCGCGTGGTGAGCAGTTCAGGGGTTTGGGAAAAGTTTCACGGTGCGGTGTTCAGTCGGGTCAGCTCGCCCTTCAAACGCAGGGTGTCGCCCGCGTCTTCCACTTCGAAAAAGCGGGCGCGCTCCACCCGGCGGTTGGGTTGATGGATCACCATCACGAGCCGGCCATCAAACGTGCGAAAGAGCATCGGGTGCCCGCCATCGTCGGACCACAGCGGCTCCTCCAACTGCTCCCACGGCCCGAACACGGTGCCGCTCTGCGAGCGGGCGACGCCGACGGCGTATTTGCTCGGGCCATAACTCGACCAGAGCATGAGCAGCGTACCGTCGCGCGTGCGGTGCAGCCAGTTGCCGTCGCTCACGTACGCGTGGTAGCGCTTTCCTTGATACAACTCGCCGATGTCGCCGCGGCAGCGCACCCAGGGGCCTTCGGAGGCGGTGAAGAGGCGCGTCGGCGCCTCGACGGCCCGCGACAGATCCTCGCTCAGTCGCACCAATTCAAAGCTGCCATCGGTGATCTGCGCCCACTCCCGGCAGAAGACCATGTACGGCACACCGTCTTCGATCCAGAGACTGCCATCGAGCGCCATCCAATCAGACGGCGTTTGCGGCCCGTTCCCAAGCGGCTGAAACGGCCCGAGCGGCGAGTCCGCGACCAGGATCTCCGTGCCGCGCCGCAAATTCTGCGGCCGCCCGGGCGGGGTGGGCAGCGTCTCGGTCGAGGTCAGGGTGACAAACAGGTAATAGCGGCCCTGATACTCGTGCACCTCCGGCGCCCATACCGTCTCCCGCCCCCAATGGTCCTCCGGCACGTCCCACACGACCACCGGCTCGTCCCACGTTTCGAGGTCTTTCGTCCGAAACGCCAGCACCGCCTTTCGCTCGATGTTGCCATCGAAGATGCCCGCCGTCGTCGTGCCATAGATCAGGTACGTCTGCGTGGCCGGATCCGGTAAAACAAAAGGGTCACGAATGCGCACTTCCGAGCGTGGCACGCCGCCCCAGCTGAGCAGCGCCAAGGGGAGCGAAAGGATGACGAGACGGAGGACTCGGCCCGGCGAAACGCCGCTGCACCAGACCCGGTCGATGGGCGGGAGGTCGGGCTTGGGCCCGGTGGCTTCCTTCGGCCGCAACTGCGGCGGGGCGGTGAACGGAGGAGCAAAACGCATCGGGGCGGGAGTGGACAGGCGTGGGCGGGGCAGGCTCATCGCCCACTTGAGGGGGAAAGAATCACTGACCTGCGCCACCACACGCCATTCGCCGCCCAGCACAAGCTTGCCGACCGCGACACGGCCCCGCCCGCTGCTCCAACATTCGCACGCGCCTCAACGCGGGGGAGTAGCCATGAGGAGCTGGACAACATCGCTCCGCTTCGACGGCCAGCCGATCCGGTGCGCCTCGAGGAACTGCAGCTGCGGCTTGTGGAAGGCGCGAGGGCTCACGCCTTCCACCCGAATGCGATTCGCTGCATTCCGCGGGATCGTTGAAGTTGGAATTCCAGCTTACCGTCGCCCGGGAAAAAGACTGAGGAGCGCCCGCCAGCAGATCCTCTGCAACGCCCGTTGAAATCCTTCGAACCAGGTGTGTTGAGCGCGTGCGAAACGATCGGCTAATGCAAAAAAGGAACTCGCCTTTGAGGCTCACTCCGTCGCGTAGATCGTCGCATGACGCAGGACGAGTTTCCAGCCCTGCGGCGTCTCGGTCCAGATGTCGGTGAAACGACGATGCGCGGTCTTGCCGGCCTCCCCCTGGCGTGGCCTCGCCGTCTCCTTGCCCATCAGAATGACGTCGGCGCCTCGCTCAGCCGCATATTCGATCGTTCGTTCGAGTGATCCGTGGGTGAGCCGGCCCGCCTTGATGTTGGTGAGGATGGACGCCCGGTCGTTCACACGGTTATTCGGACCATTCAGGATCATGTCAGGAGCGAGATTCCCCTCGATTGTCGGCATGTCTTTGGCGATCGCGGCCGCGTCCATCTTTTCCCGAACCGCAAGCACGGCGGCGATGCGGGGACGCTTGGCGGCTTCCGCGGCGGCTGGGGCGATGACGTTGTCGGCGAAGGCAGGGAGCGCGAGAAGCAGGGACAGCAAACACCACTTGGCGCAGGAGTTCATGGGAGCCATTGATCGCAAAATCCGGCGCGTCTGGAAATCGATCCCCAGACTCATCTGACATAAGGGTTCCCCGGAGCGCTGAGGCCGACGGAGACAAACGGACTTCACCACGAACGCACGAAGGACCCAAAGCACAGCTGAGTCGGCGGGCTGGGTCGCCTACTCTCCGTTTTCTTTGTGTTCTCTGTGTGGAGAATGCCTCCGCCGTCGACTATAGCAGCCAATCGATGGGCAACCAGGAAAGCAGCTTCACGAGGCCGCGGCGGAGGCGGCTCGATCCTGGTTCCGTTTGGTGCAGCTCCTCGTGGCCGTTGATTTGCTCGAGCCATTCCAAGGATCCGCTTGCCCCCAGTTGAACGCGATAGGTGTAAATGGGGATCTGGCGTTCGAGTGACTCGGAAACCGCCGTCGCCAATCGTTCGCTTTCGATCACGAGGCCCAGTTCCGTATTCAAGCGAGCGGAACGCGGATCGAAGTTGAAGGAACCCACGAACGCTCGGCGACGGTCCACCAAAAACACCTTGGCGTGCAGACTCGCACTCGAGCTGCCGGCGAAGCCGTGTTCCTTCACCGTGGGGTCGACGAACTCGCGTTTGATTTCGAACAGCTCCACGCCGCCTGACAGCAAGGCCTGACGGTGCTTCGCGTATCCGGCGTGCACAATCGCGAGGTCGGTCGCTTCGAGTGAATTCGTCAGAACCCGCACCCGCACTCCTTCCCGCGCCAAGGACACCAAACCCTCCGTTCCCGTTCGTGTCGGCACAAAATAGGGCGAGACCAACCCGAGCGACGCTCGTGGCGGTCCCAGCGCGTGCTTCATCTGCGGCCACAGTAGGCTCGTCCGCGGCGCCCGATCCAGCACCTTGGCCGGATCATCACTCAAGAGGTGGGTGACCGCCCATTCGAAGGGAAGATCCCCGGCAAGCATGGCGTGGTCAAACGCTCGTTCCGCGACCTCACGCCGAAAACGTTCGGCGGCCGCGGACCGTCGCAGCTCGACGGACGCCGCCTCGACCCGCGCCAGCTGTTGCGGGGACTGCCGCGGCAGGATGCGCTCCGCCGGGAAGGCGGACCCGCTGTTCCAGTACCGATCGAAATCATGCGATACCTCCTGCGCGATCGGTCCCACTGCCAGCACGTCCAAATCGACGAACACCCGGTCGGACCGCGTCGTGAAGTACTCATCCGCGACATTTCGGCCGCCGACGACGGTCGCCTGGCCATCAGCCGTGAACGACTTGTTGTGCATCCGGCGGTTGACCCGGGTGAAATCCACCAGGTAACCCAGCAGCCGCGCCGCGCGGTGGAAGGGATTGAATAAACGTACTTCCAGGTTCGGGTGCGCGTCCAACGCGGCCAGGACCTCGTCGAGCCCGCCCGTGTTGTTGTCATCCAGGAGAAGGCGCACCCGCACTCCCCGATCCGCGGCCCGCCGAAGGGCATCGAACAGCAGGGCGCCGGACGTGTCGTGGTGCCAGATGTAGTATTGCACGTCGAGCGTGCGATCCGCGAGATCCGCGAGCGACATCCGGACGGAGAACGCGTCGTATCCATCGGGCAACGTGTAGATTCCCGCGCGACCTGGATGCGCTTCAATCCATGGCGCCAACGCTCGCCCCAGCCGGGTGTCGTTGGTCGCGGCCAATGGAAGCGCCACGGTTTGCGAGCGGGGTTCCAGCTCCGGCAGGCGCAGCCTCCATTTCAGCACCACCCACCCCACCGCCAAAAGGACGAGCACACCCAGCCCGGTGAACATGGTTCGAACAAAGCGACCCGAGCGCAAGGGGAAGACCTTCAGGGTGTCGCCGTCGGCGGGCGAACGTGGGAAACCGGTGGGTCGGGTGTGGAGGAGCGTCGGGCCGGCCGGTCAATTCAACGATTCGGCGGCGGCGTGCGAGAAGTGAAAGGCGAGCGGATTGAAGCCCATGCCGCGGATGGCGGAGCCAGTATTGTGAAACCGAATACCGCGGTGCTGGTAGGCCGAGAAGGGCTGGTGCGTGTGCCCGAAGTAGCAGTCCCGTGTCCCTGCCTGCCAGCCGGGCCAGGCGTGGTCCAGGTAATGCATGGCCCGCCTCACCGTCGTGCGTTTGGGGAAGTAACACTGGTGCGCCGCGCGGGTGAGGCCCAGACGGTCGACGGCCAGGTACGCCTGGGTCATCCAGCGCCCGTGCTGACGATCGTTGTCCCAATCGGCGCGAAAGCGCCGCAAACCGGATGGGTCCATGGTTCGATGCGTGCAGTCGCCATGCACGAACAGCGCGGTCCCAAGGCGGACGCCGAACTCATGCCAGTGAAACCAATTCACTTCTCGGGCGAGGGCCTCGAGCTGGGTCGCAAAGAAGGCCGGACAGTCATGATTTCCCAGCACGTAGTGAATCTCGCATTTTGGATAGGCCGCGTTGAGCGCGCGCAGCCAGGAAAGCGCCCGTGCCGCTGTGATCTCGAGATTCGACAGGGTGCTCCAGCGGAAATCGAAGATGTCCCCGTTGAGCACGAGAACGTCGGCGGACGCCATCTGCGGCCGCAGCGCCCGCAGATACTCCTCGCCCGCAGAACGCCGCGCAAAGAGATGCAGATCAGAGACCGCAATGCCGCGGCCAGGAGACGAAAGAAGGCGGTCGACCATCAGCCACCATGCTAAACGTAGGGATTACTCCCGCAACCGCCTGCGGTGGAATTACAGGTTACCGCCTAACCAAAAGAGGTGGTCCGAGCGCAAGGCGGCAGCCGACGCAGCGGTTTGCTTCGCGCTTCAGGGCAGCCGGCGCGAAATGGAGGCGGACTCCGGTGGCGTGACGCCCTGCCTCGCGGCGCTCGCGGTTTTCCGGTGCCACGCGCGGGCCCTTCTCCGATGGCTCGATCTGCCTGGCTCGACTAAGTTGCCGCCTCACCGACGGCGCCCAGAAAACCCTGCTGCGCGCATCTTTCCACTCATGCACGAGCAGAACGAAGCAGCGTTTTCTCCGAGGACGCCAGACGGTCGCTCTGCCCGCCGGCGGTTGCGTCGCGACGCCTCAACCTCCATGCGAGTGCGACCCATCCTCCTCGGGCGCGGTGGCGCGGACGGAGACGTTACCCGCAGCACGCTTCGGCGTTGAGCCATGGAACTCCCCGTTGATCTCCTCCATTGGTCGTTGGCGCTCTTGCCGATCCTCGTGCTGGCCTTCCTGCTGGTCCAGTTGCGCTGGAATGGGCAGCAAGCCGGCGCGGCGGGTATCTTCGTCGCCGCGGCGATCGCGTGGTTCTTGTTCAAGGCCCCGCTGGAAACGCTGGCGGTGGCGGGAGCGAAGGGCGTATGGGATGCCATCTTCATTCTTCTGGTCATCTGGCCCGCCCTGCTGCTGCACGAGGTGATGTATCAAGCCGGCGGCTACGAGGCGCTCCGGCAGGGTCTCACCCGGATGAGCCGGAACGATCTGTTCGACGTCGTGGCCTTGGGCTGGGTGTTCGCCTCGTTCCTGCAAGGCATCGCCGGTTTCGGCACGCCGATCGCCATCGTAGCCCCCCTGCTGGTCGCCATCGGTGTGCGCCCGCTGTACGCCGTCGTGATTCCGATCATTTCCCATATCTGGGCCAAGTTCTTCGGTACGCTCGGCTCCGGCTGGATCGCGACCCTACAGGTGGTCGACTTGAGCCAGGCGGATCTCACCACCGCCGCGTGGCAATCGGGTCTGCTGATGTCGATTCAGGCCATTCTGGGCGGTTTCACCGTCGTCTGGCTGTATGGTCGCTGGCCCGCGGTGCGTCATGCCTGGCCGTTGGTGCTGATCATTGGAGGGATCCAGGGTGGCGGCCAAACCGTGGTGGCCTTGTTCGATCCGGTCCTCACCGCCTTTATTCCCGCGACGGCCGCATTGCTGGCGCTCTACCCCCTCTCACGATGGCGCCGGTTCGCGGAACCGGCCGAAGGCATCACGGATCGTCCGGCGATGGGAGACGGGGCGGAGGAAGACGCGCCCGATCGGAAGGCGCCGATGGGACAGGGCATGTCGTACTTTCCCTACATCCTTCTGACGGTCTTGGCGCTCTGCACATCCATGATCGGCCCGGTCAAGGAGGCACTCGGCAGCCTCACCGTCGGTTTCGCGTTTCCCGAGGTGAGCACCGGATATGACGTCACGGAGGAGGCGTCCACGCCCTATTCTCCCCTCGCGCCGCTGACTCATCCGGGCGCCAGCCTGACGGTGGCGGCGTTGATCACGTGGCTCGTCTACAAGCGGCGGGGCTACTATAAACAGTGGGCGCAGACGACCGGCGAGAAGCCAGCGGGCGTGTTGCGGGCGCTGTTCGAGAGCGGTGTGCCTGCTTCGGTTCCGATCCTGGCGTTTCTCGTCATGGCGGCGGTGATGAGTCACTCGGGCCAGAATGATACGTTGGCGCTGGGCATTGCCGAAGTCGCACCGGCCGTCGTGTTCGCGTTCCTCTCGAACGGCATTGGCGTCATCGGGGCGTTCACGACCTCCAGCAGTACGTCGTCGAACGTGTTGTTCTCCGACCTGCAGGTCACGGTGGCTCGGCTGAACGAACTGCCCGCCGGCACCATTCTCGCTGCCCAAAGTGCCGGCGGGGCGATCGGCAACGCGATCGCGCCGGCCAATGCGGTGATGGGCGCCAGCACCGCCGGCATCAACGGTCAGGAAGGAGCCATCATCCGCAAGGCCATCCCTTGGACCGTCGCCACCTTCCTGCTCACGGGGGCGGCCACGGTTTTATTGGTGTGGTGGAGCAATTAGAGGGTTGATCCATGGTCGCATTTCTCAGGAACCGGATCGTCTACCTCACCACGTCCTTCGTGCTGTTCCTGATTGGCCTTCCGCTCGTCAGCCTCGGAACGACCCGCGGCCCGCGGCTTCTCCTGTGGATCGGCCTCCTCGCCCTGGTCGTCGCCGCCCTGATCCCGCCCGTCCAGCGACTGTGTTGCGCGCCTGCCCGATCAAAGGCGGAGAGCGGCCCCGAGAAGACGGACAATAACCAGGAATCAAAATGAGTCATCCCAACGGTCCCCGCACGGGTCGCCCTCCGGTTTATGCCCCGCGGGGCATGATCAGCACGCCCCATTACCTGGCTTCCGCATCGGGGTTGGATGCGTTGCGACGAGGAGGCAGCGCGGTGGATGCGGCGATCGCCGCGAACGTCACCCTTTGCGTCGTCTACCCGCACATGGCCGGTTTGGGCGGAGATGGTTTCTGGCTGATCGCCGGGCCTGGCACCGGCGGCGTGCAAGCTCTGGATGCCAGCGGGCCCTCAGCCCAGCGAGCGACCCGCGACTACTTCCGTCAACGTGGCTGCGCCGACGAAATTCCGGCGCGCGGTCCGCTCGCCGCGCTCACCACGCCCGGTGCCGTCGACGGTTGGCGCCTCGCACACGAGCGGTATGGCCGACTTCCGTGGGCGACCCTGTTTGCGGATGCCATCGAGTACGCACGGCAAGGCATCGCAATCACCCGTTCGCTCGCCGATTGGCTCGCCGCGGACGAAGCGATCCTCCGGGAGTACCCCGAGACCGCTCGTGTCTTCCTCGCCCAGGGCCGACCGCAACGGGAAGGAGCGCGCCTGGTGCAGACGGATCTCGCCCGAACGTTGGAGGACCTGGCTTCCAACGGACGGGCCAGCTTCTATGAGGGGCGGATCGCTCAACGCCTGTGCTCCGCGCTGGCCGACGGAGGATCTCCATTGAGCCCAGAGGACTTGGCCGGTTATCACGCCCGCTGGGTCACGCCGATTTCGACGACGTACCGCGGCTACGACGTGTTCCAACTGCCGCCGAGTACGCAGGGATTCTCCGCCCTGCAGATTCTCAACCTCCTGGAAGGGTTCGATGTCGCTTCGTGGGGTGAAGGCACCGCCGCGTACTATCATCACCTCGTCGAGGCGGTGAAGGTTGCCTTCGCCGATCGCGACGAATGGTTAACCGATCCCGAGTTCGTCGACATCCCGCTCGATCAGCTCCTTTCCAAGGACTACGCGGCGACCCGGCGCAGGCTGATCAACGACCAGCACGCACTTTCCGGCGGCGAGATCGAACCCGGCGTGCGGTACGGCACCAAATCCGAACGCCGCGCGCCGGGCGGTGACACCGTTTATCTGTGTGCCACCGATGCAGACGGGCTGGTCGTGTCGGTGATTCAATCAATCTACCACGACTTCGGATCAGGGGTGGTGGCGGGCGACACCGGCATCATCATGCAGAATCGCGGAAGCTTTTTCTCGTTGAACGAGGACCACCCGAACCGCCTCGAACCCGGCAAACGCACCTTCCACACGATCATTCCCGCGATGATGCTCAAGGACGGCGTGCCAGTCCTGGCCTACGGCACCATGGGAGGCGAAGGTCAGCCGCAGACACAGGCGGCAATGCTCACCCGGCTGGTCGACTTCGGCTACGACGTGCAGCAAGCCATCGAGGCGCCGCGCTGGTTGATGGGGCGGACCTGGGGCATGGAGTCGCGCGACCTTTGGCTCGAGTCCAGGATTCCGGACGAAACGGTGCGCGAACTCCGGTTGCGTGGACAGCCGGTCAAAATGGTGGGCCCGTGGGATGGCACGCTCGGGCATGCACAAGCGATTCGGATCGATCGCGAGAAGGGCTTGTATGAAGGCGGCGCGGACCCACGGGGTGATGGCGCCGCCATGGGCTACTAAAAGGGGCACCCGAGATGTGGGAGCGGGGCACACAGGAGCTTCGGGTGCGCCAGCAAAGAACAACGGTGGCGCTCGAGAGCGGGTTTGCTGCGAACCGGCGTGTCCACAGTTCAGCGCAGCCGTCCCTGGCAGCACGCGTCTTCAAAAAGCCCAAACATTCATCCACGCATCAAAACCAGGACTGATCATGAATACCCTGTTCCGATCGACGCGCGGGAGAATATTCCCTGCCACAGCGGCCCTGTGCGCCGCGCTCGGCACCCTCTCTACTGCAAACGCACAGTCCACCCCTGCAGCACCAGCGAACGCCGTGTCATCGAGTATGGGTGACCTTCGCGTGCAACGTCTGGCCACGCTCAACCTCCCCTGGGGTTTGGAGTTCCTGCCCGACGGCCGATTACTGATCACGGAAAAACCCGGCAACCTGCGCATCTGGGCTGACGGGGCGCTGTCCGAACCGGTCCGGGGTGTGCCGAAGGTGGCTTATATCGACTCCCCCTCCGAGCAGGGTGGTCTGATGGACGTTGCCATTGATCCTGAATTCGCCCGCAACGGATTCATTTATCTTTCGTTCTCGGAGGCCGCCGAACAGCAGGCACCGCAGATCGGCGAGACGGACGACTATCGCCTGACCCCTGTGGACAAGAACGACACGGTTATCCGCGGCGCGGCAGTGGCCCGAGCGCGCCTGGAGGGGAACGAACTGAGGGATGTGAAGGTTATCTGGCGACAGGTGCCCAAAACACTTGGACGCGGCCATTTTGGGGGTCGTCTCGCGTTTGCGGAGGACCGCACGCTTTATATCACATCGGGAGATCGAAAGCGGTTCGAACCGGCGCAGGATTTGGCGTCAAACCTGGGCAAGGTGGTGCGCATCAACACCGATGGCTCCATCCCCCGCGATAATCCCTTTTTCGGCCAAGACGACGCGCGCGCCGACATCTGGAGTTACGGCCACCGCAATCCGCTGTCGTGCGCATTCGACCCGGCCACCGGTCGACTCTGGATTGTCGAAATGGGTCCGCTCGGTGGCGATGAGCTGAATCTGATTAAACGCGGCGCCAATTACGGATGGCCCCTCGTGAGTGACGGTGATCACTACGGCCGGCCCGGTGTGCCAAGCACGCTCACCTCGATTCCGGGACATGGGACGAGCGACGAGTTCGAGGCGAGTCTCCGCAGCTGGACGCCGGTCATCTCTCCTTCGGGCGCCGCCTTCTACAACGGCCAGATGTTCCGCCAGTGGCGCGGGAGCCTGTTCGTTGGCGGGTTGTCCTCAAAAGCTTTGATTCGGTTGGTCCTCACCGAGCGCCAGGTCGCGATCGAGGAGCGAATTGATTTGGGTATGCGAATTCGGGACGTCATCGAGGCGCCGGACGGAGCACTCCTCGTGATCGAGGACGACCGTGAAGGCGGTCTATACCGGCTCACTTCCCAGTCCGGCTCCTCCTCGGCGCAACGCTAAATAACGACCGGGCAATCCCAGCTGTTCACAACGGGCCAGAAACTCAGCCCAGAGCAAAGCGCGGCCCCTTCCGGCGTGGCGCGACGACTTCCGTGCGTGTTCCTTCGCGCCAACGCCCGAACCAACCAGGCCGGGCGGTGACGCAACGGGCCAGCGAACGCTTACTCGAAGGTGCGTCCGAACCACCGTTCGTAATGTGCGCCTAGCACAGCCACCGGCTTCTGCTCGCCATTAGCGGCGGCGATGAGACCGGTGACCCACAAGACAAGCAAGCCGACCCACGCCGCGAGGCTAACCAGCCATCCAAGAAAGGGAATAAATCCAAGGATCGTACCGCCTATCATGACCGCGACGCCAGTGAGCATCAGGCCGAGCGACTGCCGGAGGTGATACGCACCGAGGCGCGTCTTCTTCTGCCCGTGGAGAACCACCGCCACGACAAACCCGATCAACGTCAGATAGCTGACGATCGCAGTCGTCTTGTCTTCAGTCGTGGCGGGCGTGAGCGGAGCAGTGGAGGTCGTGGTGTTCATAAGAAAGGGTTGAATTCAGTGTGACGTTCTCAGCCTGCCTGAATCTCCCGTTCCGCACCATGGGCCGTCCGGCTAGGATGGTGTATTCACCACGACGTTACGGCGGACCCACAGAATGAGGTTTGAAGCGCGTGAACTCCTCCGCTGACGTGGCGTTCTTTGGTCGCTGGTCTGGAACCTTCATTCGGGCGTGTAGTACGCCCCGAGGGCTTTGACGATCGCCACGCGCGCGGCGGCGGGATCGATTACCCCGTTGTGGCGCCAGAGGATCTCACCACCGGGTGCGACCAGGACGGTGTGCGGGACGGCGCCGGGCCACTCGGGATCCAGGCGCGTCATCAGGTCCTCCTGATTGGCGCCTTCGTAGAGATAGTGATTGGTGCGGCGGCCTTCGCGCTCGGCCGACTTTTGTCGCGCCGGCGTCAGCCCGGCTCCCTGGCGTTCGAGAAACGCCTTCGCCCGGTTCTCCTGCCGCGGGTCATCGAGGCTGATCGTGATCAACTCGAATTCGCGCATGTCGTACTGACGGGAGATCGCCACGAGGTCCGGGAACTCCTCCACGCACGGCGCGCACCACGTCGCCCAGACGTTGAAGAGCCGGTGCTTCTTCGTCGGATTCGCGCGCAGTTTCTCCATGCCTGCGTCGTCGAGTCGCTCGATCGTCACCGGGATCTTCGTCCAGCTCTCCTGAATCTGGGCCACCTCCGTCCGCTTCTCCCGCCACTTGGTGGAGCAGCCGTGCGGCTTCGTCAGGGCCACCGGCACCGGACGGCCGTCGAGCAGCGCCTCGATCGCGTTGCGCGCGTCGGGGGACTTCACCGTGTCGTCATCAAAGAAGCGCGAGTCGTCGAAACGCCCCGCGTACTGCAGGCGCCGGTCCCGGTCGAAGACGAACACATGCGGCGTGGCGACGCAGCCGTACGCCCGCGCGGTCGATTGTGTTTCACCGTCGTAGAGATACGGGAAGTCCCAGCCGTTCTTCTCCGCGTAGGGCTTCATGTCCTCAAACGAGTCGTTGAACTCACCGAAACCGAGTTCGTCGATCCGGATGCCCTCCGGATGGTTCGGGTTGATCGCGACCAACGTGAAGCTGCGATCGCGCAGGTCCGCGCGCAGCCGTTGCAGGCGCTGCTCGATCGCGTGTGACGTCGGGCAATGGTTTGACGTGAAGAGCACCATCAGGACATCCGGCCCGGCGAAGTCCTTTAACGAGTACGTGCGGCCATCGATGCCGGGCAGCGAGAAGTCCGGCGCGGGATCGCCAATCGCGAGGGTCTTGAAACCCGCCGGATTGCCTTCGCGATCGAGTGCCGGTGCGGCCGCCCACCCGATCGCGGACAAAAAGGTAACGGCCAGCAGAAGAGAAGGAAGGGATCGTTTCATCGGCAGAAAAGGGTCGGAGAAAGAGGGGGCAGGTCCCCTTACCTATGCGCACCGGCCGCCCAGGCAAGCGAGGCGGGCGGAATCGCCGCGGCAACATCGCGGCAACACCGCGGCGGAGCCGCGGCGGAGCCGCGGGGTGGTTAAGTGGGAAGTTTAAGTTTAAGGAGTTAAAGGAAA
>JAEWIY010000007.1 GCA_023386835.1 Verrucomicrobiota bacterium
GCGAGTTAACCTTGCCCGGGTGTGTGCCCCCAGACCCCGAAAAAACACGCGATGACAACGCGACGTGTGTTATGCGTCACCGTCCGTTGACCAGGTGACTTGAGTCGAGCACCGCGGCAGACGGGAAAGCGCAAACACACGGGATCGCGTTCGATCGAGACGACTAGAGAAGATCGACAACGTCCGGAATCCGCGTGCAGGAGGTTGATCGACGGGGTCGTTAGGGACGCCTGGCGGCCCACCACAGGTGGAGTGCTGCGGGTGGGACGGCTTGGGCTCAGTCGCCCCAGGCACCTAAGCGTCGGCTCGGACGTTTCCTGTTGACGGCCAACAGAAGCGTCCTGTTGATTGCCAACATGAGTTTGGCCGATGAGCGCCTCGATGTGCTGCAGGGCACGCTCGACCTTCTGGTCCTGCGGACGTTGGACACTTTGGGACCGCTGCATGGTTACGGCATCGCGCGACGGATTGAGCAGGTGTCCGGGAACGTGCTCGCGTTAAACCAAGGCACACTTTACCCCGCGCTGCTGCGGCTGGAGCAGCAGGGCTGGATCAAGTCGGATTGGGGCACGAGTGAGAACAACCGGCGCGCCCGCTTCTATGAGTTGACTCGGGCCGGGCGGCGGCAGCTGGCCACCGAGGTGGATCGCTGGCAGCGGATCAGCGCCGCCGTCAACCAAGTGATTTCGGCTCCGGGAGTCGCCGGATAAACCGGTTGCGCGTCTCGTCGTTCTTTTGCTCTTACCCGATGCGCCGCCTCATCGCCCGGACCCGCGACTGGTTTCGTCGTCGCCGCCTCGTGGCCGCGATGGAGGAGGAACTCGCGTTTCACCTCGAAGAGTTGACGGCCGAGTACGAGCGTCGCGGCCTTTCTCCCGACGTGGCGCGCCAGGCCGCGTGTCCGGGAGGAGCTGCGGGCGCAGGCGGGCTGGCCCTTCCTGGAGGAGTTGGGCCGGGACTTGTGGTGGGCCTTGCGCGGGTTGGGGCGCCGTCCGGCGTTTACGGGGGGAATCGTGGCCGTTCTGGCTGTTGGCGTCGGAGCGGCCGCGACCCTGCTCGCGCTGGTGGACGCGGTCTTCCTCCGTCCACTCCCGGTCCCGGCGCCGCAGGAAATTCACCTCGTGCGGGCAGCCGATGGCAGCGCTGCTTTCTTTAGTGCCGGGACCGCCCGTCGGCTGGCGGAGCGACTGCCGCCGGGGGCGGCATTGGCTGCACACGCCGCGCAATCGAGTGCGACCGTGCAGCGGGGAGCGGGCACGGCCGAGCGGGTTGAGATTCAATTGGTCGATGGCGGCTTTTTCCCCGCCTTGCAACTTGGGCCGCTGGCTGGGCGGCTGTTGGTGCCGGCGGACGATCGCATCGGGACGCCTGGTTTCGTCGCCGTCGCCGGTGAAACGTGGGCGGAGGAGCGCTTTGGTCAGGCGAGCGCCGCGGTGGGGCAGGTGGTCCGGGTCAATGGTGAGTCCGTCACAATCGTGGGTGTGGCGCCGAAAGCGTTCGCCGGCGTGGTCGTCGGGCAGCGGGTGCAGCTCTGGTTGCCCGCGGCGTTGCAGCCGGCGCTGCGCATCTCGGGCAATGCGTGGGTCTTCAGTGGTGACGACCGGCCGAACGACCCGGACTGGAACCGGGAGGAGCGCGTCAGCTGGATTCACCTGCTGATTCGCTGGCCGCACGGTGTACCGCAGGCGCTGATGCCGGAGATCAACGAGGCGGATCGTCCGGCACGCGAGGACATCGCGAAGCAGATCAGCGACTCGACTGATCTCGCGGGGATCGGCCGGCCCAGCTGGACCGTGGAGCCTGCGCCGACCGGCTACTCGCATTTTCGCTCGAGTTTTGGCTCCACCAGCCGTATTCTCGGTATCATTACAGCGGCGCTGCTCCTGCTGACCGGGGCCAACGTATCCAATCTTCTCATGGTGCGCACACTGGCGCGGCACCGTGAGCTCGGTGTCCGGCTGGCGCTGGGTTCCGGCCGGTGGCGCGTCGCCCGGCTCGCCTTGAGTGAAGCCCTGGTGCTCGCGCTTCTGGGCGTGCTCGGCGGCGCAGTGGTGGCGTCGTGGCTGATTCCCCTCGGCGCTCGGATTCTGGCGCCGGGACAGGAGTTGGATCCGGAGCTGATCCGCACCGGTCCGCTGCTCGGTCTCGGATTGCTTGGCGGTGTGCTGACGATGGCGTTTGCCTGGGCGCCGGCGGCGTTGATCGCGCGTTTGGATCCTTTGGTGGCGCTGTCCGGCCGGGTGGCGGTCATGCGAGCGCCGGTGCGGTTGGGGCGGATGCTCGTGGTCGTGCAGATGGCGATTGCCGTTGTGCTTGTGACCGTGGCGGTGTCCTTGACCCGCGAGTTGCAGCGCACACTGACGGCGGACCCGGGATTCGAACGGCACAGCGTGTTGACCGCGACGTTCGATCCGAGCGCCGCGGGTTATGCGTTCGAGGAGGTGCCCGCGCTATGCGAACGCATCCAACTGGCGCTGCGGGGTTTGCCCGGCGTGCAGGCGGTGGGATTCTCCGCCCACGGTATCCTGTCGGGCAGCACGAACCGCAGCGGGGTGTATCCGAGGGGCGATGACGTACAGGTGAGGTTCGGACATTTTCAGTCGGACCAGGTCTGGCCCGGCTACTTCGAGGCGACTGGGCTTTCCCTGCTGCACGGTCGGGAGATTTTAGCCTCCGACACGGCGGAGGCGCCGCATGTGGCGGTGGTGACCGAACGGTTTGCTCGCGCTCTTTTCGGCGAAATTGCGCCGTTGGGACGGCGGTTTGGTTTCGGTTCGGAGCCCGACGATCAGGATTGGACGATCGTTGGTGTCGTGGGTGATGTCCGGGTGAACGCGGTCAGCGAGGATCCGCCTGCAATGTTCTTCATCCCGGCGATGCAGGCGGGTCAACGGGCGGGGTTCCTGGCCGTCCGGACGGAGGGTGCGGTGGAGACGCTGGCGGCGCCCGTGCGGGCCACGTTGGCGGAACTCGAGCCCGCGATCGTTTGGCATCGCTGGCTGACGCTCGAAGAGCGCATTGCCACGGACCTGCGCGGTTCGCTCATGACCTCGCGTCTGGTTGCGACTTTGTCGTTGGTTGCGCTGCTGCTCGCGGCGCTTGGCATGGGGGCAGTGCTGGCGCATCTCGTGACGCTGCGTCGGCGTGAAATTGCCATTCGCCTAGCCCTGGGCGCGGATCAGCCGGGAATCCTGCGGCAGATCCTGCTCGATGCCTGGAAGCTCGCCGGGTTGGGAGCGCTCGCGGGTGCCGTGTTGCTGGCGTTGACGGCCCAGTTGCCCGTGTTGCGCGGTTGGTTGCCGGCGTGGGACGTGGTCGCCGCGATCGCGGCCGTGCTCGCGGCTGGGTTGGCTGCAACCGTGGGAGCGTGGCGGCCGGCCCGCGGCGCCTCACAGATTCAACCCAATCGGCTGCTGACCGCTGAGTGAGTCTCAGCGGGACGGCGTGGGATCGTCGGCTTCGGTTGGGCTGAGCAATGCGCGCACCAACCGGTCGTCGCCGTCGTTGGGTGCCGGCGTGATTCCCAGCAGCGCGCACATCAGGTTGTAGACGTGGATATTCTCGACCGCCCCGAGTGTCTTGCCGTGGGGAATACGCGCGCCGTAGGCGATGAAGGTCGCGCCCATCGAACCGTAGGCGGAATCGAAACCATGATTGCCGCGGGCGGATGCCCATTCGCGTTTTGCGGCGGCGGCCCGTGTCCAGACTTCCCAGCCGTCATCCGCGATCACCAACACGTCGGGAATCCGCACGTGTTGGGTATACCCCAGGGACGGCGGCAGGTTCGATTTGTGAAAGACCCGCACGTGCCGCAGCGCGCGAAGCCGGCTCAGCGTTTCCTCCATGCGGTCCGCAGGAGGGCGCAATCCGGCAATGGGCCCCAGCAAATCGTAGCGCAGGAGTTCGCGCGGCAGCGCATCGTCCAGATAGACGATCCGGTTCTCACTGATCTCGGCCATCCCGTGGTCGGAAACGATGAGGAGCGTGACGCTGTCTTGGAGATGACGCGCCCGCAGACCCGCCAGCAGGTCGCCGATCGAACGATCCACGTCGAGCAGCGCGAGGCGCGTCTCCTCCGCGAGCGGACCGAAGTTGTGGCCGGCATCATCAACGGCGGCGAAATACGTCGTGATCAGCGCGGGCCGCTCAGCCTCCGGCAGATCGAGCCATGCGAGCACTTGGTTTACCCGTTCGGCGTGCGGTTTGTCGTGGTCGTAGTGGTACCAATACGTCGGTTGCTGGCCGTGGATCTTCACGTCACTGCCGGGCCAGAACATGGAGGCCGTGCTTCGGCCCTGCTTCATGGCGGTGATCCAGATCGGCTCGCCACCCCACCAGCGCGGATCGGTGACAGCCGCGCGGTCGGGCAGCCGGAAAAAGCGTCCCATCTCTGGATCGAACATCTCGTTGCCCACGATACCGTGGCGCTCCACCCGAAGTCCGGTGACCAGCGTATAATGGTTTGGATACGTTTTGGTCGGGAAGGTGGGGATCAGCTGGGACAGACGTGTGCCTTCGCGCGCCAGTTGCACCAGATGGGGTGGCGAGTAGCGGTCGAGGTAGTCCCATCGCATCCCGTCGATTGAGATGAGGATCACCACCGGATCCGCGGCTCGGACGGGGGTGCCGAGCAGCAGTGTCAGGAGAACGGGACGCAACCAGCGCAAACACATGCGCGGGAAGTCAGGCAAATGCCCTCGCGCTGGCAAAACTTCGCTGGGCCGGGCGGAGAGAATCTTTTCCCGATGAACCGATTCGATCAGCGGGCGCTCGGCGGCCGCAATTGCTTTGCCAGCTCCGCGAGGCCGGCGAGGTTCTCGCGCAGCACGATCTCGGAGTCCAACTCCGGTAGGTGATCGAGGACGCCGACGGGGCCACGCCACCCACTTCGCTGGATGATCTGCATCATCTCACGCTCGTGGTCTCCCTGGCCCAGCCGGACGATTTTCTGCCCGCGGCGTTCTCCGTCGCGAACCATGCCGTTGAGATTCACTGCCACGACGTGGGGCTGCATCCGGGTCCAGAGTTCGGCGAAGCGCGCGACGTCCTCGTGCGCATGATGAAAATTGTAGACGATGCCGACGTTTCGAACGCCCTGCACGCGCAAGGCCTCGATGATCGCAACTTGATGCTCCGGCTGCCCGAACCAGCCGCCGTGATTGTACAGGGCCACCGTGCAACCCACGTTGTTCGCTGCATCCGCGAGGGTGCGGATTCGTGCGACTTCATGCTCCAGAATCCGTTCGGGCGTCGCCTCAGCATACCATGGCTGATTCCAGCCGGTGACCCAAAGTTGCAAACGCAGGTTGTGACGCCGGACTACGTCCAGGATCGTCTCCGCGGTTTTGTTGAGCGTGGTCGGAAACCACCACGCCACGATCTCGATGCCGTGCTCCTGCATGGCCTTTACCTCCGCGTCGAACGTCGGGATGTGTTCGTCGCGAAAATCGTAAGCAAGCTTCGTGAGTCCCAATCGCTGCAGCATTTCGGCGCGCTCGACCGGGCCGCGTTTCTTGGCGTCGAACGGGACGATACACCACGCGACGAGGTTTTCGCGTGACCACAGCGAGGTCTCGCTGGCGGAGCAGGGTAGGGCCGACAACACCGAAGCGACCGTGGTCGCGAGCAACAGCCAGACGGGGGAACGCATGCCCCGAGTCTGCCCGGGGCGGGGTTGCCCGCAAGCGGATCGGCTGGCGGAGTGTTCGGCGCGGGTGGTGCGGCTTCGATCGGCGCGGCACCGCACTGGTCAGAGCTCAGCTGCGTTTTAGTGGGACATCCACGAGTGGCTTGCGCAGGACGGCCACCGACTGACCGAGGTGCCCAAGCGTGCCCATCCGGGCCCCGTTCTCCCACTGGATTTCTTCGGGAATCGGGATGTGCGGGCGGTCGCCGTCGTGCACCTGTTCGAGGAGCAGGCCGGCGTGCTCGGCCCAAGCCTCCAGCGCGTCGCGACTGGTGAACTGATTGAGGTGGCGTCCGTATTCAGATTCTGGAGCGCGCAACGCCTGCTCGAAAACAACCCAGTGTGAACGGATCCGTAACTCCAGGAACGACAGCACGACGCACCCGCCCGGGACGAGCACCCGCTGCGCCTCCATCAGGTAGCGGAACGCGTGTTCCGGGGGCAGGTGGGTGAAAACGGAGAAGAAGCAGACGAACTGGGCCTGCTCCGCCGGGGCGGGAATGCGATAACCGTCGTTGACGAGAAAGCTCCAATCCGGCCGCTCGCTGATCTCGCGTGCGTACGCGAGCAGTCGCGGCTCGATGTCGCAGCCGAGGTAGCGGACTTCACGGCAGCGCGAGAGCTGCGCCGCGAGCCGTCCGCTGCCGCAACCCACATCGATGACGAGATCGGTCTCCTGCAGGCCGAGCGCGCGCAGCAGATGATACTCGAGTTTTCCGACGGCATTAAACTCGCCGCCGACCGCGGTTCGCAGGGCCTGGTCGCGGCTGAAACGCGAAACCAGGCGGTCAACATGATCTTCGTAAGACTGGTGTGGGCGATGAGCGGCCATGGGCGAGGGGGCAACACCTGGCCTTGACCATCCACTCGCCTCGACCCGCTACTGACCGCCGCAAATCGTGTGCGGAGGGAAGTGCTCGGGCCCGCTTAACGAGTCTCCTTCGCGCGTAGCGGACGAACGTCTGGCGCCCGTCCCTGCACCAGTGCCGACATCCACGCCTCGGCCCGTTCCGTGTACGGCCGTTGCTGTTCCACGGTGGCCTGGTGGTTGTGTGGCGAGTCGACGAGCGGCACGACCTCCTTCGGACCTTGGATCCGGTTGAAGGCAGCCCAGATTCCCGCGGGTGGGCAGACCTCGTCGATGAAGCCCATCGAAACGAGTGAAGTGGCCTTGATGCCGGCCGCGAGGTTCACGGTATCAAAATACAATGCGGTTCGCATTACGTCGGGCCGGGTGGAATCCCAGTTTGGATAACCGGCGGCGCGTCCGTGCAGCGCCCCGTTGCTGTCGGCACCCGCCGGCACATGCACGATCAGGTGTGTCACCGCGGAATGGAGACCGGCGACGGCCAGGCTTTGTTGTCCGCCCATGCTGGTGCCGGTCACGAGGAGCACCTCCCCGTTCCAGTCGGGCCGGCTTTGCAGATAGTCCACGGCCCGAACGTCTCCGAGATACATCTGCAGGAAGTAGTTTCGATCCCGGTCGTTGTCGTAGATCGTGTTGTAGTTTTTGATCAGCTGCGGGAGGGCCGCGTAGAATTCCGTGGGTAGGTTTCCCGGCACGTCGTGGGGCATGACGTTGAGCGCGAGCCAGCCCTCGGCGGCGCGGTCCGTCACCCACGCCTTGTCGAACGGGTAGGGCGGGCTCGCCCAGAGCAGGAGGAGCAGCGCGGGGAACTTTCCTTGCCGGGCCGGCTTGGCAATTTGTCCGTACACGTGAGCCCCGCCAATGTTGTCCAAAGCCAGCGTGGCATACTCGACGCCTTCGCGGCCGCTCTCGCCCGGCGTGAGCACCGGGTTCAGCGGGATCGCACGGAGCTCCGCCAGCTTTTCGGCCCAGAAGTCCTCGAAGTCCGCCGGTGCAGGCTTGCTTGGTTGTAGTTGCTCGGGCGAGACGGCGGCCGCAGCGAGGACGCGCTCACTCGCGGCTCGGGCGGCGGGCGTCCTTGGGTGGTCGCCGGAATTCGAATACGGCGACAGCTCCAGGTGAATCATGGCGGGCTTCGTGGCCACGATCTCGACCACCGCCGTCCCGCGGGTCAGGTCAAGTTCGCCCGAGCGCAGCTCGACCAAATCATCCTGTTTGAGCGAGTAGGCCCAGCGCGTGGCGTTGGCGTCACTGGTTTCGATTGTCCATCCCACCGTCTGACCGACAGCATACAGACCATCCTCGTGATGAGGCTGGAGCTTCAGGCCGGCGCCGGCACGGCAGAGCGCGCTGGTGATGACGAGCAGCGCCAGTGCCGCTAGGAATCGGGTGGGGAGACGGGGACACGAGTTCATCAAAAGCGCACACTGTCATGAAGCGTCGCCGCCGTTAACGAAGAATTCAGTCCAACGTCAGCCGGGCGCCGTCCGACCTGCCGCGAAATGATCTGTGGCCGCACCAAGGGCAGGAGTGGCCGCAAAGATGCGCAAGAGGCGCAGAAGAAACCTTTCGCGCCGGACAGGCGGTGCAGACTTGTTGAGAACTTCTCCGAAGGGGGCGGGACGCGATACCAGCATGGGCGTCCTTTGCGCCTTCTTGCGGCCCCATTTCGATGTCAACGCGGCCTTGCTCGCGGCTGCGTCGCACTGGCGCGGACTTGCGCACGGTTCTCGGCCGCGCAGCGTGTGCGACCATGAACTTCAAGAGCTGGCTTGTCTTCAGCGGCGTCCTCCTGGCGGTGGCGAACGGAGCTCCGCGACCCTTTGCGGAAGTCGCAGCTGAAGCCAATGCTGCCGGGTTCGCTGCGCATCTGCCCGACTACGAACGCACGCCTGAAGCCATTGGAGCAACGACCCGGTCTGCGCTCGATGCCGCCAATCAGGCGGTCGACCAGCTGTCCCGCCAGGACTTGGCCAAGACCTCCTTCGACAGCACGTTCGCGGCCTTGGATCGCATCAAGTCTGAGGTGGGCCGCGTCTCGCAGCGTTTTCTGTTGCTGCAGAACGTTCACACTGAGGCGCCGGTGCGTGACGCCGCGGGAAGCGCGCAGGTGGAACTCAACAACTGGGCCGTGGCGCTCGAGTACCGGGAGGACGTCTACCGGGTTTTGGAGGGCTTTGCGAAACGGCGCACCCAGCTGGAACCTGAACAGGCGCGGCTGATGGAGGAGGTGTTGCGCGACTATCGTCGGGCCGGGCTCGCCTTGCCGGCCGAGGAGCGCGCGGAGGTCGAGCGGCTGCGCAAGGAACTCAACGAAGTGCAGAACGAGTTTCAGCGGAACATCGCGCAGGCTCAGGCGCCGCTGCTCTTCACAGCCGAGGAACTCGCCGGGGTTCCGGAGAGTTTTTTGGCGAGCCCCGGGGTCAAGCAGGACGACGGGCGTTATCAGGTGATGGCCAACATCACCTGGCACGCCCTCGCGATCTCGGAAAACTGCCGGGTCTCGGAAACACGGCGGCGGGTGGCCCTGGCGCGGGGCCAGCTCGCGAAGGAGGCGAATGTGCCGGTATTAACCCGGATGGTACAGCTGCGAACCGACCTGGCGCGACGGCTCGGATATGCCACCTGGGCGGACTATCAGATCGAGGCGCAGATGGCGGAGAACGGGAAGACCGCGGTCGACTTTGAGGAGGCCCTCGTGCGCGGCCTCGACCAGAAGTTTGCCGAGGAGAAGGAGCAATTGCGCCGGCTCAAGGTGGCGGAAACGGGTGACAACGACGCGCAGGTCGAGTCGTGGGACGTGAACTACTACCAAACGCAGCTGAAGAGCCAGCGGTTCGCCATCGATGTGGAGGAACTACGAAACTATTTCCCGTATGGGCCGACGCTCGAAGGCATGTTCCGCGTGTACGAACGCATCTTCGGGCTGACGTTTGCCGAGGTGGAGGCACCCGATCGTTGGGTGGACGACCTGCAGCTGTACTACGTCACGGATACGCAGACGGGCCGCCCGGTCGGAATGTTCTACCTGGACATGTTCCCACGGGAGGGGAAGTACAACCACTTCGCCTGCTTCCCGATTCTCAACGGCGGTCCCCTGCCGGACGGCCGCTATGAGCTGCCGTTGGTGTCGCTCGTTTGCAATTTTCCGCCGCCGTCGCCCGAGCAGCCGTCGTTGTTGAAGCATGACGACGTGATCACGCTCTTCCACGAGTTTGGGCACGTCATGCATGCGCTTCTGGGTCGCTCGCGGTACGACCAGCTGTCGTCGTTCAACGTGCCGCGGGATTTTGTGGAGGCGCCGTCGCAGATGCTGGAGAACTGGGTCTGGGACAAGGCGGTGCTGGACACCTTTGCGGCGGATTATCGCGATCCCACGCGGAAGGTCCCGGCGGAAACGATTGCCGCGCTGGAGGAGGCCCGGCAGGCGACGGCGGCGACATTCTACCGGCGGCAGTTGTCCTTCGGGCTGCTCGACCTCGCGCTCCACACGGTCCGAACCGACGATCCGGCACCGGACGTGGTGGCGCTGACGAACCAGGTCCTCGAGCGGGTGTCGTATCCGCCCATTGATGACACGGCCTTTGCGGCCTATTTTGGTCATCTCGCGGGCTACGATGCCGGATACTACGGTTACCTGTGGGCGCTGGCGATCGCGACGGATTTGGCGAGCGTGTTCGAGCAGGCGCCGGGTGGATACCTTGATGAAGCCGTGGGCCGCAAACTGCGCGACGAGATCTACGCGCCCGCGGCGACACGCGACGCGAGTGAGTCGATCGAGCGCTTCCTGGGGCGGAAACGCTCGCTGGCGCCGTTCCTCCGCTACGTGGGAGTGGACGAAGCCGAGCCCGCACCGGCTCCGTGATAAAATCCGCTTGCCAAGCTGCCGATCGCTCCTGAACGTCGCCCCTTTACTGCGCCGCCCTCATCGTCTAGCGGCTAGGACGGAGCCCTCTCAAGGCTCAAACCGGGGTTCGATTCCCCGTGAGGGCGCCATCTCCGGAGGAGAGCCGGGCGCAGGGAACGGAAAAAGCACAAGCGAAGCGTTGTCTGGAGATTAGGCAGGCTTTCGCGCGCTTGACCCGGGTTCAGATCACGTTGCCCGGCCCTGAGCCAAGCTGTTTACCCGTTTCGCCAACCGCGCCGGTTTCGCCCGTTATCCGCCAGCGCAGCATCAGTGTCAGCGCCACCACGCTCAGGAGCGCGACGTTGATCAACCAGAGCGCATGCGTCTGCGCTGGCTCCAGGTGGGGCAGGAGGAATCCGGCCGCCACGCTGGTGCCATTGAGGCTCATGTGCGCCAGGATGGAGGCGAACAGGTTGCCGCGGGTGCGGAGGTGTATCCAGGTAAATAGGACGCTCGAGGCTGTGACCGAGACGAGGTAGGCCAACACGTTTGACACGGTGAGCGCCTGGCCGCTGATGCTCGTGCCGGCAGCCGCCATCATCAACGGCGCGTGCCAGAACGTCCAAGCCAGCCCAACCGAGAGGCTGGCGCCGATGGGGCCGCTGCGTTCCAGCAGCCGCGGCAGCAAAAAGCCGCGCCATCCAAGCTCCTCGCCCAGCGGTCCAAAAATCGAGACCGCGGCAAATATGACGGGGACCCAGGCCAACGCCGGCCAATGCACGTAGCCCACCTCGCCGCCGCGTGCGACAAACACGAACACGCTCAGCGACATGAGCACCGGACTCCAGCCGAGCGCCACGGCGTGACCGACCCGTCCGCTGCCTCGCAGCCGAAAGCGCTCGAACAGCCGCCGCATCGCGCGCCGCCCGCCGGTGGCCGCAATGAGAATCAATGCCGCCACGCTGGGCCCATAGCCGCCGAGCAGCAGACGCACGAGCACGTCGGGTTCCGACTTGAAGGGATTTGACGAAATCCGATCGATGATCGGAAGCCAGCAGAGCCAGGACAGGCCGTAAGCCAGCAGGAGGAACGAACGGATGGGATAGCGCTGAAGCAGGGGGGGCATGCCCAAAGAACCCCGGAATCCGTCGTCAGTTGCAAATTTGTGAGGCCTCGGGTTTGGGCAAAGGAGAGGTACGGGGTCGCAAAGACGCGCAAAAGCGGCAGGCGGTTATCCGTATAGAAGCGGGCGCGCGGGGCGACGCCGGCCCTCGAACCGCGACCCTGACGCGTTTATCCGGTTGGTGAAACGGAATGATGAAGGAGTGCCACCTCGGTCGGATGGAGGTTTAAAGAGCTTCGATTGCCACGGGTGCGCCCCGTCATCTAGAAGAGGTCTTTCCGGCTGCCGAAGGGACAAGGCTTCCAGTGATGTCCGGCGCTAACGTGCGGCTGATTTTCGCGGAAACCTTGGGCTGTTTGACTTACAGTCGCGCAACGGAAGAGTGTGCCCGGGTCCGGTTTCGACCACGCCCTTTCTCGAATGC
Organism: Verrucomicrobiota bacterium; assembly: GCA_023386835.1. Taxonomy (GTDB): domain Bacteria; phylum Verrucomicrobiota; class Verrucomicrobiia; order Opitutales; family Opitutaceae; genus Actomonas. The sequence continues at coordinate 11,949 of JAEWIY010000007.1, forward strand.
GATTGGCGGATTTCATTTTGGCCAAGACCGGCTCCATCCTGAACGAATGGGATGCGTTCGCGAAAACAATCTGGCCCGGTGCTGCGCCCAGCCCACAAGACATTCGCGATCACGCTGAGGGAATACTTCGCGCGACTGCACGGGACATGATGTCGCCTCAGACTTCCGTTGAGCAGCGCGATAAGTCGAGGGGCCTAAAGGACGCTGCAGCCGTCGGAGGCCGGCTTCACGCGGCCTCTGAGGAACATGCCACCGACCGGGCGGCTTCCGGCTTCGACATCCGCGCGGTGATCGCCGAGTACCGTGCGCTTCGGGCAAGCGTCGTGCGTCTCTGGCTGGAAAGTATCCCCGTACCGCATACGGAAGACTTGGACGATCTCACGCGTTTTCACGAGTCGATGGATCAATCGCTCGCCCAAGCCGTGCATCGCTACTCGGACAGCCTGGAGAAGTCGCGGCAGGTGTTTCTCGCCGTGTTGGGGCACGATCTGCGGACTCCCCTGAATGCGATCACCTTCGCGGCCAGCGACCTCATTGAAATGAGGGAAGGTGATCCCAAGGCCGCTGAAATCGGTTCGCAGATCCAGTCGAGTGCGCTCGCCGCGGGGCGGATCATGAATGACATTCTGGATTTCGCGACGTGCCGCTTGGGTCGTCCGATTCCCGTCAACCCGGCGCCAATGGATTTGGCCGTGTTGTGTCGCGAGGTCGTCGACGAGATGCGGTCGGCCTGCCCTGGGTTTCATAGCCACGTGACGACGAGCGGAGATCTGCGCGGCGAATGGGATCAGAATCGTTTGCGACAGCTCCTGTCCAATCTCGTCGGAAACGCCGCCCAATATGGAGCTCCCGATTCGGCCATCGTTTCAGCGTCAGCGGACGGCGCTCGCGTCGTGGTGACGGTCCACAATGCCGGAACTCCAATTCCAGAGGAGCTCTTGCCGAAGGTGTTCGATCCCATGGTCAGCGGCGCGCGTCGACGCTCAACCGGGGCCGGCTTCGGGCTGGGGCTGTACATCGCCAGGGAGGTGGCGTTGGCCCACGGTGGAGACATCTGCGTCACCTCCACCAAGGACGCTGGCACGACCTTCATTGTTTCGCTCCCTCGTCGCTCGCGACCGCTTACCTGACGGCGCTCGCCGCATTCCGGCGGCGTGGATTTGCTTTTTTGATCTTCAGGAGGAGCTAGCCGCGGTCGTTTCCACTCGATTGCAACAGAAGTCACCGGCAGTTCATTAGCGCTGCTAAACCCCTGAGATGCGATGAGGCCTTTGTTAGGCGTACCATTGCTTTGCGTGGTTTGTCGCGCCGCTCGCTGGGGCGAATGTCGTGGCCCCGAGCGCCGAAGGGGCAGCCAGGCGTCCACGAATTGCTGCCGCGCTGGCCAGTCGCTAACGGTTCGTGTTTTGGCTACTACCAATAAGTCTCCGACCGAGGCGAAGCACCGGTCGAGGTGTATGTACCGCCATGATACGGAAATCCGGTCGCTGGTGTTTCCACATGGAGCACAGTCGCTCCAGCGTAGCAGCACGTTTGGCCGGGCGGCTCGATTGGATGGCACCGAAGCAGCCCAACACGATCATTCGCCGACTGGGTGACGCGCAGCGGTCGGTTGGGTGAACTGCAGCGCCGCTTCTTTCATTCCGTCCGCGAAGCTCCGACGCGGCATATAGCCCAACTCCCGGCGAATGCGCTCGGAGGCGAACGAACCAACAAAGTAGCTCAGGGGATCGGTCCTAAGATCAAGCGCACTAAAAGGTATCAACGGCGCGGCCGGGGCGTGTGGAAACCAACGGCGCACCTCTTCGACGTAGCGGCGCCATTGCCAGTGGCCGTCGACGATGTTGAAGGTCTTCCCCTCAGCAGCGGGTTGAGCGAGCGCGATTTGCACCGCGTTCACGAGATTCTCAACATCCACCCATGCCTGCCGATCCAAGCCATCGCCTCTGAGCGGTACTTTGCCTGCGCGGATTGCTTCGGGCACCTTAGTCCCCCACGTGGATCGTGGATGCGCTCCGAGAATCGCCGCAGGCCTTAGAATGCATGCGTGCAACCCAAGACGGGCTTGCTCACGCACTTCCAATTCGGCCAACGCCTTCGTCACTCCGTAAGGATCCCCGTCTGTCTTGAGCGGTGAGTCGTCGGTGAGGACCGCATCATACGACCGGATCTCGAGAACCGCCAACGTTGAGATGTGCACAAAGCTCCGAACCCCGGCGTGACGCGCTGCGATCGCCAGGGCCCGTGTGCCATCAATGTTAACGCGCTGAGCGACGGTGTAGTCGGTTGAAAAGCTGGCTGCGCAATGAACCACCGCCTCCGCTCCCTCACAGACTCGTTGGGCCAGCTGTGTTGAGCTAAAGTCACCGATAAACTGGCAAATATTTGGGTGGCTAAGGGAGGCGTCCCCGCAGGGGTGGCGCAGGGGCGCCCTGATCTGCGCGCCTTCCGCCGCTAAGCGACTGGCAATCCGGCTGCCTAAAAAGCCGTTCGCACCGGAGAGCACCACACAGCCGAAGCTCATTGGCAGCAATCAATCCAGCGCGCCGACCTGGTCGGCCGCGTCGCTGATCAGCCCGATGTCATCCCTTCCTCGGTAGAGGATCGTGCGCCAGCCCGCTGAACTCGCGCTGAGTACATTCTTCCTGGAATCGTCGATCAGGCAGAGCTGGGTTGGTTTCAGCCCGAGGCGGCTTTCGATCTGGCGAAAGAAATCGATGGAGGGCTTGGTCACGCCCATCTCGCAGGAGACAAAGAGATGATCAAATTCCTCCGCCAGTCCCATCTCCCGTCTCAGATACGCGGCGCGATGGGCCTCCTGGTTGGTTCCGAGAACACAGCGGTGTCCATTCGTCCGAAGCTTTCGGACGCAAGCGAGGACCGCTGGGCAGATCGAATGCTCTGCTTGGAACCAAAATGCCAGAAGGTCATCGACCGACCGAGGCCAACCCCACGCTTTGGCGTACGGAACAATCACCTCTTTGAGATCACATCGTCCCAGAAGACATTCGACGAAGTGACCTGAAAAAAACGGCTGCAGGCGTTCACTCGGGATATCGTGCTTCGCCTCCAGGGCCGCGCCGAAGTTCTGACCCGAGCAAACAACCCCGTCGGCATCGAATACAAAGGTCTTCATCCGCTCGCGCTGCGCATCGGCGGACTATTGGACCCGGTAGCGCTGCAGGTCGAATGGAGGCTTGGGTTCGTTGGGGCGGAGCGCAACCCAGGCAAGAAACCCAAGGGGCCACGTCAGCAGCACGAGAATGCCCACAAGCCAGCCCGGCTTTCCGCGCCTGATGGCGTCCTTGCCCGCCCAACCGCTGCTCCAAAGCCACAGGCAGATCAGTCCGAGAATCGCCAACAGCGGAAGGACTTGGCCGAGAATATTTACGACGGTACTCATAGGGGTAGCCCCGCGCACGATGTCGTCCCCCTGGCGCCGCCGCGAGGTAAATCAAAAACCGACCAAGCGACTAAGCTCCGGAATCGTTGTGGCGTTGGCGGTGTCCCTTGTAGCTGTGAACCCACCCTTTGATTCCTCGTGGCCTTCGTTGACCGTTTGTTGCCTCCATCATCAACCATCACGCCGCTGCCGGCGCCCGATATGCGGTCACCGCCGCGTGTTGAGCGGAAGAGGGCAGTGTAACAGCGCGCTGTGTGTCACCGGCCTTTCGGAAGCGGGAGTACGCGTTCGAAAGGGGCAGCGGGCAGGTGGTCGCTATTGTAGAGAAAAGCGCCGGGAAGATCCTGCCAGCCGAAGCGCACCCGCTGCGGAGAAGCAACCGTCTCGGAGGACACGTTTATCGTATTTTCTTCAATCTGAACATCGGTCGCAGGGTGAAACACTCCGTCCGCACCGGCCAGTTCGAAGGTCGTGGTGAGGTCCCCGCGGGCAATCAGGGGGGCGCTGTCGAAACAGATCGTCATCGTCCTTCCGAAAGCCTCCACCTGGACGGGGAGCGGCCCGGTATCCGTAATGTCGCGACCGTAGACACCGCGCAGCGCCAGTCGCGCGAGACGGGCGCCGACCTCCTGTTTGTTCTTGGGGTGAATGTCGTTGCCATCGCCCAGATCGAGGGCGACGACCTGTCCGGTATCCGAAACGTGGAGCGCAAGCGCTTGCTGCGCACGCAGGCCTGTCCAGTCACGGGGAGCGGCCTGGCCGTAGCCGGCCAGCTGTACCCAGAAGAAGGGCAGTGAGCCCCCTTCGCCGAAGAGGTGGCGCCATTCCCGGATCAGGCCGGAAAACTGCGTTGCGTAGTGTGGCGTGAGGAGCGGGGTTTCGGTGGCATCGGCTTCTCCCTGGTACCAGAGAAAGCCGCGCACCGCGTAGGGGACGAGCGGCGCGATCATCCCGTTGTGGCCAGCGGAAGGTTGACGGTGAGGACGCGGTGCCGGTGTTTTGCGTTGTTGGGCCTGCCACCAGTCAGCGACCACGGCGTCGTGGGCCAGGGCCTCTGGCGAACGCCAGGTGGAGATCGGGGTGTTGCCATAGGCGCTGACGATCAGCCCGACGGGCACATCGATCGCCGCGTGCAGTTCGCGTCCGAAGTAGTAGGCGGTGGCGCTGAAGCTGCCCACGGTTTCAGGTGAGGCCGGCTGCCAGTCACCGCCGACGGTGTGAACCGGACGGTCGGCTAATTGAGGGGCGACGCGAAACAGCCGGAGGCGGGGCAGGTTCGCGGTGGCGATCTCGCGGTCGGGGTCGCGGGCGTTGCGCACCACCATCATCATGTTCGACTGTCCGCCGCACAGCCAGACGTCCCCGACCAGCACGTCGCGCACGACGATGCGATTGTCGCCCGTGACGACCAGCTCTTCGGGACGATCGCTGGCGGGACGGGACGGAAGGCGGACGATCCACCGGCCATCGTCAGCGGCTTGCGTGTGTGCGGTTGTCTCGCCGAAGCGGATACGGACATGTTCACCCGCCGTCGCGTGACCCCAGATGGGAATGGGTTTGTCCCGCTGCAGCACCGCGTGGTCGCGGAACAGGGGCGCGAGCGTCACGTCGGCCCGGAGCCTCGTCTCGGAGGAGGTGAGCAAAAGAAGCGTCAGGGAGATCAGGCACGCGGCACGTAACATGGAGGTGGCCTTCAGGGAGCAGTGAGGGTCCGGACGTATCAGGGCCAGTGGTGGGTACGGCGAGGGCTGAAGAGCAGATCAGGGGGTGAACGCAGCGGGTAGACCGCGCTTCAGTCGCTGCCCGGCGTGTTCGTAGAGCGCGCGTGGTTTTCGAAACTCGTCAACGATGCCCCAGCGCCGGTAACCATCCTGGCCGGAGCCGGGGTAGCGGCTCGCGTAGTCGTTGAACGACCAGAAGGAAAGGCCACAGATCCACGGGCGTCGCGCCACCTGGGCGAGTATCACATCCAAGTGGTCGATCCGCGCCTGTTCGTTGTCCACGCGGTCCGCCCTGAGACCGAATTCGGTTATCGCCACCGGTTTTTCCGGCCACTGAGCGTGCACAAGATCGACGTAGTCGGCCAGGTCTTCGGGCTTGAGGTAGTAATTGAGCGAGATGTAGTCGACGTGATCGAGCGCGTGTTCTCCAGTGACGCCGTTTTCCCGGATCTCGCGCAAGACGCGGCCGAGCGCGGCGAAGGTCACGGGGCGCGTCGGATCGAGACCCTTGACGAACGCGGCCATGTCACGCGTCCACTCGATGCCCTCGCGAGTCCACGACTCGTATTCATTGCCCAGACTCCAGCCGACGACGCTGGCGTGATTCTGCGCGAGCGCGATCAGTTCGCGCATCTCAGCCTGGAACTGCTCGCGCAGTTCCGGCGACGCCTGATCGGGCGAGGTGTATCCCCACATGCCGACTTCGAGTACGACCAGCATCCCGTGACGGTCGGCCCAATCGAGCAGATTTCGGCCGGGTGGCGTGTGCTGCAGGCGGGAGAAGACGAGTCCGGCATCCTTCATCAACCGCAGGTCCTGCTCCACGAGTTCGTCGGGATCGATGCCGCCGTGCACAGGGTGTCCGCGCGCCCGGTTGGCGCCGGCCCAGCGGATGGCCCGGCCATTGAGCAGAAACTGCGCGTCGCGCATCTCGATGGTGCGGAAGCCGAATGTCGTCGTGTGCACCGACGTGGCACCGTCGAGCGTGACGCGGCTTTCATAGACGACGGGCGCGGCCAGATCCCAGGCTTCGATTGCTTGGACTGGCAGGGTTCCGTCTAGCTGCACCGAAGCGGTTGCCCGCGGTGCAGCGCGGTAATCGCCGTTCAACTCGAGAGCGGTGCCGGCGATTTTCGCCGTGACGCGGCCCACGCGTTCCTGCGAGGTCTCGTTGCGCACGTCGACCCGGACCGTCACGCGCCAGGAGGAGCCCGCAGTTGCAGTTTCAATCTTCTGTGCAGCGATCCACACCGGCGCGTGCGCAACCAGCCGCACCCCGCCGAGGATGCCGCCGTAGTTGAGCCATGGGTACTGCGACGCGTTGGCGGTCGTGCCGCTGCGCGCGCCGGGCAGCGCGCGGAACTTCACGCGGTTGTCGACCGCGACCACGAGTAAGTTCTGCCGGCCGGGCAGGAGGTGTTCCGCCACGGAGAACTCGAACGGCGTGTAACCGCCCTCGTGAGTGCCGACGAAGCGTCCGTTCAGCCAGACCCGGCAACGCTGGAATACGGTGTCGAATTGCAGCCGCCAGGTGCGACCATCCGCGGCGTTCGACGGCACGGCAAAGGAGCGGCGGTACCACGCGACGCCAGTGTACTGGTAGCGGGGATCGATGAGGAAGTCGTGCGGCACGACGGCGTCGTCCCAGCCGGCGCGCGGGTGAGGTGTGGCGCCCTCCCAGTCGGGCGTGGGCTGATGCCACTGGGCGGATTCGCCGCGGTCGGTCGGATCGAGTGCAAAGTTCCAGCCGGGGCCGGCCAGATCGAGCACGAGATCGGAGGCCGCGGCGAACGGCGCCAGGAGGAGGAAGGTGAGAAGAGCAATGCGCGGTGGCGCGATGGGGACGACAAACATGCGGGATCGGGAGAGGAAAGCTCCGGACATGCGGAATGGCCGGGAGGGGGCCTCCGAATGCACGGCGAGTTCAACGAATGCTCAACCGGGCCCGAAGTAAACCGTTGACCTCTCTCTGCGCGCGCCTGTCGCTCCCTGCCGGACGGATCAACAGTGCGCGGCCAACGGAAGACCGCTCGTGGCGACTGTCCATACGGGGAACGTCGACCAGAATCCCAGCGTCGTCTCGCCTTGGACGGGCACGCTGTAATCGAAGGGGAAGGTTCGGCTTTGATCGCGGTGACGACCCGTTGCCGTGACGATAGTGGAGGGTGCACTGAGCGATCTCCCGATCGAAATCCGGCGGGTAGGCATAGACGCTGGTCAGGTCGCCGGCACGAACCGAATGGCGCCGGCGCGCGCTGCGATCGTTGAGGTCGCAAACGCCACCGGCGGCAGGGCCGACGGCTGCGCATCTCTTGGTATTGGAAATCGGGCTTGGGAAGAACTCCAGCGGGTTTCCAAGTTGGGATTCTTATCCGAATACAGCACTGCGAAGGACGGAGCAAAGGTTACTTGTACGCCATCCGGAGCTGCGACCACGAACCGAGTGGTCCGGGCGAAGGGTGGAGTGATGGCGGCCGACCGCGGAAAGCACGGTTGCGGGAAGCCGGAAACGCAAAGGAGGTGCAGGCGTGTGCTCGTCCATTTTTTTCCGGGGGCTGACATCGAACTGAATCGCCTCGTCGACCCAAAGTCACTGGTAGTCGACGGTTGAGTGCACACCTTGAAATTAGCCGCTTCTCGTGGAGCGGCATCGGTTCACGAGAGCGAAATTCATTTGGCCGGTCGCGACATTTTGATCTTCCGCGGTCAACGATTGACTTCCTCGTCACTTGTGGCCGCGAGGCCACTCCTGTTCCTCCGTCAGTCACTTTCCCGTGATCTGTGTTCACGGATCAAAGCCCCATCATCCGTGCTCCTGCCTCGCTTCTTCTCACGGGCCACGTCCCCTCACGAAACCATTGCCACAAACCCTATGTTCCCTCGGTTATCCCCGAAACGCGTTGCGCCCCATCTGGGGCTGACTGCGTTCGCACTGCTACTTCACAGCGCCTTCGGCCAGACGTCGCCCACGACGTCCGCATTCGGCGAAGACGTCATCGTCTTGGGAGAGTTTCATGTCGAAGAGCGTGAAACCGACAGCTTCGTCTCGACCCAAAGTACTTCGGGTACTCGCATCGCCACGGACATCATCAATCTGCCGTACTCGATTTCCGTGATGACCGAGGATTTCATCCGGGAATTTCAGCTCTTTGACCTGGATGAGCAGGCACGGTTTATCTCGGGCATGGCGGCCGGCGATCCGAACCAAGGCGGTGGTGGTGGCACGCGGCTGCGCGGTTTCAGCGTGCCTTATTTCCGCAACGGCTTCCGCCGGACGCAGGCGCCCGATTCCAGCAGCATCGCTCGCGTGGAAGTGATCAAGGGCCCACAGTCCGCGATCTATGGCCGCGTCTCGCCTGGTGGCGTGGTCAACTACATCTCCAAGGTTCCGTCCACGACGTTCAAGTCCGGCGTGAATCACACGGTGGGCAGCTACGATTATTCCCGCACAGACGGCTTCGTCACCGGTCCGCTCGGGTCGGACAAGCTCTTCTATCGCGTCGATGCGGCATATTACGATTTCGAGCGTCCAACGGATTTCTGGTTCAACCGCACGACGAATGTCTCCGGCTCGCTCGTCTTCCGGCCCACCGAGAAGACCGCGGTCACCCTTGAGCACGAATACACCAAGCGCGTGATGCAGGGGACGCAGGTTTTCATGCGCTGGCGTCACCTGGTCGACGGGGTGGCGGTCACGGAAGCGTCGCCCTTCTACATGCCGGATCGGGACTTTGGCGATCGGCTCACCCGCTATAACGTGAATGGGGCGCACCAGCGTGTCATTCGCGACAACAACTCCAGCTACGTCAAGGTGGAGCATCGCTTCTCGCCTGATCTGAGTTTGCGGTTTAATGCGGGTTACACGGAGCGCTCCTACTTTCGGCATGGCACATCGACGCCAGCGCTCTGGATTGTGGACGGACTGACAGCCGCCCAGACCACGACCCTCAATTCGCTGAATGGCATCTGGACGGACCTCACCAAAGGAATCTGGTCGGGCGGGCGGGCCGGTGCTCACCAGACGATCGATTACGAGGAAAGCGGTTTTCAGCTCGACCTGACGAAGAAGTGGAACACGACGATCAAACAGCGGAGCCTGCTCACCTTCGACTGGTACGACTCAATGCAGGATCAGAAGACGTGGGCGCTTTCCGGTACGCCGTTGAACAACGCGCTCACGGCCCTCGGAATGGACACGGCCGCGAAGCGCAACGCGTGGCTCTATCCGGATCCCCTCAATCCGGAGGTTTCGGGGAAGCTGCCGTTGCCGGCGTTTGATCCGGCGACGTGGAGTGTGACCGCGGGCAGCACGAACATCAGCAAGAGCTACTACTATGGCAGCCTGTTTAACCACACGGCGGAGTTGCTCGACGGCCGACTTGCCCTGCTGGCTTCGCTGCGCCGGGACTGGGCCCACTACGACAACTCGGGCGAGAAGGGCGACGCCGCGCAGACGACCTACAGCACGGGAGCGAACTATCACGTGGTTCCTCAGAAGCTCGTCATGTACGGCAACGTCGCCACGGGTTTCGAGCCTTCGGCCCGCCGCGATCCCAACTCAGGAGAAGTCCTGGACAATGTGGAGTCATTCGGTGGGGAAGTGGGTTTCAAAGGCGTGCTGATGGAAGGGAAGTTCTCCTATTCCGGCGCGGTCTTCCACATCGAGCAGGACAATCAGGTCACCGACAACCCGGCGAATCCCGGCGGCGCCGATCCTGATCTGCCGCGGTTCATCCCCGGCGCGACGACCCGCGCCAAGGGCATCAACCTGGATGTGTCGGGCAGCGTGACCGAGAATCTCACGCTTCTGGCCAACATCGCCTGGACCGACTGCCGGATCGTTGAACATGTGGCCAATCCCGACCTGATCGGCACGCGCCCGACCGGCACGCAGACTGTGCCGCCGCGCACCTACTCGCTCGCGGCGCGCTACAGCTTCCGGTCCGGCCCCTTGCAGGGACTGCGCGCGGGACTGACGTACCAGTACTCCCAGCAATACCAACGGATCGCGCCGGTCTATAACGCGGCCGGTGTGATGACCAGCACCCCTTACAACATCGACGAGAAGAACGAATGGGGGGCCATGTTGAGCTACAACCTGCCGAACGTCCGCAAGGCGAAGGTCAGCTTCACGCTCAACGTCATCAACCTCTTCGACGAACAGAAGATGACGGTTGCCGCCTACTATCCAACCGGCCGCGAGGTGCGATTCACCACCGGCATCCGCTTCTGACGTCGATGAGGCGAGCCTCCGGTGCTCGCTCGCACTCCCATCGCGGTGCCGCCGACCTTGGCAAGGTGGCACCGCGACCGGTTCCCGTATCCTCCGCCCACTGATCCAGTGAAATCGCTCCTCCTCCGCCTTTCCCTCGTCTTCATCTGCTGTCTGTCGGCCGGCTGGGCCGACGTGCCCGTCCGTTACCGCCTGAAACTCGAGGCCGACGGTGCCGTGCGGGTGCAGCGGGAAGGGACTGAAGCGTGGCGCTTCTCTCCGCGCTTCACGGTGTTTTTCCGCGAGACCGACCCGAAACTCGCGATGCGGCCGGGCGGCGTCGAAAAGGTGTCGTACAACGTGCCGACCTGGCAGATGCAAAGCCCCACAGGGCCGGCTGCCCTGAAGGGTACGCGGCGCGACGTGGCGCAGGCCGGGGACGGGTTCGACGACCGTATTCTGGAAGGAGATACGCAGGCCCGCACGGCCGATGCCTTCGCAGCCGCGCCGGGGGAAACCCTGGCCGCGGTGCGCTGGGAACGAACGGGCGATACGATCCGGTTTATCTTTCCAGAGAAGGAGCACTTCACCCTGTCGGCCACGATCACCCTGCCGGCCGGGGGCGCGCAGGAGCCGGTCCTGACGTACACGCTCACGCCCAGGACCCCGGGCTGGTTTTCGGTGGCCTACACGGGCGCGCCGCAGGTCGCGCAATTCGAAGCAGCTGAGTTCTGGCAGCCTTTTCTCTGGCAGGAACGCCGGTTCCCGCACCAGTCGTTCCTGACAGCGGCATTTCAATGCCCGGTCCCCGCCACCTTCGTTCGCCGTGGTGAGGCCGTGGTCGGCGTGGTGGTCGATGCCGACGAGTTTCCCTTCGAGCCCCTGCCGCTGCTCGAGAACAGCCGCTTCGGGGTCGGCCTGCGCAATCCGGCGGGCGACGCGCAGCCCATGGCCTTCGGTCCGGTGATGGGCGGCGCCGGCTCGAAGCGCGCCGCCGGCGAGGCGTTCACGCTCAAGCTGCGACTCTACGTCGGGCAGGGCGAACTGACCCACGCGTACGAAGAGACGGCGCGGCGCCTGTACGGATTCCGGGATTACCGGAGCAATGCCATCGCTTCGCTCAACGAAACCCTCGACAACATGATCGAGTATGGGATGAGCAACTACAGCTGGTTCATCGACGAGCTGAAGGGCTGTGCCTATTCGACCGATGTGCCCGGAGCGGTGAAGAATGTGTCGGCGCTCAACCCGCTCAACCTCGCGCTGGTGACCGACGACGAGGCGATTTTTCAGCAACGCGCCTATCCCATCGCGGAGTACCTGCTGTCGAGGGAGAAGTTTCTGTTTTCCCTCGATCCCGAACAGAAGATCCAGAGCCCTTCACGCGCTCTGGCGGGACCCGCCGCGCCCGTCAGCGAACTGACCACCCTGGCGGGCATCACCCGCGGGGCCTCGCCGGTGTTTCTGCGGCTGGCGTCCGAGCTGATGGGCAAGACCCGCACCCTGAATCTTGACGACGTGTCTCCGGGCGACACCTGGCAGAACAACCTGCGCATGTATCAGGTGACCGGTGACGAACGCTCTCTCCGGAAAGCCCGAATGGGCGCGGACGCCTACCTGGCCAGTCGCATGGAGAAGGGAGCCAGCCAGTTTGAAAGCGGCCAGTTCTTCTGGACCACCTTTACGCCCAAGTGGATCGATCTCCTCGAGCTTTACGAAGCAACGGGAGAAAAGCGCTACCTTGAAGCGGCCCGGCTCGGGGCTCGTCGCTACACGATGTTCACCTGGATGGCGCCGCGGATTCCTGACGAGTTGATCACCGTCAACCCGGGCGGCCAGGCTCCGGTTTACTGGTACCTCAAGAGCAAGGGACATCTGCCCATGATGGCGCCCGAGGAGCAGGTGCCGGCCTGGCGACTTTCCGAGATCGGGCTGACGCCCGAATCGTCCGGCACGATGTCGGGCCATCGTGGGATCTTCATGGCCAACTACGCGCCGTGGATGTTGCGCATCGCCGCCCTCACCGACGACGCGTTGCTCCATGATGTGGCCCGCTCAGCGGTAGTGGGGCGCTACCGGAACTTCCCAGGCTATCACATCAACACGGCCCGGACGACGATCTACGAGAAGGCCGATTACCCGCTGCGTGACCACAAGGAGCTCAGCGTGAACTCCTTTCACTACAATCACATCTGGCCCCACATGAGCATCCTGCTCGATTTTCTCGTGACCGATGTCTTCGCCCGGTCCGACGGCCAAATCGATTTCCCTTCGCATTTCATCGAAGGCTACGCGTACCTGCAGAACAAGTTCTACGGCGACCGGCCGGGACGCTTCTTCAAGTATGACGACGCGGTCCTCTGGATGCCACGGCGGCTGATGAAGCCGGGGAACGTGGAGCTCAATTACCTGACCGCCCGCGGAGACGGTCGGCTGTACGTGGCGTTCACGAATCAGTCGAACGAGGCCGTCACGACGGACGTGGAGATCAACCCGGCCGTGCTTCCGGACGTGGCGGGAAAGTCCTACCGCGTGGAAACACTGGCGGGTGATCCGAGCCGGGTTTCGGAGCAGCTGAACAATGGGCGCCTCCGCGTGACGGTTCCTCCAATGGGACTGACCGCGCTGTCGATTGATGGTCTGCAAGTCCGCCCCCGATTCCAGCATAAGCTGCTGGGAGCGACCCCGGAACAGGCCTGGAAGCAGGACTACCTGGAACTGGACTGGGGACGCGCTCGTGCGATGGTCCTCAATTTCGGGCCACTCAAGCGCAGCGCCTATGTGTATTTGCAAGCCGACGACAGCGAGTTTCGTGAGGTCACGCTGAGCTACGAGGTCGACGGACGAAAACAGACGATCGCTGACGCGACTTATCCGTTCGAGTTCACCGTGGACCTTCCGCCCAACGCGGACTCGTTTGAATTCGAGTTTTACGGCCGCACTGTGGACGGCCGCGAGACCCGGTCCGAAACGGCCAAGCTTCGCCGATGAAGCGCACCGCCGACCAACCCTTCGCTCGATTGAATCCAGCCACCTCCCACGAGGCGCTTTCCCGTCGCGCGACGGGTGACCTCCACGTGATCGGGTAGCCGGCAGAGAGCCGAATCCTCCAATCCGTCCATTGAGCCACGACGCGTATGCCTGACGCTTCTTCCGCCCCAGCTTCGTCGCCCTCCCGTTTTGCGGGGCTGAAGAAGATCCCGCACCTCCGGTGGTGGATCGTCAGCATGATCTTTTTGGCCTCGGTCCTCAACTACCTGGACCGGCAGACGCTCTCGATCCTCGCGCCGACCATCATTCAGGAGCTGGGCCTTTCCAACGAGGACTACGCCTCGGTCCTCAACCTGTTCCTCGTGGCCTACACGATTGCGTACCTGTTTTCGGGCAAGCTCGTGGACAAGTTCGGGGTGCGCTTCTGCTTCGCGCTGTTTGTCGGCTGGTGGTCGATCGCGAATATCTTCACCGCCTTCGCGCGCTCGTTTGCGTCGCTCGGGATTTTCCGATTCCTGCTGGGCTTGGGCGAGGCGGGAAATTACACGGCGGCACCGAAGGCGGTCGCGGAATGGTTTCCGCCGAAGGAGCGAGGCATTGCCATCGGCATCTACACGCTTGGAGCGACGATTGGCGCCACCATCGCTCCGGTCGTCATCGTGGGTGTCGCCAGCTGGCACAGCTGGCAAGCGGCCTTTGTCGTCACCGGCGTGGCCGGCCTGATCTGGCTGGTCCCGTGGCTGTGGCTGTATCGCGGCGTTCAACAACATCCCCGGCTGAGCGATACCGAGCGCAGCCACATCCTGGGCGGCATCGCGGAAGAGAAGGCAGCCGGGGTGGAGGAGAGCTGGGGTGCCTGGTGGCGGCTGTTCACCCGCAAGGAATTCTGGTGCCTGACCTTGGGGCGCATGCTGACCGATCCGATCTGGTACTTCTTCCAGTTCTGGTTCGCCAAGTACCTCTATGACGAACGCGGCCTGTCGCAGGTGTCGCTCTCGGTCACATGGGTGATCTTTCTGGCGGCCGACGTTGGCGCGCTCAGCGGCGGGTGGCTTTCGGGTCAACTGATCAAGCGCGGCCAGTTGCCCGCGAACAGCCGGCTCTGGGTGATGCTGGCGTGCGCGGCCGTGGTTCCGCTCGCGGCGTTCATTCCGCAGATTGATGCCCTGTGGCTCGTCCTCGCACTCGGCATGTGTGCGGTGCTCGCGCACATGGCGTGGTTGATCAATCTCAGCTCCCTGGTGGTGGACGTGGTGCCGCGTTCCTCCCTCGGGATGACCTTCGGGGTCGTGGCCGCCGGCAGTTCGCTGGGTGGCATCCTGATGAACAAAGGGGTCGGCATGATCGTCACGACGCACTCCTTCAGCCCCGCATTCTATCTCATGGCTGTGCTGCATCCGCTTGCATGGCTGTTGCTGTGGCAGATTCGCCGGCGCCGTTCGTCGGCGCAGGTCCCGCCCTCATCTGCGGCGGTTTGATCCGTTTCCTTCATGATCTCTTTGCCTCCTGTCATTCGTCGCGAGCTCGCGACGCATCATCTGGCCTTCGACCTGGTCGTCGTTGGCGGCGGCCTACCCGGTTGTTGCGCGGCGATCACGGCTGCGCGAGCCGGGATCAAGGTGGCCTTGGTGCAGGACCGTCCCGTCCTCGGAGGCAATGCTTCCAGCGAGGTGCGCTTGTGGGTGCTGGGGGCCACCTCGCACATGGGCAACAACAACCGGTGGGCCCGCGAGGGCGGCGTCATCGATGAGATCCTGGTCGAAAACACCTTCAGGAATCGCGAGGGCAACCCGGTGCTCGTGGACGCGCTGCTCCTGGAGAAGGTTGTTTCGGAGCCCAACATCACACTTCTGCTCAACACCGCGGTGTACGAGGTGGAGAAGGACGACGCGGATACGATCCGCAGCGTCGTCGGCTTCTGTTCGCAGAACTCCACCCGCTATCATCTTTCCGCTCCGTTGTTCTGTGACGCCTCCGGCGATGGGGTGCTGGGGTTCCTCTCCGGGGCGGCCTTCCGCATGGGCGCCGAGTCGAGCGAAGAGTTCGGCGAGAAGTTTGCCCCGAGCCAGGAGTACGGCGAACTGCTCGGTCACTCGCTCTACTTCTACACCAAGGACACCGGGCGCCCGGTGAACTTCGTGCCGCCGAGTTTTGCGCTCAAGGACATCACGCAGATCCCGCGGTGGCGGGATTTCAACGCGCGCGACCAGGGATGCAAACTCTGGTGGGTCGAGTACGGAGGCCGGCTGGATACGGTCCACGCGACCGAGGAAATCAAGTGGGAATTGTGGCGGGTGGTGTATGGAGTGTGGGACTACATCAAGAACTCCGGCAAGTTTCCGGAGGCCGCCAATCTCACGCTCGAATGGGTGGGTGCCATCCCGGGCAAGCGCGAGAGCCGCCGGTTCGAAGGGGACTATATTCTCCGGCAGCAGGACATCGTGGAGCAGCGCGCGCATCCGGACGCTGTCGGCTACGGTGGATGGTCGATCGATCTCCATCCCTCGGACGGCGTTTTCAGCGAGAAGCCGGGCTGCAACCAGTGGCATGCCAAGGGCATTTACCAGGTTCCCTACCGCTGCCTCTACAGCCGCAACATCACCAATCTCTTTCTGGCGGGGCGCATCATCAGCGCCTCCCATGTGGCCTTCGGGTCGAGCCGCGTGATGGCCACGAGCGCACACCTCGCGCAAGCCGTGGGCGCGGCCGCGGCGCTTTGTCGAAAGCAGGGCCTTCGCCCGCGCGCCCTCGCCGAGTCGTCGCGCATCGGTGAACTCCAACTCGCCTTGCAGCGCACGGGGCAACACATCCCAGGCGTCGTGGTGGACGATCCGGATGATCTCGCGGCGCGGGCGCGTGTGTCGGCGTCGAGTGAGTTCACCCTGGCCGAACTTCCGCCGGACGGTCCGTGGCTCCCGCTGCAGGACGGGTGGGCGATGCTGTTGCCCGTGACCGCCGGATCGACTCTCGACTTTTGGATTTCGGCCGACGCGTCATCCGCGAGCAACCTGCGGGTTGAACTGCGGGAAAGCAGTCGTGCGGACAACCACACGCCCGATGTGACGCTCGAATGGAGCACGGTCGCGCTCGACGCCGGTGAGTCGGAGGTGCGCATCTCGTTTGAGCATGTTTTTTCCGACTCGCGCTACGCGTTCGTCTGCTTCTTCGGCCATGCCGGCATTCGCCTGCGCACGAGCCAGCGGCGCGTGACGGGCGTGCTCTCCCTTTGCCACTCGGTTAACCTCGCCGTGGCGAAGTCAGCGGTACAGACACCGCCAGCCGACATTGGGGTGGACACGTTCGAGTTCTGGCAGCCCAGACGCCGTCCTGGCGGGCACAATATCGCGCTACGATTCGCCCAGCCCATCGCGCTCTTTGGCGCCGCCAACGTCCTCAACGGCCTCACGCGCCCGACGAATCAGCCGAACGCGTGGGTCGCGGCTCCTCACGAAGAACGTCCGGTTTTGACTCTGCAGTGGGACACGTCGCAGCAGATCAAGCGGGTCGTGCTCGGTTTCGACACCGACTTCGATCATCCGATGGAGTCCGTTCTCATGGGGCATCCCGAGAATCGAATGCCTTTCTGCGTACGCGGCTACCGTCTGCTGGACGGCGAGGGCAAGGTCCTGGCTGAGTCCGACGAGCATCATCAAACCCGTGCCATCGTGGTCTTCGAGCGACCGGTCGTGACCTCTGTATTGCGGGTAGAACTACAGCGGCCGGAGGCGAACATTCCTGCCGCACTGTTCGAAATCCGGTGCTATGGGCCTGACGGTAGCTGGTGACAAAGCGAGGTGGCGGAAAGGGACCTGCGCCAAGATCGACGAGCGATCTTGCCCGGAGGCGGCCATGAGCCGCGCTGACTGCCGGCTCACCGGCTGACGTTTTAGTGCAGGAATCCGCGGAACGGAGGGACGACCGGCTGCGGCCGCTCGACCGCCCGGCTGCGCCGGCGTCGTGGAGCGTCCTCGTGCTTCGACGGCAGTGTGTAGCCTTCGCGGCGGTGGCTGTCGACCAGGACGATTTTCGGATCCTCCGGCTCGCCGGTCTGATTCAGGGTCAGCTGGCTTAAGACCAGTTCGAGTGTCTCGCGGCCGACCAGCTTGTAACGATGATCGGCGCCTGCCGCCTTGGTTGGCGGTTCCGAGATGTCGATGCTGCCAAAGGCGACATCCTGCGGGACGCGGATGCCGATCTTGGTCAACATGGACAGCACGGATCCGGCGCTGATGATCACGTCAGGCCGGTGGTTGTAGAACCACTCGGCCGTCTTTTCCGGTGTGATCATCGGCTTCGGCAGGATCGGGATTCGCTGCGCCTCGGGGATCTTCGATTGATGGAAAAGAACCGAGGAGGTGAACAGCTTGTGGCCGATGCCACCCTCCGAATAGGTCATGATCAGGCCAATTCTGCGGTAGCCTTTGGTCACGCAGTCGGCGAGCAGCTCATCCATCATCTGCAGATAATTCGGACAGGCCCGGTGCAGGCGTGGGTGCTCAATGCTATAGCCTGCGGTGGCGACCGAAAGACCGGCACAATCGAACGGAAGTCGTGCGACTCCGCTGGCGAACGGAGCGATCACCACGCCCTTGATGCCACGCGCTAACAGAATGCTCCGCACCCGACGTGGCGTCATGCCGGAATCTGCGAGGTAGAACTCATCGATACCATACCCCGCCATGGCCGCGGTCTCATTCACACCTTCGATCAACCCCCGGATGGGCGGATAATGCGCCTCTTGCTCCCGTGTCAGTTCCGGAATGATCATCGCGATCCGTGAACTGATCCTTTGCGGCCGAGGTTTCCGCAAATGTTGCATCAACTCCGAGATGCGCGGGTCGCGGTGGTAACCCATCTTCGCAGCGATGTCGTTCAGTTTTTTCCGCAGTTCCGGTGAGATCTTCGGACTGTTTCGGAAGGCGAGCGACACCGCCGAAATCGAGACCTTTGCCGCCTCCGCAATATCGCGCATGCTCACGTTG
This sequence comes from Verrucomicrobiota bacterium, assembly GCA_023386835.1. Lineage (GTDB taxonomy): Bacteria > Verrucomicrobiota > Verrucomicrobiia > Opitutales > Opitutaceae > Actomonas. Next base: position 30,258 of record JAEWIY010000007.1, read on the forward strand.
TACGTGGGCGGGCTCGTCCGATCGGAACCCGGGGGAAGGGAGGCGCTGTGCTTGCTCGCAGCGTGGGACGACATGGCTGATTGAATACGTTAACGTCTGATGCAGCTAGAGGGACGTTGTGGGTGCTGCATCTGGTTTGAGGCAGTTCCGTCCTGGCCGCTGAACGATCAAGAGGTCTCTTGCCTCAGCAGCGCTATCGGAGGTTCTGCCCGCCCGAAATGCAAGAATCCGGTGACGCTCGGACGCCGGTAAATCAGTGCGGGTTGACCGCTTCCGATGCAGGGGCTGACAAGTCAGATCCACCTTCAGACGCTCCGCCGGGCCAGCCCAGGAAGCTGGCACCGCACGTGCTATAAAAAAACGTGCTGAATGAATGGCCGGACGTGCTCCAGCTCACGTTTTCCACCCTCAACCTGGAATTAACTTCGCACCTCATGACTTCCACCGCCCGCCGCTCTTCCACCCGTCAGCGCCAGCAGATCCTGTCGTACGCGACGGGCCGTCTGAGCGACGCGAATTCGGTCACGCGTTCCCTTTTCTCGGTCTCGCGCCGGTTCCGCGGCTTGTACCTGGCGTGCTGCCAAGCTGAGTTGAACAGCCTGCGTGACGGTTGCGGAGTGTAATAAACGTCACGTTCGACCGCCGAGCCAATAGCGCCGGGAGAATCGGGCTGGGCTTCGATCAGAGACGCCCGTCCTGAGCCGTCAGTTTTGTGCCCGCCGGTAGAGCAGGGCAGTCGCTCCGTTGCTGAGCGGTCGCGCAGAGACCAGGTCGAGCCGTCGTGTCCTGGGAAGGCCGCTCTGGTAAAGCGTCGGGCCATGACCCGCGATCCGCGGATGAACGAGAAACGTGTAGTCATCGATCAGATCCAGCCGGTCCAGCTCGGCGGCGAGCTGGCCGCTGCCGAGAAGGACGCCGGCGGGCGTCGCATCCTTGAGCTTCTGCACGCCCGCGCGTAAGTCGCCAGCGAGGTGGTGACTGTTGGTCCAGGGGAACTCGGATCGCGTCGAAGAGACGACGTACTTCGGTTTGGCCTCGAGTTTAACCGCCCACTCGCGCATCGCCGGCGGAGCCGGTTCGTCGCCGCGAGCGACCGCGGGCCAGTAGCACTCCATCATCTCGTAAGTAATCCGGCCCCACAACATCGCCCCGCATTCGTCGAGCAGGCGCGTGAAGAAGGCATGCGTCTCGTCGTCGGCGATCCCCTCCTGGTGATCAACACAACCATCGAGGGTGAGATTGAGACTGAACGTGAGAAGTCCCATGACGATACCGGAGTGGGGTGGGGCGAGGAGCTGAGTTTGAGTGAGGGGCGAGTGGCTCGCGCGATCAACGTCTGAGCGGAGCGGCCGGGCTCGGGTGCTGCAACCTCCATGTGGGTGAGGGGGAGAACGGACGGACGACCGGGCCCGTTGACGCGCGTATTGCCAGGCTCAGCTCAGGCCTGCCGCCCGTACGCTTGATGCCGTTGTGCCGGTGCGTACCACACGACAGCCTGTCATTCCGGCTCCACTACGGCGGGTTGAACGCGCGGACGGCTCCAACGCGACTCAATCAGCGCGACCTGAGATCCGCACGGGTGACGTGTTAGAAACTTTGTGAGCTCGAATTCGTGCCGATCGGTTGGTTTGACAGGTGCGGAACGGGGTTCGGTGACGCGTCGGGCGGTGTGAAAGCGGGGTGATTGAACGAAGTTCCGGAATCCGGCGTCACGGCGCACCATTGCCGCCGTTGCTGCGCGGTTGCCGGAACTCTCCGGTCATTCTCCCTGCCGTATGGTCGGTCCGTCCGACTACTCCGCGCGTAGTGCAATCATCGGATCGACGCGCGTGGCGCGTCGGGCCGGGAGCAGGTAGGCGACCAATGCGGCGAGCAGCAACACCACAGCAACCGCGGTGAAGACGACCGGATCGCAAGGGCTGACACCAAAGAGAAACGACGCGAGCAATCTTCCACTGGCGAACGCACCGTAGGGAACCGTTTGCAGTTGTTTAGGCCGGCGTGAATTCTTCCTGTTTCCGCTGAGGAAAAGCTCATCCCGCCGCCTGGTCCAACCCGCTGATCTCCGAGACGCTTTTTTTCCCAGTCCCAATGATGAACCCCACCATGGATCCTAACGTGCCGCCGCCGTTCACTCAGTCCAAAGATGTTGAGCACCTTCGGCTGCTGGGTCTGTTCCACTATATTGTGGCGGGAATCGGTGCGCTGGCTGCCTGCATACCGATCTTTCATGTGGTGTTCGGCATCATGATGATCACGAACCCGGAAATGATGAGTGGGGGGCAGGATGTTCCTCCGCCAGCGTGGTTCGGGTATCTGTTCGCCGGCGTTGGAATCCTCTTTGTCCTTTTCGGATGGGCCGCGGCAATCTGCACGTTCCTATCCGGTCGATATCTGGCCCGCCGGCGGCGGCGCATGTTCAGTCTCATCGTCGCCGGAGTGTTGTGTATGTTCGCGCCTTTCGGGACCGTTTTGGGCGTCTTCACGATCGTCGTTCTCAGCAAGGACTCGGTCCAACGGCTGTACGAACAGACTGAATCCAACGCGATCGCGTAACGTCCCGTGATCCCGTTGCGTCTGGCTCGCCGAGTGGGACGAGATGTGGACTGCGCGGCTCAGGGAAACGAGCCGCTGTGAGGCGCCGAGACACCGGCGCGACTGTTCCAATCACGGTGACCGTCGCGCACTGGCGTGTGGTTCCCAGGAGCCATTTTCACGGGAACTGGCGGTTAGTTGGCGGGGTGTTAATGGGGTTAGCGTCCTCGCACCTCCGGCCCCGTGGCGGGTCTTGCTCGTCCTTGCGACGGGGTGGTTGAGTGTCGTGAACGCCGAGGTGAGTGGCTACCGGCAAGCCCTGCGCGAGAGCTTACCCAAGTATGATTCCGCCATCCGTGAGCAAGCGCTGGCGGAAGAGACCGCGGCCAAGGTGAGCGCGGACCCCGAAGCGCAGCGGCGGTCGGCGCCAACTACGGAAGATCCGGCCGCGGGTGGGGCAACTCAATCCGAGGGCTCGATCAAGTTGCCCGAAGTCATCGTGGAGGCGCGTCGCTTCAAGGTCCGTCCGCTCCCGCGAATGCATCGTCCTCTCCCGCCCGGCAGCGTGAACATCGAGCCATTTGCCTCACCCTCCGAGCGGGACCGCTTGCTCGTGAAGAAGCATTTTACCGCGCTCGACCAGGCGATGAACAAAGTGCACCTGCCGCTTGTGGGCGTCCCGCTCGCGGCGCGGGCGCGAGAAGCAGAGGCCAGGCTGCAGTATGCCGGCCAGCTGGATCAACTCGCCGCGATGATGATTCATCCCTTCGCGGCAGGTGCATCTCGGGGGCCGAGCGGCCGGGTCATGCAGAAAATGCATTAGCCCGAGTCGGACTCTGCAGTAGGTCGGAGTGCACGATCGCGGTAACGTTGGGCCATGAAAACATCACGCCTTTTCCAGGTCCTGCGCTACAGCGCTCTGGCCGTGCTTCTGGCCGGTGTTGTGCTCTGGGTTTCGTCCGGCGCCCGGCTTGGCTGGACGCAGACCAGTATCGTCAGTCTGCAAACCGACGAAATCACCGGAATCGAGTATCCTGTCCGGCGGGACGCCTTTGTCGCAGGCATTGAGGTGCCGTTCGCCGCAATGGCAGTCGCCGGTGCGCTCGCTGGCGCAAGCTGGGTCGTGCGTCGGCGCGCTGCTCAACGTTAGTTCCAACCTCCCTTTTCCACCATGAAGACATCCCTCGTTCGTTCCCTCCAAGTTGTGGCCGGCCTCGGCCTTGCCACCGTCGCGTCCCAGGCGGCGCCCCAGACCTTCGATTTTAAAGATCCGAAGGGCGTCAACCATGTACAGTTCAAGCTCGATGCCCCGCTCGAATCGATCACCGGCACGGGCACCGGAATTACCGGCAGTGTCGCCTTCGATCCGGCCAATCCGACGACGACGCGCGGACGCATCGTGCTCGATGCCGCTTCACTGACGGTCGGGAATCCGTTAATGGGTGAACACCTGCGCAGTGATCAGTGGCTCGATGTCGCGCAGTTTCCGGAGATCGTGTTTGAAGCCGTTGGACTCGAGAATGTGCGAGCCCAGGGCACCCAGCTCACCGCGGACGTGCAGGGCAAGCTGACCGTGAAGGGTGTCACAAAAGTGATTCGCGTCCCGGTGAGCTTCACCCATCTGGCTGACAAGTTGGGCGCTCGCGTGGGCGACCCAAAGGTCAAGGGAGACCTGCTGGTGCTGCGGGCGAACTTCGCGATCAACCGCGGTGACTTCGACATCAAGCCCGGCGAGCTCACCGACAAGGTCGCCGAAATCATCCACCTGTCGCTTAGCATCGCAGGATCGGCTCCCCGCTCCTGAACTGAGCTTAACCGTCATGAAAGCCACCCGTATTTATGCTGACACCGCAGGCGTGTCCCACTTCGCCGACTTGGACGTGCCGCTGAAGCAAGGCGGCGAGATCGGGTTGCTCTCGGACGTGCAACCCGGAGTCGGGGTCGTGTTTCGTCAGACGGAGCCGACCTATGACTACGACTGGCACCCGGCGCCGCGGAAGCAGTGGATCGTTCTGCTCGATGGCGAGATCCTGATCGAAACCGGCGACGGCGAGCGGCGCACGTTTCGCGGCGGGGACGTCTTGCTCGTCGAAGACACGCACGGGCGTGGGCACAAGACGAAGCAGCTCAGCGCCGGTATCCGACATTCCCTTTTCATCCCCATCCCTTGAGGGAACCACTTTATGAATACACACATCACCGGGCTCCACCACCTCACCGCGATCGCGACAGATCCGCAGGCCAACATCGACTTCTACGCGGGCCTGCTGGGGCTTCGCCTGGTCAAGAAGACGGTCAATTTCGACGATCCGTCCGCGTATCATCTCTACTACGGTGACGCGGCTGGCACTCCTGGCTCGATCGTGACCTTCTTCTACTGGCCCGACGCGCCGCGAGGGCAGGGCGGCGCCGGTTCCGCGACGGCGATCGTGCTGTCTGTCTCACCGCCCTCGCTCCACTTTTGGCAGGAGCGGCTGCGCAGTCATGACGTCAGTGTCGAGCGAAAGACCCGTTTCGGTGAAGTGGTGCTCGCGTTCTCCGATCCGGATGGAATTCCACTTGAGTTGGTGGCCGTTGAAAACGACAACCGAACCGGTTGGACCGACGCCGGAGTCCCGCCGGAGCATGCCATCCGCGGCATGCATACGACGGAGCTTACGGTCAGGGATTCCCGACCGACGGAGGAATTATTGACCGACCTCATGAATTTCCGGCTGGTCCGACGCGACGGAGCGAGAGCGCGTTTCGAGTCTGGTCCAGGTGGATCCGGCCGTTATGTCGACGTCGTGGGCGATGCGATAGGGCGTCGCGCCACAGGTGGCGCTGGTACGATTCACCACCTCGCGTTTCGTGTGGCGACGGACGAAGCGGAACGCGCCATGCAGGAGCGCCTGCTCAACGGCGGCTACTCCGTTTCCGACTTCCGGGATCGCGACTACTTTCGCTCGATCTACTACCGTGAGCGCGGTGGCATTCTCTTCGAGATTGCCACGGATGTTCCTGGCTTCGCGGTCGACGAAGGGCCGGATGAGCTCGGAACCGCCTTGAAGCTGCCGAAGCAGTTTCAGTCGATCCGTGCCGAGATCGAGGCCAGCCTGCCTCCGCTCCAGCCGGCAAGGCAGCAGGTCCGCAGCTAGCGTGCCTTCGCGCGTAGTTGCGTGTTGGGCACGTGCCCCGAGAGGGCGTCGACGAGCGCCCGCATGGGCTGCGTCATCTGACCGCGCTGCCAAGCCACGTTCAAATCCCAGCGGGCCGAACGCTCATCGAGCGGTCGGCTCGTCACACCGGATGCGACGGGTTTGGTCTTGAGATCGGGCAGCAGCGTCACGGCGTTCTCGGCCACCAGCAGGGAAAACGCGTGCGGAAGGCTCTCGGCATCCTCCACGAAGCGCGGGCGGAACCGGGCGCGTCGGCAGAGTCCGACGATCCATTGGTTGTAGCCCGGAAGGTCCTCCTCTTTTGCCCCGACAAAAACCTCGCCGCGCAAGTCGGCGAGCTTCAGCGCCTCATGGCTCGCCAGTGGATGTTCCTCCGGCAGTGCGACGGCTACGGGCAGCGACACCAGGCGTTTCACGTAAAAGTCGCGCGCGAGTGATTTGCCGACGTCACCCACCAGCGCGACGTCCAGTTCTCCACGACGAAGAGCGGCGATTTGTTCGCCCGGCGAGAGGTCGACGAGCTTCACCTTCACCTCGGGATGACGGGTGCGCACGATTGCGAGCGCCGGATTGAGGTAGTCTGCTGCGGTCGACATCAGATAACCAATGCGCAGCGATCCGGACTGACCGCGCGCCAACCGCCGCACACCGCCCAACGCGGTGTCGATCTGCGGCAGCAGCGTCTTCAGCGAGTCGTATAAGGCGTGCCCCGCCGCTGTCAGCGCGACGCCGGTGGGGCTGCGCTCAAACAGCCGTCCACCGAGTTCGTGCTCGAGTGCCTGGATCTGCCGCGTCAGCGTCGACTGGGAGACCCGCAAACGCTCCGCCGTTTTTGTCAGGCTCGCCGTTTCGGTCACCGCCGCGAAAGATCGAAGTGTTTCGATATTCAAACGCGCAGCACGCTAACTGTCCCCCAACGGTTCGCGCAACCCATGACTTGGTCATGTCCCAAACGACTGCGGCTCGCGAATAGGGTCGACGGCTCAATGGTGTTAACAAACGAAGCAGCGATATGGCCGCTCCGTGACGGCGCGGCGGGCAGGAGGGCGTTCAAGAAGTTCCGGTGGTTCTACGCCATCGCATCCGCTGAGATTTCGTTGGCCGGTGCGGCCTGTCCCGGTGCTCCGCGGAGAGCGAAAGTCAAGACCAGCCAGTGGGGGAGTCGGGGGATGCAGAGCGGAGAGCCCGAGAACCCGATTGCGCTAGCTGCAAAAATGGACGCGCTTGTCCTTATGACCCCAACCTTCCTGCTGCGTGGCGCGCTGCTGGTGGTGGCCTGCACCGCCTCGTTCCTGTCCGGCTGCCAGCACGTTCATCGTGAACACCGGGAACGTGCCACCAGCGGGTGGGATGTTTTCCTGCTCGCCGGGCAATCGAACATGGCCGGTCGCGGTGCCGTGGAAGCGTTCGACCAGCTCGAGTGGCCCAATCTGCTCGCGCTCGATGCTTCCGGAGAATGGAGACCGGCGAAGGAGCCACTGCATTTCGACAAACCGGCGATTGTGGGCGTGGGGCCGGGCAGCATGTTTGGTCGCGTGCTGGCGGATACGTTCCCCACCCGAAGAATTGGTCTAGTGCCCGTGGCCTGCGGTGGGTCGTCCATCGAGGTCTGGCGTCCGGGAGCTTATCACGAGGGCACACAATGTTATCCCTATGATCAGGCGGTCGCGCGGGCTCGCCAGGCCATGAAGGACGGGCGACTGCGGGCAATCGTTTGGATCCAGGGCGAGAGCGATTCCAGCGAGGAGCGTGCGCTTCTCTATTACGAACGCCTGCAGGAACTGATCCATGGCCTGCGCCGCGATCTGGAGACGCCTGACGTTCCCTTCCTCATCGGCCGACTGCCGCGCTTCGCTGCGGCCTCGAACGATCCCGGGCGCGCGCGGGTGGACGCGGCCCACCAGCGCGCGGCGCGGGAAATGGCAGGAGTTTACTACGTCGACATGCCTGTGCTCACCGCCCTTCCGGACGGAATTCATGCGGATGCGCCATCGGCTCGTGAGATGGGTCGGCGATTGGCGGAAGCGTATTTGGATGTTTGCGACAGGCACGAGTGACGTGACGAATACTCCGACGGTGCGCGGCGGGTTGGCACGCCGTGATCGCGGCGGCGGCGCGAACCCGGCGCCGCGCCCCTCTGATGATGGTGCGCCAAGGGGGTCTTCGGGTTGGCGGAGGGATCGCTCGCCGAGTGGAATCCTGGGACACACGCACGCGCGGTTCCGAGTGACGGCTACTCTATTCGACCCGAACCGCGGTGAAGGGCACCGTACGTGGTTGCCCGTTGCGGTCGACCATCTGCACTTGGCCTTCGAGGGTGTCGTTCTTCACCGTGGCGACGTATTCGGAGACGAACGTTTTTTTGCGCCAGCGCCGTCCGATTTCACGAACCACGCTAAACGTGACCTGATCGCCGTTGACGGTGCCCGCGGAGATCTCCGCGGGTCCGAGCCGATTGTCCATCGTGCCCGTGAGCCGGCCGTTGTTGACCGCGAGCGTCAGTGTGCTCTCCAGCGTGCGGCCATCCGGGCCTTCCACGTTCAGTTTCCAGATGCCGTTCGGATCCGCGAGGGCCACCGCGGCCGACGCGACGAAGAGCAGACCCAGCAGGGGACGACGGAGGAGAGCGGAGACGTGTGAGTGTGACGGGAGTGTCATGCCCCGGTTCAACGCGCCACGGGCTGATCCGTTTCGCGAGGAATGCGGAAAAATCTTTGCGCTCCGACGAAACCCGAACCGCCGCCGTGCGTTGAATCACCATCATGCCGGCGGTCTCTGCCTTGTTTTTCCCGCTATCCAACTTCCCCTCCGACGGTTTTTGGATCGCGCGACCGCCGCTCGAGTTGGCAGCTTCGGCGACGATGAACGTTGCGGGAGAGGAAACCGCAATGCCCGGGGACACGGACGCTGACCTCGCGCGGGCGGCGCAAGCCGGTGATCGCGCCGCGCTTGGGCGGCTGGTGGAGCGGCACACGGCAGCCCTCTCGCGCCTGCTCTGGCGATTTGCGCGCACGCCGACGGACTTGGATGATCTCGTTCAAGAAACGTTTCTCCGGGTGGTGCGCAGCCTGCCGACGTGGAGCGAGCGCCAGCCGCTGATTCATTGGATGATGCGGATCGCCACCAACGTAGGGCGGGACTACTTTCGTCGAAACTCCGTCCGCAGCCGGTACCTGGTTGACCGAACGGTGAATGATTCCGTTGCAGCGGAGAGTGAGCCCGAAGCGATCGACCCGGGGGCTGATCCAGCGGCGCGGGCCGCGGCGAACGAAGTCAAGACGTTGCTCGGCGCCCTGCCGCCCGATGATCGGGCGCTCCTGACGTTGCAGTATCTCGAAGGTTGGGACCTGGCGACGATCGCGCAACATTTTGGATGGACGGTAACGGCCACGAAACTACGGGCATGGCGCGCCCGCCGTCGGCTCCACGACCACCTCACTCAACTTGGCTACCCATGAAGGATTCCCCTCTCAATCAGCACTGGCAGCGGTTGGTGCAGCGCGCCCGCGAGGATGCGCCGCCGGCGGTGGATGCGGCTGAACTGCATCGTGCCGTGACCGCGGAATGGCAGGCCCAACAAGCAGCCGCCCACGACTGGTGCACGCAGCTGCTCGAGGTCTGCTCGGTGCCGCGCGCCTGGCGTTGGTGCATCGGCGGAGCGTCCACCAGTGCCGCTGTCATCGTCTGGCAGCTCTGGCTAGTCCGGCAGGATCTGGCGTGGGCCCAGTACGCCGGGCTTGGAATGGGAGGTGGCTGGTGAACGCCCCTCGCTCCTCCGCTCCGCGCCGTTGGCGGGTGTGGCTCACGCTCGCGCTGGTTTTCTTTCTTGGTGCGGCCGTTGGCGCGGGCACGACGGCTTTTTTTGGGCTGCAGGCAATTCGGCGTTCGTTGCGCGCGCTGCCCCAGGAGAGCGGTGGTTTCGCGGAGCGCACGGCCGTGCGCATTGGGCAGGACCTGCGCCGGGAACTGCAGCTTTCCGACGATCAGGCGAAGGACGTGCAACGGCGTCTGAACGAGTCCGCCGGCCGGATGCGGACGATCCGTCGCGAGGCGATAGGGCGGGTGGAGACCGAACTGCGCGCCTCGACGGAGGAGATCGCCGCCAGCCTGCCGCCGGACAAGCGGATGGCGTTCTACGAACTGATTCGCTGGCGCTTCGAACGCCTCGGACTCGAACCGCCAACGGCACCGCAAAACTGACCGCCGGCGCGAAACCGAATCGCGCGAAGTGCGTTGGAAGCAGCATGTCCCTGTTTGCTGCTTCTTTTCGACGATTCTTTGGTCAACCCCTCTGCCTCCTCGCGCTCGGGGTCGGGCTCTTGATCCCGGCTCGCGCGGACGGGCCGGTGCCCGGCCCGGAGGATCGCTTTGGGCGCCCCGGTATGCATGAAGTGGAGACGACCAACGTGCCGAGCCCGCTCTGGCCGGGTCATGAGGTGACGGTGAAACTTCCGGCGGGGGTGCAAGGTCCGGTGCCGGTCTGGTTCTTTGCCCACGGTTTCGCCGGCACGGATCCGGTGTTCTACCGCGAGTTGCTGGATCACCTGGCGAGCCATGGAGCGGGCGTGATCTTTTCTCCGTACCCCGCGAACCTGAAGGCGGAGCAGAACTACGACATCATGTTTGCCGGGTTTGAGGCGGCAGTGGAGGCGCACCACCCGGAGTTGGACCTGGCGCGTGTCGGATTCATCGGGCATTCGTATGGCGGTGGAGCGGTTCCCGCGCTCGCCTTGCGTGGGGTGCGGGAGCGGGGATGGGGGA
>JAEWIY010000051.1 GCA_023386835.1 Verrucomicrobiota bacterium
CCGCCACCGTGATCTGCACGTGGTCGATGAAGTTGCGGTTCCAGAGTGGCTCGAAGATGGAGTTGGCGAAACGCTGCACCAGGAGATCCTGCACCGTCTCCTTCCCCAGGTAGTGATCGATGCGATACACCTGGTGCTCTTCGAAAACCGACCGGATGGTGGTGTTCAGCGCGCGAGCCGACGCGAGGTCGCGGCCGAACGGCTTTTCGACAATCACCTTGGTGTGGTGCGGCTGGTCCAGATGCCGCCGCGCGAGGCCGCTGGCACCCAGGTTGCGCAGGATGGGCGCGAAAACGGACGGTGGCGTGGAGATGTAGAACAGGATCTGCACGTCCCGGCCGACCTGCTTCTCGATTCCGGCGATGTGCTGGGCCAGCCGGTCGAAATCTTCCTTCGTATCGTAACCGCCCGCCACATACGTTGTATGGGCGCCGACCCGGCCCCACACGTCTTCATTCAGTTCGCGACGCGAAAACTCCCGGATGGCTTCCGTAGCCAGGTCCCGAAACGCCTCGTGCGAGATCTCCTTGCGGCCGTAGCCCACCAGGTGGAAGTCCGCGGGGAGCAGGTTGTCCGCGGCCAGATTGTACACGGCCGGGATCAATTTTCGCGCGGTCAGGTCGCCCGATGCGCCAAAGATAACCACCACGGTCGGCGGGGCGCCGCGATGTTTGCTGAGTCCCTGCAGAAACGGATGGCGTTGCGATTCGGCCATAGGAGCTGACGGTTGTCGATTGAAGCGCGCGGCGAAGCAAGGCGGAAGGAGCGAGGAACGTGCTGCGCGGTTGAATGATAAACATCATCTCAATTTACGCGATTCATCCGCGCATTCCCTGCAGCGCCGAACTCGGCTCAGCGAAAGTGCGCCCCGAACAACGGCACATTCGCAAAATGCCGCACCACCGGCCGCGCGTCGCCACCTGCCCGAGGCAGTTCCACCTCCACCACGTCGAAACGGAAGGTGTGCGGACGCTGGCGCAGCCGTTTCAAGTAAGCCAGGCAGGCGCGCCGTAACACGCGCTTTTTCCGTGCGGTGACGGCGTAGTAGCCGGGCACCAGCGCCCCGGCCGCTCGCGCCTTCACCTCCACGAAAACGAGGATCGACCCGTCGCGGGTGATCAGGTCGATCTCCTCGCGCTCATCGGCCGGGTTGCGCCAGTTGCGCACGAGGATCTCATGCCCGCATTGACGGCGCAGGTAAGCCGCCGCGAGCCGTTCGCCGTGTTGACCGGCGTCCGGCGAAATGAACCAGCGCGACCAAAGGTTTTTGAACCAGGCGAAGGACAATCGAGGCGCCGTTGCGCCACCGGCAGCGAAGACGTGGCGCACTTCCCTCGCGCCGGCAAGCTTCCGCTCACCGGCGATGAGCTCGCTCGGCCCGCGCCAGGTCGGCCGCGGGCACACCCCGGCACGCGGCCCACCGCCGGTCGGCCGCGCGTGAGTCAGACCATCGCCGGAGCAATCGCTCAGACGTCCGCCGTCGCGGCGACGCGGGTGCCACGCACCGCTTCCGCGATGTTCTCGGGGTGCGCTTCCGGCGCTCCATGCTCCTGGTTAAAGCGCATCGACACAGTCTTCGAAACACCACGCTCCTCCATCGTCACGCCGTAGATCGCCTGCGCAGCCGAGACGGTGCGCTTGTTGTGCGTAATGATGATAAACTGCGACTCGCCGACGAACTTCTTCAACAGGTCCGTGAAGCGGCCGATGTTCGACTCGTCGAGAGGTGCGTCGAGCTCGTCGAGCAAGCAGAACGGCGACGGCTTGACCATGTAGAGCGCGAACAGCAACGCGACCGCGGTCAGCGTCTTCTGACCGCCGGAGAGCAACGTGATGCTCTTGAGTTTCGTGCCCGGAGGCTGCGCGGTGATTTCGATGCCGCTCTCCAGAATGTCCTCGGTGGCGACCAATTCGAGGTTCGCCACGCCACCGCCGAACAGCGTGTCGAAGGTGTATTTGAAGTTCTTTTTGATCTGCTCGAACGTGATGGCGAACTGCTCCTGGGACGTGCGGTTGATCTCGTCGATCGCCGCGAGCAACTCGTTCTTCGCATTCGTCAGGTCGTCGCTCTGTGTCTTGAGGAAGTCGTAGCGCTGCTTGAGCTCGGCGTACTCCTCGATTGCCACCAGGTTGACCGCGCCCATCGAGTTGAGCCGCTGACGCAGCGCATCGATTTCGGTTTTCACCTGATCCCAATTCGTTTGACCCAACGCGGCGAGATCCGCCTCGGTCGGCTCACCCTTGGGTTGGCGCGCCTTGCGGCGTCGCTTCGAAGTGGATACGGCGGCAGCGGCGGCCTCGCCACCCTCGCCCGTTGTTCCTTCGGCCGGCGCCTCCTCCGCCGCCGCCGGCTCCGGTGTGGTGGCTACCTTGGGCTCGTGACCGGTTTCATCTTCGTCCTCATCGAGGTCGAGCGGCTTCATGTCCGGCGGCTCTTCGTCCGAACGCCACAGCAGCTGCTTCCAGTCGAGTCGGTCAATCGACTCGGAAAACTCACGCGTGACGTCTTCGGCCAGGAACTGCGCGCGGGAGCTGCTTTCAGCCAGCTTGACCTCACAACGGCTGAGTTCGCTTTGCGCCGTTTCGGCGGCGCTGCGCAGGCTGTGCTGGGCCGACTCCACTGCGTCGATTTCGCGTTCGACCTCGAGCAATTCGGTTCGGACCTGCTCCACCTGCTGCTGGGCCACCACCAGCGTCCCGCCGATCTGGGCGGCGCGGGCGCGCTGACCCGAACTCGTGCGCTCGAGTTCGTCGACCTGCTCGGTCCAGACCTCGATCTCCTGCTGACGCTGCACCAGGATCTCGGCGAGTTGGTGACGGCGGCGCTCCATGTCGGCAATGCCACGATCGAGCACTTCCACTTTCTGGCGCCGCTCGGCGAGTTCAAGACGAGCCTGACTGAGCGTGTCACGCTTCACGTCGCGATCGGTGCGCACCTCCACGACCTTGGTCTCGAGTTGATGAATGGTTTCGCGGGTCTGCGCGGCCTTGCCCTCGGCCTCGGACAGCCCGGCCTGCGCGCGCGCGAATCGAGCGTCCGCCTCGTTGCGCGCGGTTTCGAGTGAAACCAGCTCCCGCTCCATGCGCGCGAGTCGTTGCCCCACTTCTTCGACGGAGCGCTGCGCGTTGCGATGCTCCGCCTGGACCGCCGCAACCTGCTGACTGGAGAGCAGCACTTCACCACGCTTCTGTTCGAGCGTCTGCTCGGCCTCGGCCAGGCGTGCCGAGAGCGCGTCGATGACGAGCTTCTGATCGTCGTGCTGCTTCTGCTCGTCTGCGAGAGCGCGCGCGGTCTCGCGCAGGTCGATCTCGCGCTGCACAATCGTGTTCGCCGGCTTCTTGTTGAAACCGCCCGACACGAGTCCGCGCCGGTCGACCAGCTCACCCTTGCGCGTGGCGACGGCGAGAAAGCTGAAGTCGGGCCGCGCCTTCCAGAACTCCAGGAACGCGTTGAGGTCGTCGGCCAGGTAACACGCCCCGAGCAGCGCCAGCGCCGGATGATCCGGCGGCACATCGCCCAGACCCTCAACGGCGGGTCGGAGGAAGCCCGGCAACTCAGCGCCCGAGTTGTCGCCGCCGTTTCGATACTCGCCCACCTGCAGCACCGCGCTGCCGAGCTCTTCGGCCTCCAGCTGCGCGAGCACGCGTTGCGCCGTGGCGACGTCCGCCACGTGAATTGCCTCCACCGCCGAACCGAGCAACGCCTCGATGGCCTTGCCGGCCTCCGGCTTCACTTCGAGGCCTTGCGTGACCGCGCGCACGGGGGAACCGGCCAAAGCCGCATCGAGGCGGCCCTGCAGGACGGCCTTGGCGCCGGCGCCGAAACCTTCCCATTTCTCCTGCAGCTGCTGCAGCAACTTCAGCCGCGCCGTGCGTTGGGCGAGCGCGCGGTCGATTTCCTGCAATCGCCGCTGGGCATCACGAAATTCGCGGGTCAGATCGGTGATCGCCTGTTGGGCCGTGGCGGACTCGCTCGTCAGGCGGGACTTGTCGGCCAGCGCCTCTTCCACGCGCGTTTCCAACTCCGCCACCACTTGCGTCGCCGCCGCCTGCTGCTGCCGGACCGATTCGATCTCCTGGACCAAGGCGTCGTGCCGTTGCGCGGACGTTTTCTGGTCGACCTCGTAGCTCGTCGTGTCGGTGCGGAGCCGAGCGATCGTGCTCTCCATCTGGAGGAGCCCAAACTTGGTCTGCTGCAGTTCCTGTTCGAGCTTCTGCAACGTCGCTTCCGCCACCGCCAGTTCGCGATTCCGGTTCTGGAAAACGGCGTCACTCGTGCCAAGCAACGACAGTTGCTGCTCCTTGTCCTGCGCCTCGCTGTCAACCTGGGCGGCGAGCTCGCGCAGCTGCATCTCGAGTTCGCCGAGATTCTCGCGCGAGGACTCCAGACGATCCTGGAGACCGCTGCGTTTGATCTGCGCGAGGTTGGCCGCGTTCTCCGCCTGCTCCTTCTGGGACCGCAGGTCAAAAACCGCCTGTTGGGCGTCCTGCGCCCGTTGGTTAAGTTGCGAACGAAGAGCCTTCTTCGATTCCAGCGACGCCTGCTCCGTCTCCAGTTTTTCGCGACGCTCACCCGCTTCCACGCGCAAGGAGGTCAGCTTACCCTCGAGTTCCGCGATGACCGCCGCCAACCGGCCGTACTGCTGCGCACTGTGCGCGAGGCTGAGGTGACGCAACCGGAAGCTGAGGCGCTTGAAGCGAAGAGCTTTCGAGGCCTGGCGGCGCAGGCTGCCAATCTGGCGTCCGACCTCCGCGATGACATCGGCCACGCGGGCGAGATTCTGCTCGGTCAGCGCGAGTTTCGCCAAGGCTTCGCGACGTTGCGCCTTGTACTTGGTGATGCCCGCCGCCTCTTCAAAAACGGCACGGCGCTCCTCGGGCTTGGAGGAAAGGATCTGATCGATCTGGCCCTGCGCCATGATCGAATACGAGGTCCGGCCAATGCCGGTATCCATAAACAGCTTTTGGATGTCCTTCAACCGGCAGGACTGGCCGTTGAAGAAGTACTCGCTGCCCCCGTCGCGGTGCACGCGACGCATGATCTCGATTTCGTGGAATTCACTGCCGAGCTGCTTCTCGCACTCGGTCAACAGCAGCGACACTTCGCACAGCTGGGACGGCTTGCGATGATCCGTGCCCTCGAAGATGACGTCCTGCATCTTTCCACCGCGCAAGGCCTTGGCGCTCTGTTCACCCAGCACCCACCGGATCCCGTCGGCGATGTTGGACTTGCCGCACCCGTTGGGCCCGACGATCGCCGTGACTCCTGGTTCGAAGCGGAGAGTGGTGGGATCGGCGAAGGATTTAAAGCCGTGCAGCTTGAGAGCCTTGAGATACATGCGGAGGGACTAAAGCGGCCGATTGAGACCGTGAGGACCGATCCGGCAAACGCAAAAAACGCACGGCCCCCGCTCCGCCCCCGCCCATCGCGCAAGCAGGAAGACGGAAAAGGCGGGGAGAAAGGAGAATGGAGAAAGAAGGACCCAGAGT
>JAEWIY010000059.1 GCA_023386835.1 Verrucomicrobiota bacterium
AGCCGACATCGTGTGGCTCGCCGTCGACGGTGACCTTGCCGCGGTCCATCACCTCGAGGAGCGACGACTGGGTCTTGGGTGTGGCACGATTGATTTCGTCAGCCAGCACGATGGACGCGAAGACGGGTCCCCGCTTGAAGACAAACTCCCGGGTTGTCTCGTCGTAGATGGCCACGCCGGTGACGTCGCTCGGCAGCAGGTCGCTGGTGAACTGGATGCGCGCGAACGAGCAATCCATCGAGCGGGCGAGCGAGTAGGCGAGGGTGGTTTTGCCCACGCCCGGCAGGTCTTCGATCAGCAGGTGCCCGCCGGCGAGCAGACACGTCAGCACGTGGTCGACGACCTCGTCCTTGCCCCTGATCGTTTGACGCATGTTCTCGCGCACGCGCCCGAGGGCTTGCCGCGCCTCGCCGACGGCGGCACCGGAAACGAAGTCACTCATGTTGCGCATGGTGGGCCCAAGGTTCAGTCCGTCAATGGGCTCCACGGGTGACCACCCCCGGTCTTACAGGAGCTTTACGATGGCGGCGAAGTCCTCATCGCCCATGCCGGCCTGCTCGGCCGCTGCCAGTCGCTCGCGCACCGTTTGGAGGACGGGCAGGGCTTTGGCGTTCGCCATCCCGGCCGCCAGCCGAAGGTCCTTGGCCATGTGCTTCACGGAAAATTGCGGCGAAAAGTCGGCGTCCCGCAGTTTCGGTTCCTTGAGCTTCACCAGTCCGGAATAGGAAACGTTTCGCGCGACCGAGGCGAAGAAGGTGTCGTCCGTGATTCCTGCGCGCCGGGCCAGCGTCAGCGCTTCACTCAACGCCTCCATCTGAGCCGCGATGTTGAGGTTCATCGCCAGTTTGAGGGTCGCCGCCTGTCGATGATCGCCGATCCGGCTCCGGCTCGCCGAGACGAGGCCCAGGAGCGGCTCCAACTCGGCCATCAGGGCCTCGTCACCACCGAGATAATACACGGTCTGTTTCTGCTCCGCCGCGGGTTTGCTGCCCGTAAACGGCGCTTCGAGGTAGCGGGCGCCGGTTGCCGTGACGATCCCGTGAAAACGATCACTGCTGTCCGGATCGATCGTGCTCGATTGCACCACCACCTTGCCGGGGCCGAGCTTCGAGCGAATGCGCTCCAGCACGCCTTGCACCGCGGGCGGATCGGCGACGACGATCTGCACGACGTCGCAGCGTTCCGCGACGGCCTCGGGTGTCGCGCACCAGTGGGGAAAGTCCGGCTGTGGTGAGCGGTTCCAAGCTCCGCCGAGCACCCCGGCGGCGTGATAGTGCCGGGCCCAGACGCCGCCGATGATGCCAAGGCCGAGAACGCCGATCGATTTCATCGAACGCCCACGGAATACAGGCGCGGCGCAGACGCAATAGTGCGGGCGGAAGTTAGCCGCGGTGCGCCCCACCGATCGAGGTGGCCAGAGCCCCTATGGCGCGGTTCGTGCGACAGCACGAGCCGTGACAGCGGGTGCCGCGCTCAGGTGGCCAGGCGCCAGAGCTTACGCGAGGATCTCGAGCAACCGGGCGAAGAGTCGATTCACCCTGGCTTGGTTCTCCTTCACCAAGTCGCGGAATTTCTGAAAGTCGATTTCCGTGCCCTCGAGCCCGTTGGCGTAGTTGTCGGCGATCGCGAGGCTGTTGTAGTTGAGCCCGATCTCACCGCACAGGTCCGCTTCGTGCGCGGCGGTCATGCCAATCACGTCGCCCCAGTCTTTGACCACGCGGATTTCAGCCTTCGTCTCGAAGCGCGGACCGCGCATTTGCACGTAAACCTTGTCGGGATGGATCGTGAACTCGCCGGCGAGTTTCTCACGAATCAGCGGGATCAGGTTGTTCGCGATGCCGGGCGCTCCGCCCTTCAGTTCATCGTCGAAGAACGTCTGCGGCCCTTGCTGGATGCAGATGTAGTCGCTGCACGAGACAAGACTGCCGGGCGGGAGGTCCGCCTTGAGTGAGCCGACGGAGTTCAGCGACACGATGTCACGGAAACCGAGGTCGGCCAAACCTCGGATGTTCGCACGATAGTTGATCGAATGCGGCGGCTTTGGAAAACCGTAGCCATGCCGGTTGATCAGCACGTGGTCGCCGTGAGCCTTGTAGGTGACTTCTCCATACGGCGTCTGGATCGTTCGCACGTCCCACGTCGCGAACAGGTCGGAATTGACGATGCTGGTGCCGGAGATGAAGGCCACTTTCATGGCCGCCAATCTGTCGTTGCGGCTGGCACCCGGTCAACGGGATAGCCGGTGCCCGGCGCGTCTAGCGCGCGGCCACGTTGGTCGATTGCGCCGGGGTGGCGGCGCGCTTCTCCCACCACTTCTTCAGGATGGCGCGGGCGATCGGTGCGGCGAAGGTTCCGCCGCCCGCCTCTTCACCGGGCGTGTCGCCTTCCATCGCGACGGCGATGGCGATCTGCGGGTCTTCCACCGGCGCGAAGCAGATGAACCAGGCGAAGTTGATCGTGCCCTCCGGCGAGCGTTGTTGGGCCGTACCGGTCTTGCCGGCGACGCGCAGGTTGGGGATGCGCATGCGCGGCAGGTCGAAGGTGCTCCGGGCCGTGCCACTCGGCATCTTCGTCACCTCTTCCATCCCGCGGACAATGGCGGCATATTCCTCGTCCGAGAGCCCGATGGGCGCGCTTCGCTGGCGAGGCCGGTTCGGCAGATGAATAAGGGATGGCTGCGTGTGAACTTCGCGACGCGCAAACGATGCCGTGAAGGCCGCCATCTGCAGTGGGGTGACCTGCATTTCACCCTGGCCAATGGAGACGTTGGCGGTGTCGCCCGGAGTCCACGGCAGGTCTCGCGCCTCGCGTCGCCAGGCCGGATCCGGCACCAACGTGCGTCCTGACTCGTGGGGCAGCTCGATGCCCGTGCGCTTCCCGAAGCCAAACCGTCGTGCCTCGTTGGCGATGACCTCCGGGCCCATTTCAATGCCGTGAGCGTAGAAGAAGACGTTGCAACTCCGGGCGATCGCCTGGGGTAGGGCAATCTCGTGATGCGCGTGCCCATCGTGGCAGGGGAACAGCCGGCGACCCACGGCGTAGTAACCGGTGCAATTGACCGACGACTGCGGCTGGATCACACCCGCGCGCAGGCCGGCGATCGCGACCAGGATCTTGAAGGATGAACCGGGTGGATACACTCCCTGGATCGCGCGATTCAGCCAGGCGCCACGCTCCTCGATATCCTTCGCGGCGGTCGCGGAAAGGCGTGGGGCAAACAGATTCAGGTCGTAGTCCGGCTTGCTGCTCATCACCAGCACCTCGCCGGTGGCGATATCCATCGCGACGGCCGAGCCCTTCAGCTCGGTGAGCTCCATCTCTTCCTCGGCCGCCAGCTGCAGGTCGATGTCGAGCGACGACACCAGGTTGTTGCCCTGGATCGGCAGACGTTTGGTCAGCGGAGCGACCCGGTAGCGTGCCGGGTCGATGCGATAGATCGTGCCGCCGGACTCGCCTTGCAGCTGCGGGTCGAACTTCGCCTCCAGGCCGTTTTTCCCGACGCTGCCCTCCAGCTTGAAGGTCGGCAGACCCTCTCCCGGAAAGTCGTCCGTCACCTCCACGTCATCCTGGATCGAAACGTAACCGAGGACGTGCGCGGCGGCGGATTTGTACGGATAGTAACGAACGCTCGAAACGTAGACCTGGAGCGGGGAGTTGACCGGCAGTTGTTCCAGCAACCGCGCGTATTCCTCCGGCTTGAGATCGTCGATCAAGGTGTAGGGCAGCAGGCGCTTGGCGGCGAAATGGCGCTGCAGGCGCTGCGCGTCGACGGTGGCATCGCGACCCAAGGCGCGGTTGACCTGCTGCAGGTAACGATCGACCACCGTGAACCGGGCGATATGCGAGATCTGGGTCTCGTTCGGCAGGTCCTTGTCGTTATTTTGTCGATACGCGCGCCGCACGGTCAGGTATTCGCGGCGAAACTCGTGGCGCAGTTCGTCCAGATTGAGCACGGCCGCGAACCGCGGGCGATTGCCCACCAGCAGGCGGCCTTCACGATCGTACAGGTTGCCACGGGGGCCGGGCACGACCACGCGGATCTGGCTCTGGAACTTCTCCTTCTCGAGCGCCTCGTCCTGCCGCAGCAGTTGCTGGTACAGCAAGCCGCCGGCGAGGACCGACAGCGCCATTGCCAAGGCAAAATAGAAGAACAGCAGGCGCGGATCGCGGCCTTTGAAGGCCTCGATGAAACTGCGCGGGCGTTCCGCCACCGGGTTCGTCATGCTCGTGGGAAGGGCGCGGGCCGACCGACCACCAGTGGCTGGGCTCCGCGCGTACTTTACATCGCCTCCGCCGGGTCGACGCGCAAGCCTGCCCCGACAATTTCCAGCGCCCGCGACTGGAAGGCGAAGTACCATGGCGCCAGCAGGACGAGCACGCACTGTGAGACGACCAAGTCCATGAGGAGTCGCAAGCCGACCGCGGCGCTTTCGCCCATCGCGCCGAGTTGCGTGACCGTGAACACGACGAAGAGCGCGAGGTTGGTCAGCAACGCAACCGTGGCGGCGACAATCGTCACATCACCGGCGAACCGATGCCGCAATCGCACGAGCACGATGTGCGCGATGCCGAAAAGGAACGCGTGCAGGCCGAACGCGACCGGCGCGACGGCATCGAGCAGCAGGCCGGTCAGAAAACTGGCATAAAGGCCTTCCTGCGAGGCGAGTCGTGTCGCCGCGAATGTCACATAAAGACCTCCGACCCACACGTAGAGGCGCGCCGGTGCGAGGTAGTGGTTCACCTGCGAGATGAGGAACCACAGCACCAGGCCGCAGCCGAAGAGCACAAGGATGCGTCGTTGACCGAGGGTGAGCTTCACTGCGGTGTCAGCGGAATCAGCACGGTGACCTCGGTCAGCTGATTGAGCCGTGGGTCGAGCACCACGCGTCCGGTCTTGAAGAGACCGTCGGTGGAGGGCTCCAGCTGAATGACTTCACCCAGCTTTAATCCGCGGGGGAACACGCCGCCCAGGCCGGACGTGACCAGCGGGCGGGGACTCGACGTGGTGGCGAACACATCCAACGAGACAAATTCGACCGTGGCGTGTGGCGCCGAGAAGGGCGCGTTTTCTCCGCCCTGGAAACTGACGGGCCGGTCATCGCCTTCAAACGCCGCGGCCAGGCGCATTTGTGGGCTGCTGATCAGATCAACGACGGACGTGTACGTGTGGACTTCGCGCACACGACCGACCACGCCGCCGATGAAGATTACCGGAGCGCCGACGACGATGCCGTGGCGGCTGCCCTTGCGGATCACGAGTTGTTGCCACCACGCGCTGTTGTCCCGTCGCACGACCCGCGCGGGCTCGGAGCGGTAGTCGGCGAACGAGGGCAGTCGCAGCAGCGATTCGAGACGGCCGATCTCCTGGCGCAGCGAGGCATTTTCCTGCGCGGCCTGCGCGTAGCGGGCGGTGAGGCCGCCGAGTTCGCGGTAGGCGGCGATCAGCTCGTTCTTCGAGCGTGAGCGCATTGCCCAGTAGTCCTGCAGGTCGCGCACGTAGGAGGCGGAGACGTCCGCCGGCGCCTGCAGTTCAAAAAAGGTCAACCGGGTCACCCGTTTCAGCACCGTTGGCACGATCATCCACAGCAGGATGAGCACGCCCAGGGTCAGGAACGGTTTGGCTTGGACGAAACGGCGAGACGGCACGGGAAGGCGGTAGGGCGCTAGGCTGTAGGCCTTAGGCTGCCAGCGGGAAGCTTAAACCCGCAGCCGAGGAAATCACCTTGGGATCAGCGTCGGAAACGCCCAGTTCCACACCCGCGGCGAATCGCAGCGCTGTCGCGCAGGGCCGCCCCGCGTTGCTTCAGGTGTGCTGCAGGACCCAGTTCAGATCGTTCAGGACCGCGCCGGTGCCGTTGGCGACGGCGGAGAGCGGGTCCTCGGCAATCGTGACGGGCAGGCCGGTCTTCTCGCTGAGCAGGCGATCGATGCCGCGGATCAGCGCCCCGCCGCCGGCCATCACAAAACCCCGGTCGACCAAGTCGGCGGACAATTCCGGCGGGCACCGTTCCAAAGTGGATCGAACCGCATCGACGATGGCCGCGATCGTGTCGCTCAACGCTTCGCGAATCTCCTGGGACGTGATGTGGATGGTCTTGGGCAATCCGGCGACAGAGTCGCGGCCCTTGACCTCCATCGTCAGCTCTTCGTCCAGCGGGTAAGCGGAACCCAGGCGCAGCTTGATCTCCTCGGCGGTGCGTTCACCGATCAGGAGATTGTAGGCGCGCTTCATGTAGTTGACGATGGCGCTGTCCAACTCGTCACCCGCCACGCGGATCGACTTGGAGAACACAATTCCGGAGAGGGAGATGATGGCGATCTCGGTCGTGCCGCCACCGATGTCCACGATCATGTTGGCCGCCCGTTCATCGATCGGCAGCCCGACACCGATCGCGGCCGCCATCGGTTCAGGAATCGTGATCACATCACGCGCGCCGGCGTGCATGGCCGAGTCTTTCACCGCGCGTTTTTCGACTTCCGTGATGCCGGACGGAATCGCGATCACGACCCGTGGACTGACCCGCAACGAGTTGCTGTTCACCTTGCGGATGAAGTAGCGCAACATCGCCTCGGTGACGTCGAAGTCGGCGATGACGCCGTCCTTCATCGGACGGATGGCGGTGATGTTGCCCGGGGTGCGGCCGAGCATGCGCTTGGCCTCTTCACCGACGGCCCGAACCTTGCGAGTGGCGGTGTCCAACGCGACCACCGAAGGCTCACGCAACACGATGCCGCGGTCCTTCAGGTAGACGAGGGTGTTGGCCGTGCCGAGGTCGATCCCGATGTCGTTGGAGAAGTAACTAAGCAGGTTGGAGGCCATGTCGTCGCGTATCCGCCGACGGGACACAATCTGCCGGCCCAGAGGGTGTCAAAGGGGAAAACCGTCTCGCGGCGAGGGTGTTGCGGCTTGACGGATACAGCCGGTGGCGGAGGTTTGGCGCAACCCCGGCGCGACCGGTTTCTAGCGCATGCATGGCATCGATTTTATCCAAGACCTGGCGGTGATCACCGCAGCCGCTGGTTTCTTCGGGTGGGCCTGCCAGCGGATTGGACTTTCGATGGTCGTGGGGTTCATCGCGGCCGGCATTCTGGTCGGTCCGTCCACTCCGCCATTTGCGCTTGTATCCGACTCCGGTCACATCGCGACGGCCGCGCAGGTGGGCCTCGTTTTTCTGATGTTCTCGATCGGGTTGCGGTTAAGCCTGCGCCGCCTGCGGCGGTTGGGCTTGTCGCTGCTGGGCGCCGTGTTCGCGGCGGCCGGAGTCATCTACTACCTCAGCCGGGTCTTCGGCACGCTGATGGGGTTCGAAGGGACCGAGAGCCTGTACCTCGCGGCCATGTTCATGGTCTCGTCGTCGGCCATCATCAGCAAAGTGCTCGCGGAAACGGGGCTCACCCACGAGCGGTCCGGTCAGCTGGCGATGGGCATCACCGTGCTGGAGGACGTCGTGGCGGTGGTGATGCTGACGGTGCTCAACTCGGTCGTGCAGTTCGGCGGCCGGGGCCGGAGCGCGGAGATCACGGAGACGATTGGGTTGTTCGGTGCGTTTGTCGCGCTGGCGGTGATCGCGGGTTTACTGCTCGTGCCGTGGCTGTTGCGACGGATGAGCATCGCGGTCGGAGAGGAACTGCAGACGCTTGGGATGGCGGGGTTGCTGTTCAGTTTGGCGATGATCGCCGAACGAGCGGGGTACTCACTGGCCTTGGGGGCGTTCCTGCTCGGCACAATCGTTGCCGAGACGCCACACCGGCATCAGATCGAGCGCACGTTCGGGGGAATGCGCGATGTGTTTAGCGCGGTCTTCTTCGTGGCGATCGGAATGCAGATCGATGTGCGTCTCCTGTCTGGAGCATGGGTGCTGATCCTGGGGGCGGCCGCCTTTACGTTGTTGGCCCGCACCTGTGCCGTCTCGCTCGGCCTCGTGTTGATCGGACGGCCGGTGCGGGAGGCGCTGCCGACCGGGCTGCTCGTCACGCCGATCGGTGAGTTCTCGTTCATCATCGCGCAGCTGGGGGTGACGACGGCGGTCGTACCGGCGCAGTTCTATCCCGTGGCAGTCGGCGTGTGTTTGCTGACGACCTTGATCGCGCCGCTGCTCACCCGGCGGGCGCCCGCGATCACGACGTGGCTGCTGGCGCGGCAACCCGGCTGGTTGGACAACATGGTCGGCACGTATCACGAGTGGCTGCATCGGTTGCAGACTCAGTCCAAGCGCAACCTGCTGTGGCAACTCAGCCGCAAACGCTTCGTGCAGATCGGGGTCGGCATGCTGCTCGTGAGCGGCATCCTCGTGTTTTCGCGACAGCTGTTCGATTTCGTGCGGCCCATGCTCGGCCTGGAAGAGCAGGTTGCCAACATCGTCTTCTGGGTCGCGCTGACATTGGTGGTGCTGGCGCCGTTGATCGCGATCTGGCGCAACCTCTCCGCTCTCGCGCTCCTGTACGCGCAGGTGAGCACGCAAGGCTACCCGCGCTCGGGGCGGTTGGTGCAACTGGTCGAGGTGGGCCTGAAGAACGCCGCGATCGTGATGCTCTACGTGTGGTTGAGCTCGTTCCTGCCGGCGCAGGGGGGCGGGCGCTGGTTGTTGCCGGCGACCTTGCTGGCCGCTGCGATCGCGGTGTTGGTTCTCAGGAAACGGCTCATCCGCTGGCACAGCGAAATGGAGGTCGGGTTGCAGGAAGTTCTGCGCAGCGGGGAAACGCGCCTGCAGGGTTCGTCCGCCCCGTGGCTGCGCACACGATCCGAGTGGGACCTGCACGTGGTTGAATGCGTCCTGCCGGACTTGGCGGATGTGCAGGGCATGAAGATCGCGGAGCTGGGTTTGCGCGCCCGCTATGGGTGCACCGTGGTCGGCATCGAGCGGCAGGGATTCATGATCAGCCTGCCGCCGCCGGAGACGGCTCTGTATCCACGCGACAAGGTGCTGTTGTTGGGCACGGCGTCGCAGGTTGAAGCAGGCATGAAGGCTTTGCGCGTGGTCTCGGGCGGAGCGGCGGCGTCGGACTTCGACGAAATGGGCATGGAGGTGCTGTCGGTGCCGCCTCGCGGAGTGGCGTGTGGCGCGACGCTGAAGGAGCTCGCGCCGGCCCAGCGCCACAACGTGCAGGTCGTCGGTGTCCGCCGTGGTGGTGAGCGGTTGTTGGGCGATCAGGCCGACGAGCCCCTGCAGCCGGGCGACCAGCTGCTTGTGCTGGGAACGCCGGCCCAACTCGAAGAGTTCAAGACTTACCTGATGCAGGAGCGAGGTTCCGAAGATCCCTCGATCGACAACTCCACGGCGGCAGCGAGCTGACCCGGGGCCGGTGAGTGCGGGCAAAAAAAAGCGCGCCTGAAGAGGCGCGCTCGAAACGTGAAGGGAAGGAGCGGTTTAGTTCGCGCCCGGCGTCGGGCTTTGGCGGACGGTGTCGTTCTTCTTCTCAGGGGCGGGTTTCGCCGGGGTCTCGACCTCAGCGTTGGCTTCGCGCTCCAGTTCTGACGACGCCTTCTTGAACTCGCTCATGGACTTGCCCAACCCGCGGGCGAGTTCAGGCAACTTCTTCGCGCCGAACAACAGCAGCACGATGAACAGGATGATCAGGATCTCGGTCGTCCCCAAGGGGCCAATCGCGAGGGTCGTCGGGAGCAAAGTCATGTCGAAGGGTGCAAGCTAGCCGCGTGCCGACCTGAAGCAAGGGGGAAAGAGCCGGGCTGGCGACACGCATCGACGCCGCCGCTTGGAGGTGCGGCGCCTTGGTGAAACGCGTGAGCTCAGGGTTCGCCGGGACGCGCGCCGGCGGCCGCCGGGCCGTTGGGGCGAATGGCGAGCTTCAGCAGGTTCTGGGCGTTGTCCAACTGCTCGGCGTCGAAGAAACCGTGCAGCTGACGGATGCGGGTCGGGTGGCGCATCTTGCGCAGGGCTTTCGCCTCGATCTGGCGAATACGCTCGCGGGTGACCTTAAATTGCTTGCCGACCTCCTCGAGGGTGCGGCTGTAACCGTCGACCAGTCCGAAGCGGAGGGACAGCACCCGGCGTTCGCGCTCGGTCAACGAGTCGAGGACGTCGATGATCTTTTCGCGCAGCAGCGAATACGCGGTCATGTCGTACGGGTTCTCCGCCGACTTGTCCTCAATGAAGTCGCCGAAGCTTGTATCGTCGCCGTCGCCGACCGGCGACTGCAACGAGATCGGCTGCTGCGCCATCTTCATGATCTGCTGCACGCGCTCGACGGGCAGGTTCATCTCGTCGGCCACTTCCTCCGGCGTCGGCTCGTGTCCGAATTCCTGAAGCAGCTGCTTCTGGACCTGCATCACCTTGTTCAGGGTCTCGATCATGTGAACCGGGATGCGGATGGTCCGCGCCTGGTCGGCGATCGAGCGGGTGATGGCCTGGCGGATCCACCAAGTCGCGTAAGTGGAGAACTTGTAGCCGCGGCGGTACTCGAACTTCTCCACGGCCTTCATCAGACCCATGTTACCTTCCTGGATCAGGTCGAGGAACGAGAGGCCGCGGTTCGTGTACTTCTTGGCAATCGAGATCACGAGACGGAGGTTGGCCTCCACCATCTCCGTCTTCGCCTTGTGCGCTTCGCGGATGTGTACACCGGCCTGCGCGACCACGCGCAGAAGCTCCTGCGCGTCGATCCGCATCTGCGACTCGATCTGCTTCAGCCGTTGGTGCAGCGCCTTCGAGTCGATGGCTGCGTCCTTCTTCGTCTTCGGGTGCTTCGCGCGGTCGAGCTGATGGTTGATGTGCTCGATCTCGGAGAGGGTGGGGCGCTGCTGCTCCAGCCACTCCTCGTACACCTTCAGCTTGAAGAAGAACTTTGAAAAATTGGACCGCAGCGCCGTCTCCCGCTTCCGGTGTTTCGTCAGCACCTTCTTGCGATCGGCTTCATTCTTCGCGGCGAGGTACTCCTGCCACGATTCCGCGACGGACTCCTCCGCGTGCTGCGTGGTCTCGACCAGCTTCGGCAGGGCCTTGAAGTAGGCGTCGCGGCTCTCGATCTTCTTGTCGATCACCACGCGGTCGAAGCGCTCCTCACGGTTGAGCAGCTTCGCGCCGAGGGTCGCGATGTATCCACCAATCACCGACGCCTCGAACAGCGCCTCCTGCGCCTTAAGCTCGGCCGTTTCGATCCGCTTGGAAATTTCGACTTCCTGTTCGCGCGTCAGCAGCGGCACCTGGCCCATCTGCTTGAGGTACATCCGCACCGGATCATCGAGGATGTCGTGCTGCGAAGAGCGGGTTTCCTCCTCCTCCGCCTCCTCCATCCGCTGCTTGTAGTCCTCGACCTGATCCGGCTCGAGGATCTCGATCTCCAGGTTCTGCAGGATCGAGATGACGTTATCGAATTCTTCCTGGTTCTCGACCGACTCCGGCAGCGCCTCGTTGATGTCGTCCCACGTCAGGTAGCCCTGTTCCTTCGACTGACGAATCAGCTGGCGGATACGCTCATTCACGCTCCCCGGAGCTGCGTCCCCCGGTACTCCCGCCAGAGCGACCTTTTCGGTTTGCTCGAGAGCGGTTTCAACGGCATCAGACTGGGCTTCGGAAGCGGCGGGCTTGGCTTTACGCGGCATGGAAAAGGCTAAAAAAGGTCAGACAGCTGCCGCCAGCGTCAGGGGCTGACGGAGCTGTCGTTGCAATTCGGAACGTTCCTTTAAGAGAGAAAATGAGTCACTGTGACTGTCCGCCTGCTGTCGTGCCAAAGCAAGTTCTATTTGCCGGAGGCGGGGTTCCAGGGCCCGGGCGCGGAGCTGCCGCAGCCCCTCATGGATCACTTTGAGCGGATCTTCCAGCGTCGGAGCGTCAAAGAGTAACGATGCCACGAGGGCTTTTTCGTCGGCTGTTTCGAGCAATCCGTCGAGATTTTGCCTTCCCGGCCAGGCGTCCTGCTCAAACTCGGCCAGGAAGCGGTTCAGCAGGGCACCGGCCGGATGGCTCGTATCCACCCAGTCATGCGGGAGGGAATGGCTCAGCCGTTTGCCGTACTCTTCGAAGTGCAGGCAGATCAGCAGCAAATGCTGCTCTGGCGTGATCCCGCCTGCCCCGGTTGCTGCAACCGGCATCGGTTCGGACGTCGCGGCAGCGGGAGGCGGGGCGCCGCGCGACCCGCGCTGGCGGAAGCGTTCGAAGTCCTGGGTCAGGGCGACCGCGGGCAGCGCCAGGTGCACTGCTGCCTCCTGCAGGAATTCGGCTCGCACGATGTGTGACTCGCTGGCCGAGATGATCTCAAACAACATCTCGGCGGCCCGGCTCTTGCGTTCGGGGGAAGCGGCCCGCGGATCGGGCAAGAGCGCGGCACTGGCAAACGCGATGGCGGACCGCGCCTGCGTGCGCAACCGGTCGTAGGCGGTTAGTCCTTCCTCAAGGAACAGCAGGTCTGGATCCAGTTTTCCGCTACCGGCGGGAGTCAGATAACGGACCTCGAGACCCGCCTTCAGGGCCATCGGCAGGAAACGCAGGGCCGCCTGCTGTCCGGCGTTGTCACTATCGAACAGGCATTCGACTTGCGTGTGATAGCGGCGCAAGAGGCCCAGCTGTGACTCCGTGATGGCCGTGCCCTGGGGGGCGATGGCGGTTTTCAGGCCGACGCTCCAGCAGCGCAGGGCATCGAGCTGCCCTTCGACCAATACGAAGGGATGGCCGTCTCCCACCTCCTTGCGCGCCCGGTCCAAATTAAAGAGCAGGTGCCCCTTGCTGAAGATGGGTGTTTCCGGCGAGTTGACGTACTTGGCTTCCCGCGCCGGATCGTTCTCGGGCGTGAGTTCGGTCTGGCGGGCGGTGAACGCAACGACTCGTCCCTGATGATCGCGAATCGGAATCATCAACCGGCCGCGGAAACGCGGTCGCAACGAGCTGAGGGCGGACGGCAGCGCGCCGTCGCGAATGAAGAACAGCCCGCACTGCCGCAGGGCCTCCTCGGAGAAGCGCTTTTTCAACAGCAGCGCGGCCAATCCGGTGTCGTTGGGCTCGGCCGCGCCGATCTTGAACTCCTCGGCCAGTTCCGGCGCGAACCGTCGTTTCTCCTTCCAGTACTCCCGCAGGAAGACGCCGGTGGTATTGGTCGGATGCAGGTAGGTCTGATGGAAGTAATCCGTGGCGAGCTCGTGCAGGTCGAAGAGCTCCTGGCGCAGCGAGCGTTCTTCGCGACTGGGACCGGTGCCTTCTTCATACTCGATCGGAACGTTGTACCGTTTGCCCAAAGCCTCCACGGCTTCGATAAAACTGAGGCCCTCGGTTTCGCGGACGAACGTGATCAGGTCGCCGGATTTGCCGCAGCCGAAGCACTTGTAGACGCCCATGTCCGGGTTCACGTGGAACGAGGGCGACTTCTCCTGGTGAAACGGGCACAGCGCCTTGTAACGCGAACCCGCTTTCTTGAGCGTCGCCACGCGCCCAACCACGTCGACGATGCTCACTCGCGTGCGCAAATCGCGAACACAGGAGGGCTTGACGAGAGACATGTGGCGGGACGGCGGACGGGCGACCAATGGGGTCGCGAATTGGACATTTGACCGGCACGGGGGACTGTCAAGTATCCCGCCAGCCAGAGAAACAAAGGCCTGTTTTTCGGCGTCTTAGCCTCCCTCATGCGTCGCCCGACCTTGCGCTTCCTTGCGATCTTTTCCGCCGTGATTGCGGCCGCCGCGTTGCGTGCCCAATCGACTGGCGAGCCGGCGCGACCGGCTGTGCCCACAACCGTGTGGGAGGCGCGGCTATCCGACTTTTCGGCGGCGACTTACCATGCGGAAGTCGAGGCGTTGATTCAAAAGTTTGAGGCCGCCATCGGGCACCCGCTCGTCCCCGGAGAAAAGAAGAGGGTGGGCCTGAAAATCTATGCCGACTCCGGGCCGGGCTTGGCGACACCGGTGCCGCTCGTGCAAGCGGTGATCGCGGCGCTGGAGCGGCGGGGTTACCAGAAACAGGACATCTTTTTGGTCGGGTTGAACCAGCTCCGCCTTCGCTTCACGGGCTTCCTGCCTTCACTGGTGAGCGGAAAGACGCCGTTTGAGGGGCATCAGATTTACGTTCTCGAGTCGGGGCGGTTCTACGATCCCGAATGGTTCTACGACAGCCCGCTGCCCTCGCGCTTCGATCCGATCTTCGTCGAGAAGCAGGTCGAGGGCGTGGACCCGTCCAGCACGTTGGAGGAGGACCGTCGCAGCTTCCTGGCGACACCGCTGTTCCTCGATGCGGATTTCTGGATCAATCTGCCGGCGTATACCGATCATCCCACCCTCGGGGTGAACGGTGCGCTGGTGAATGCGACGTTGTGGAACGCGTCGAACACCGCGCGTTTCTTCCGCAGTCCGGCCAATGCCCCGGCCGCGGTCGCTGAGATGAGCGCCATCCCGGAGTTGCGCCAGACCTGGCTGTTCACGATCGCGAGCCTCGAGCGTTACCAGTACATCGGCGGGCCGTATTTCAACTCCCTCTACACCGTCTCAGAGCCGCGGCTCTGGTTGAGCGCCGATCCCGTGGCGCTCGACACCTTGATGCTGAAACGGCTGAACGACCGTCGGCGGCAGGATGGATTCCCCCAGATTTCGGAGGAGATTCGGACCTTGGAGTTTGCCGAGATCCTGGGGGTCGGCAGCTCGCGCGAACTGCCGCAGCGAATCGTGACGGTGGATGGTTGAACTTCTCCCTTGCGTCGCCTCGAACGCTCTTGCCTCTTTGGCCCTTAAAATGACGTCCGCTGCCTACCTGCCGCTTTTGATCCAGATACTCCTCGCGATTGGCGTGGGTCTGACGATCCTGATCGTCAATCGGGTGCTGGCGCAGCGGGTGCGCTCGAAGAACGCCATCAAGGACACAGCCTACGAATGCGGTGTGAAGCCCGAGGGGCCGGTGCACGCGCGTTTCTCGGTGAAGTTTTATGTCACCGCGATGCTGTTCCTGCTGTTCGACATCGAGGTCGTCTTTCTCATCCCGTGGACGTTCGTGTATCGGGACTTCCTCGCCAACAACATCGCCATCCTGACTCCGATGCTGTTCTTCCTCTTCGTGCTGGTCCTCGGGCTGGTGTACGAGGTGAAGAAGGGCGCGCTCGAGTGGGAGAAATAGGCCGATAGGCGAGGAGGGGCGGACGTCACGATGCGGTTGGAAAAGATCATTGCCCGCGGGCGGATCATCGAGCTCCAGTCGACGGATATGCGTGGAGCGCTCGAGGAGTTGCTGCACGTCTGCGTCGAGAAGTTCCCGAACCTGAAAACCGAGGCGTTACTCCGCGGCTTGCTGGCCCGCGAGAGCACGATGACCACCTACCTCGGCTTGGGCGTCTCGTTGCCGCACGTGCGCGCCAAGCTGGGACGGAGGTACGTGTTTGCGATCGGTCGGAGTCGCGCCGGCGTGCCCCAGGATGGCGGCAAGGACGACGCAAAAGCGCACCTCGTGCTGATGCTGCTGGCCGACGAGAACGCGCCGGACTACCTGCAGGTGCTGGCGTCGATCGCGCGGTTGGTGAAGGAGCCGGAGCTGGTCCAGAGCCTGATCGAGGCGCCCACGCTGGATGATCTCCACGAGCGCCTGCTGGCGGGACTCGGCGGTTTGCAGATTCGGCCGGCGCCGGTTCAGCAGAATCGCGTCAACCGTTTGATGATCCGCGAGGCGGAGCGGGTGGCGCGCGGGGCGCAGTGTGACGCCATCATGGTGCTGGGGGATACCTATGTCGGCGGGATTGAACCTGCGGCGTGGTTTCCCACGACCAAGACGATCCTTGTCACCCGCAATCCCGTCGACGGCGACGGGCAGAAGGTTTTCGCCGACATCATCCAGGTCCGGTCGTACTCGCAGCAGCGCATGGCGCAGCTGCGCAGCGCGATCCTGGTGGCGCTTACGCGTGGTGTGATTTCCTTCAACGACCGGCTCTGCTGCCTCGGTGGAATCGCCGGTAGCAACCAGTTCGATACGGTGGTGGTGGTCGACGTGGAGCGGGAGTTCCAGACCCTGCTGACCGGCCAGGCGGACCTGCTGCCGGAGGACGTCAAACCCGAGGTGCTCGAGCGTGTGCTCGCGGTGGCGACGGAGCTGGCAATCGAGGGACGCGAGGGCAAGCCGGTGGGCTGCCTGTTCGTGGTAGGCGATGCGACCAAGGTCGAAAAGCTGACCAAGCCGCTCGTTTTGAATCCATTCTACGGATACAAGGAGGAGGATCGCAACATCCTCAACCCGTTCATGGACGAGACGGTGAAGGAGTTCTCGACCATCGACGGCGCCTTCGTGATCCGCGGCGACGGGGTGGTGGTCTCGGCCGGCAGCCTGATCCAGGCGACGGATACCGAGCACCTGCTGCCGAGCGGCCTGGGGAGTCGGCATGCGGCGGCGGCGGCCATCAGTGTGGCCACGCAGTGCATCGCGATCGTGGTGTCGTCGAGCACGGGTCAGGTGACCATCTTCCGGCGCGGGGTGATGCTGCCGCTGACGGAGAAGAAGATCCTGACCGGTGGCGGCGGTCAGCGCTGAGCCTATTTTAGCGGCCCCGCAAAGCGTCAGCAGTTTGGGGTTGCACGCCTGCGCAGCGTGGCTTTCGCTGACCCTTCAACCCATTTTGTCATGCAAGAACTCGTCACCCTCGAATGCACCGAGGCCCGCAAAGAGGGCAAACCGGCTTCCCGTTACCTGACCTTCCGCAACAAGAAGACGGTGACGGAGCGGATCGAGAAGAAGAAATACAACCCGCACCTGAAGCGTCACACGGTCCACAAGGAGATCAAGTAACGCTCGGCCAATTCGGCTTTTCCGAACCGGAGCTCGCTTTCCGCGACTCCGGTTTTTTGTGTCCAGGTCGGAGCAAGAACGGCTCCGATTCCGCCTCAGGACCGCGTGGCAGTCCCACCTTGGCCGACTCCGGGCTTGGAATCGCCAACCGAGGTCGAGCTGGAAGCCGGCCCCCGGCGCGAGCTGGGGGAGGGATTCTGAGCGCGGCGCGCGGCCCGCCAGCCTTCCCGATGCTTGCGAATCCAGTCCAAAAGCGCGCGTTCAAACCCGATGTCGTAGCCCAAACGCTCAGATTCCAGCCATTTGTGGCGCAGGATTTCCTCCCGCTCCGCCAAAAACTCCTGGTAGAGCGACGACTGCTTCACGAAGTCGTGCGATCCCGGGTCTTCAGATGACTTGCTGGATGCGGGCATGGATACCACTTGGGAATTGGGAG
Source organism: Verrucomicrobiota bacterium (assembly GCA_023386835.1). Lineage (GTDB taxonomy): Bacteria > Verrucomicrobiota > Verrucomicrobiia > Opitutales > Opitutaceae > Actomonas. The sequence continues at coordinate 17,140 of JAEWIY010000059.1, forward strand.
AAGGTTAAAGGATCTGGAGCTGCCGACGCCCCTCCGGCGTGATTTTTTCAGGACTCCAGACCGGCTCCCAGACCACGTCCACACGCGCCTGCTCCACTCCGGGGAGTTGAAGCAGTGTGCGGTAAACGTCCTTGGAAATCGCCTGAGACATGGGACAGCCGGGTGACGTGAGCGTCATCTTGACGACAACATCTGCATTATCGGCGCAACGCGTGGAAGGTTCGAGGTCCACGCTGTAGACGAGGCCAAGGTCGACAATATTTACGGGAATCTCAGGGTCTACGCAGGTGCGTAAGGCCGAGACGACCTCTTCCTTCGTCAGCGCCATAGTTGAAACACCCCAAACGGTAGGTCCGGCCTCAACCCTGTCAATGCCCACCCCTTCGCGTTTCGGTTGAATGCGATAGGACAGTAAGTTCCATCACGAGAGCTCGTCACGAAGCCGCTGGTTTAGGCACTCGCTGGATATGAGTCCACAGGGATTCCCCGATACTGCGAAAAACTTCCGCGGCTACGCTCGAGGGGTTGCTGACAACGATCGGTTGGCCTTGGTCGCCGCCGGCGCGAATCTCAGGAATGAGCGGAACCTGACCCAGCAGGACCGTGCCGAGCGAGTCGGCCGTGCGCTGGCCGCCGCCCTCACCGAAAAGGGCGTGGCGCTGCCCCGCCGGGTCGACGAAGTAGCTCATGTTTTCCGCCACGCCGACGAGGGGCACGTTTACCTTCTGGAACATCAGTCCGCCACGCCGCGCCACGTTCGTGGCCGCGGGCTGGGGAGTCGTCACGAGTACAGCGCCATCCAAGGGCAGGGTCTGCACGAGTGAGAGCTGGGCGTCGCCCGTGCCTGGCGGCAGGTCAATCAGCAGCACGTCCAACTCTCCCCAACGCACGTTCTGCACGAACTGCTGCACTGTCTTCATGATCATCGGCCCGCGCCAGACCACCGGCGTGTTCTCGTCGATCAGAAATCCCATGCTCATGACCTTCACGCCGTGCGCGACGAGCGGGATCAGGCTGTCGCCGTCGATCTGCGGGCGCCCATCCAAACCCATCATGAGCGGCACACTCGGCCCATAAATGTCGCAATCCATCAGGCCCACGCGACCCGGACGACCTCGCGCCGCGAGCAGTTGCTCCAAGGCGCACGCCAGGTTGACCGCGAACGTGCTTTTGCCGACGCCCCCTTTTCCGGACGCGATCGCGATCGCATGACGGATCCCGGTGGCGCTCGTGGAGGCTCCGCCGCCAGCGATGTTTCCGCCCGCCGCCGGAGCTTTCGGCGCGGTCACGGCGACATCGATGATCGTCGAACGCACCTCGGGTAACGCGCGCAGGCAGCGATCCACCTCCTGTTTCAGGTGCAACGGGATCTTCGGATCACTCGTCGACAGCGCCAGCGAAACCTTGGCGGTCCCGTCGACGAAGGCGATCGAGCGCACGAGCCCGAACGACACGATGTCCCGGCTGAAACCGGGATACTTCACCAGCTTGAGTTGTTCCTTGAGCGCCTCGGATGTCACGGTCGGAAGAAAGGACGGAACGGAAAGGGTTTTAACGTTGTTTAGTAACCGGAGCCTGTAAATAGGAATGCCCATTCCCGACTGCTCACCCTCCCCTTTGCCATGCGTCTTTTGTTTCTGTTCGCACTGAGCGGCCTGCTCAGTCTCGGTTCGCTTTCCGCTCAAGTCCGCGACATCGGCCGTGTTGATGTTGAGACCACCGCCCAGACGATTCCGGTCCGGGTGACTGGAAGCACGCAGGAACTGGATCGCCTGGCCAACGTGGCCTTCGAAGCGCACGGCCGCTATCGGCGCGTGGCTTCGGGGCAGCAGTTCACGATCGCCTTCACCGCGGCCGGTCCGACGGCCGTGCGGGTCGACGTCACGCGCGGCAATAGTTCGGTGACTAGCCAGACGGTCAACGGCAGCACCCTGCGCAATGCTCTGCTGCGGGCGGCCGATGTGGCGGTGAAGGCGACGAGCAACCTGAACGGTTTTTTTGCCTCGCGGCTCACCTTCATCAGCGAGCGCACCGGCAAGCCCGAGGTGTACACGAGCGACCTGTTCTTCGGCGAAGTGAAGCAGGTGACGAATGACGGGGTCCAGGCGCTGACGCCGCGCTGGTCGCCCGACGGGACGAAGATCGTCTACACCAGTTTTCGCTCCGGCGTAGCCGATATTTTCATGCTCGACCTGCGCAGCATGCAGCGCACGACGTTCGTCAATTTCAAGGGGACCAACGGCAACGCGCGGTTCAGCCCGGATGGCCAGAAGGTCGCCATGGTGCTCAGCGGCGAGGGCAACCCCGAAATCTACGTGAGCAACGCCCAGGGCCGTCAGG
>JAEWIY010000130.1 GCA_023386835.1 Verrucomicrobiota bacterium
GACTGCACACCGGGGTCTTCCGTGGCGCTGTAGTCACGGCCGGTGCTCTTTTTGTACCAGTCGAGAATGCGCCCGACGAACGGCGAGATCAGCTGAACCTTCGCCTCGGCGCAGGCGACCGCCTGCGGGAAGGAAAAGAGCAGTGTCAGGTTGCAGTGGATACCTTCGCGCTCGAGTTGCTCCGCCGCGCGGATGCCCTCCCACGTGGAGGCAATTTTGATCAGGACCCGTTCCCGCGGGATGCCGGCCTTTTCGTACAACGCGATCAGATGCCGCGCTCGTGCGACCGTGCCTTCGGTATCGAAGGAGAGGCGCGCGTCGACCTCGCTCGAGACCCGGCCTGGAACGATCTTGAGGATCTCGATACCAAAGACCACCAGCAACCGGTCGATGACATCGTCCATCGTGGCGCCTGAGCCGGCCTCCTTGATCGCTTGATCCAGCAGCCGGGCGTAGGCCGGCATGCCGGCGGCCTTCAGCAACAGCGAGGGGTTTGTCGTCGCATCCTGCGGCTTGAACTCCTTGATGCTCTCGAAGTCGCCGGTGTCTGCGACAACCTTGGTGAATTGTTTCAACTGTTCCAGTGCGGTAGCCATAGGCAACAGTCACTGTAGTGGACTGTCTGTTCGTCGCAAATGATTCTCGAGCCAGCGCTTCGCTCCTGACTCATCGTTAAACGCGCCGTCCAGCTGCGCTTCGAAGGCGGCATCGAGCACCGTCTTGAAGCCAGGGCTGGGCCGATAACCCATGGCGACGAGGTGTCGGCCCTTGAGGAGCGGTTGCGGCGCTTGTTCGCGCAACACGAGTTCCTCGGCACGGCGGCGCAGGCGTTCGATGTAGGCGAGCGTCGCGGGATCGTGCAGGGGAGGGCGGCCGCGCGAGTCGGCGATCATGACTTCGCACAGGTCGTCGATTGTCGATGGCGCGAGCCGTCGCGCCAAACGGCGGACTTGTGTGTCCGTATAGCGGCCATCCGGGCTGAAATGGTGCGCCAGGTGGAACTGCACCAAGGGGCCCACGCGATCGGGCAGATCGAGCGGAGCGCCGATCCGGGTGAGAAAAGAGCGGGTGGGCGCAAGGCCTTCCGCTGCGTGGTTGGGGCTGATCCAGCGGCGAACACCACGCTTCTCAGCCTGCACGGTGGTGGCGGGTTTGCCAAAATCGTGCGTCAGGACAGCGAACGTCAGCAGTCGCCGACGTTCGAGCGACGCATTCTGCCACGCTTCCAGAGCCACTAATGCGTCCAGGCAGTGCTGAGTGTGGGTGAAAACATCCCCCTCGGGATGCCATTCCGGATCCTGTGGTGTGCCACGCAGGGCCGCCACCTCGGGGAAGTGCACGAGCCAGCCGGTTTCCTCGAGCACCCGCAACCCCGCTGAGGGGCGGCGAGACTGGGTGGCCCATTTGTCCCATTCGGCCCACACCCGCTCAACCGCCAGCTCGGGGTAGGTGTGCACAATTGAGCGACTCAGCTCCGCGGTTTCCGGCGCCAACGTCAGATCAAACCGGGCGGCGAACTGCATCGCGCGCAGCACGCGCAACGGATCTTCACTGAACGCGGTGCTGGTGTGCCGCAGGATGCGCGCGGTGAGATCGGCTTGGCCGCCGCACGGATCGATCACCTCCTGTGTGAACGGATCCCACGCCATCGCGTTGATCGTGAAGTCGCGCCGTGCGGCCGCTTGAGCGTCGGTCAACGTCGGGTCGGGCTCAACCACGAAGCCCCGGTGGCCGGCGCCCGTTTTTGATTCTCGTCTTGGCAGGGCAAAATCGTACTCCCGCCCGTGACGGCGAAGTTTGATCACCCCGAAACTTCGCCCGACCACGTCGGTGGCGCCAAACCGGGCGAGGGCCCGCCGTAGTTGATCGAAGGATACGCCGGGGACCTCGATGTCGAAATCCTTGGGCTGCTGGCCGAGCAGCCAGTCGCGCACGCAGCCGCCCACCAACCGGGGGTGCCCGATCTCCCGCAGCGCCTCGAGCACCGGGCGCAAGTCGTCGGGCAGCTCCATCAGCGCCGGAGAAACACCAGCGCGAGCACGGCCCAGCCGGCGATCAGCGCGGCCCCGCCCAGAGGTGTAATGGGTCCGAGCCACCGCGGGCCCCCGAGGGCGAGCACGTAGAGGGAGCCGCTAAAGAGCAGAACGCCGCCGACCCAGCAGTAGCCGACGGCGCGCCAAAGGCTTCCTTGGGCGGCCGGTGCGAGCACCAACGCCAGCAACGCCACGGCATGGACCAGCTGATAAAGGACGGCCGTCTCCCAGGCGTGAGTCAGGCCGGCCGCCGCCAGGCGGTCACGCAGCGCATGGGCGCCAAATGCCCCGGCAGCCACTCCTGTTAACCCCAGCAATGCCGCAATTAGTCCCATAAACATCATTCATTTGATTTTTTGGCCCGCTCCCTGCTGACGGGAGCCGCGTTCCCCGTGAGTGCGCTAGCCAGAGTCGAACGTATTGATGGAATAAGCCTTGTGGTTTAGAAATCGATTCTTTCGGTCGACCGAGGCCGTGTCACAACGGCAACTTATCAACTACTGCCAAACCATACCATGAAGAAGACTGCTCTAATTGTCGCTGCGCTCGTCGCGGGCTCCAGCGTGCATGCGCAGGAATCATCGTACTCCGTCACGCTCGATTTTCCGTACGTGAGCGAGTACGTGTTTCGCGGCATCTCCCTCCAGGAAGATGCGGTTCAGCCCTCCATTGAATTCGCCATGGGCGACTTCTACGCCGGCATCTGGACCAGCCTCCCGGTCTCGGGCGACTACACGAACGAGTTCGACTTTTATGCCGGCTACGGCGTGGCGTTGAGCGACACGTGGTCTCTGGATGTCGGTGCCACCTACTATTACTACCCGCAGACGGATTCGGGTGATGAGCAATTTGAGCCGTTCGTCGGCGTGACCGGTGAGATCGGCGGCGGATTCACCTCCTCGATCTACCTCTACTACGAGACCGAGTTCGAGGTCTTCACGTACCAAGGCTCCGTCGGCTACAGCATGCCGCTGAGCGATGTCGTGTCCCTCGACCTGTCGGCCACCCTCGGCTACGTTGATCCGGACGCGGCTGACGGATCCTACACCTACTGGGGCCTCGGCAGCGTCATCTCGTACACGCTGAACGACAAGGCGAAGGCCTACGTCGGCCTGAATTATGCGACGAACGATGTTGACGGCTTGGAAGGCGACTTCCTGTACGTCAACACGGGCGTGACGATCGGCTTCTAAGCCCTTCGTAACGGGTCCGTTTTTGAGTCTGACCCGCTTCCGATTTTCGGAGGCGGGTTTTTCTTTTTCCCTTCCGAAATGTGGGTTGACAGGCTTTCGCCAAACCCTAGCTCTAGACCCCTTTTCTCATGAAGACTTTCCTCGCCAAGAAGGAGACCGTGCAGCCCAAATGGTATCTCGTCGATGCCGAAGGGCAGGTCCTTGGCCGCCTTGCGGTAAAGATCGCCAACGTCATCCGCGGCCGCCACAAGGCCGGTTACACCCCCAACGTTGACACGGGTGACTACGTTGTGGTGATCAACGCAGAAAAGGTCGTCGTGACCGGCAAGAAGGAGGAGCAGAACAGCTACATGTTCTTCTCCGGCTTCGTGGGCGGCGAGAGCTACCGCAAGCTGTCCGAGCAGCGGGTTCGCCATCCGGAGTTCATCATCGAGCACGCCGTCAAGGGCATGCTGCCGAAGAACCGCCTCGCTCGCAAGATGCTGACCAAGCTGCGGGTGTTCGCCGGTCCGGAGCACACGCACGCGGCTCAGAATCCGACTCCGCTTCCCCTTTAATTCCTCTGACCTTCCATGACCGCTGACACTGCAACGTTTCTTGGCACCGGCCGCCGCAAGACCGCGACAGCGCGGGTGCGCCTCACCGAGGGCTCCGGCAAGCTGATCGCCAACGGCCGCGAGTTCGACGCGTACTTTTCCCACGAGAACTTCTCCAAGCAGGCCTACGCTCCGTTGCTGACCGTCGAGTTGCGCGACAAGATCGACGTCGTGGCGAACGTGGACGGTGGGGGCGTGGCAGGTCAGGCTGGCGCCGTGGCGCATGGCATTGCCCGTGCGCTGCAGAAGATGAACCCCGAGTTGCGCCCGGCGCTGAAGAAGGCCGGTCACCTCAAGCGCGATCCGCGCGAAAAGGAGCGCAAGAAGGCCGGTCAGCCGGGTGCGCGCAAGCGCTTCCAGTTCTCGAAGCGCTAAGTCGCTCGAAGCCTCTTTCCCAAAGCCGCCTCTCATCAGGCGGCTTTTTTTGTGCCCGCGGGCGGCGGATCGGGTGCGGCAACGAGCGGCCCCGAGCCGGCTCGGCGTGCCCGTGCGCAAAACGGGCCGACCCAAACCGGTCCATAATCTCAGCCGAGCGAGCCTCCGCCCGGTTAACTGCGGTAGTCCGCGTTCTCGGAGACGTACTCGTGCGTCAGGTCGCCACCAAGAATCGTGGCTGCGGCCGAACCCAAGCCCAACTCCACGCCAATCTCGACGCAGCGCTCGTGGGGCGGGTAATCGACGGGCGGCTGGAAAAGGCCTTCGGGCGTGGGCTGGCTCTGGTAGAGCTCCGCTGAACGCAAGTGCGCAACCAGTTGCGACTCTTTCGCGGGATCGAGGCGAAACACGCCGCCGCGGAAGAGCTCGATTCCGCCCATCGTCAGCCGCAGCCGCGACAAATCCAAAGCGGTCGCCTGCGCCCCGGCGTACTTTCCGATGGCCTGGACCAGGCGTCCGACATTCGGGTCGTTGCCTGCGACCGCACATTTGAAGAGTGGTGCGTTGACGATGGCCTTGCCTAGAGCGCGCGCCGTGCCGTCGTCGGGTGCTCCCGTGACCTCCACTCGCAGGACGTGACGCACCCCCTCGCCGTTGCGCACGACATCCTCGGCCAAGTCGCGGCAGACTTGCTGCAGGCCGCGCTCAAATTCGGCCACATCGGACACCGGCACGGCCTGCGAGCTCAGCAGAGCGACCGTGTCGGACGTGCTGGTGTCGCTGTCGACACTGATCAAATTGAAGCTCCGCTCCACCGCCCGGTGGAGCATCGGGCGGATCGTGTCCCGCGGCACGGCGAGGTCGGTCAACAGGTACACGAGCATCGTGGCGAGATTCGGCTCCACCATACCGGCGCCCTTGGCGATGCCCACGATGCGCCCGTCGCCGACGCGGACGGAACGAACTTTTGGATACAGATCGGTCGTCACGATCCCCTCGGCCGCCGGCAGCACGGATCGTGCATCGAGCGAGGAGACCGCAGCGGGCAGGGCGCCGATCATCGCGTCGACCGGCAGGCTCCACCCGATGACGCCCGTGGAGGAGGGCAGCACTTGCTCGGGCTGCAGTTTCAGTTGTTGCGCCGTCGCGCGGCAGATCGCCTCCGATGCCTCCACACCGCCGGGCGCGCAGACGTTCGAGATCTTGTTGTTGATCACGATCGCGCCGATCGACTCCGACAACAGGCGCTGTCGTCCAACGATCACGGGCGCGCCGGGAAAAGCGTTGCGGGTGAACAAGGCGCCGAACGACGTGGTCGGTTGTTCCAGCGCGATCACCGTCAGCGTCATGCGCGACGGTTTCGGCGCCTCTTTCGGAACGAACTCGAAGCGCGTCGTGCCCACGCGAAACCCGCGGGGGAGCTCGGAATGTTGCGCGAGCCATTCACGATGTTCCTGACGCGACGCGAAAGTAAGAGAGGTGCTCGGCACGCTTCAGAACTGCGCGCGTCGAACGCGGGAGTGAAGTGGAAACTGACGCGGCGCGGCTTGGTGTCGGATCGCTCCAGCGGGCGGCGGGGCGCGAGTTGTGGAACTGCGACCTCAGATTTGGATCGAAAACCTGATCCGCCTCGGTTTTACCCATGCGCTGATTGACTGCTCCGTGAACAGAACCGACGCCGAGGCCACTGCCTACCTATTCCCCCGTGCGGGAGAACCGCGTCCGGAGCGCCGTCAGTCGCTTATTCGATGAACGTAGCGGAGATTACAGCGAAGGCGAAGGTCCTGCTCGAAGCCCTGCCTTACATCCAGGACTTTCGCGGCTCCACGTTTGTGGTGAAATATGGCGGCAGCTTTATGGATGATCCGGATCCGGTCATCCGGACCCGCGTCGCCTATGATATCGCATTTTTTGCCGCCTGCGGCATCAACGTGGTCGTCGTGCACGGAGGCGGCAAGGCGATCACACGAGCGATGGAGTCGTCGGGTTTGAAGGCGTCGTTCGTCAACGGCATGCGCGTGACGGACGAAGCGACGGTCGCGATCGTGAAGCGCACGCTCGACGAGGTTGTGAATCCCGATGTTTGCGCTGCGATCGCCGCGGCGAAGGGCAAACCCAAGGGCCTGCCCGGCGACACGGTGTTGGTCTGCCAGAAGCTGACCACCGATGACGAGGGCCGTCCGGTCGATCTCGGCTACGTCGGTGAAGTCGCTGAAGTGAAGGTGAAGCTGATCAAGAAGGAGATCAGCGACGGTTTCATCCCCGTCATTTCGCCGGTGGCGGAAGGGTATGACGGCAAGCCCTACAACGTGAATGCGGATCTCGTGGCAGGGCGGGTGGCGAGTGCGCTGCGTGCCCGGCGGCTGGTGTACATGAGCGATGTGCCGGGCCTGCTGTCCAATCCGTCGGATCCGCAGTCCCTCATTTCGACTCTCAAGATCTCACAGGTCGACGAGCTGCGGAAGCAGGGCGTCATCGACAAGGGCATGCGTCCTAAAGTCGGGAGCGCGATGCGCGCCTTGCAGGACGGCGTGCAGCGCGTCCACCTGATTGACGGGCGGCTCCCCCATTCGTTGCTCCTCGAGATCTTCACCGACAAAGGCATCGGCACGGAGATCGTACACGGTTGAGGGGCAGGGCGTGCTGGCTTTTGCGCGCCGTTGATCCGTTAGTCACAATCAGTGAACCTCATGACGTCTCCGACCCTTGTCCGGACCAATACGGCTGAACTCTACGACGCCCACGTGTTGAAGAACTACGCGCGGGCCCCGTTGACGTTGGTCCGTGGCCGCGGCGCCCAGGTTTGGGATGACGCCGGGCGGGTGTATTTGGATTTCACGTCCGGCATTGCCGTGAGTGCGCTCGGGCACTGTCACCCGCACTGGGTTGCGGCGATTCAGCGACAGGCGGGGGAACTCATTCATACGAGTAACCTCTTCCGGCATCCCAACCAGGGTGAACTGGCGCGGCGGCTCGTCGGTTATGCCGGGCCGGGGCGCGTCTTTTTCTGCAACAGCGGCGCCGAAGCCAACGAGGCGCTGCTGAAACTCGCGCGGTTGCACGGCATGCGGAAGGCGGGTGGAGAAGAAGGCAAATGTTTCAAGGTGCTGTGCGCCGAGCAGGCGTTCCACGGCCGCACGTTCGGCGGGATGAGCGCGACGCCGCAGGAGAAAATCCAAAAGGGCTTCCGGCCGCTCGTCCCGGGCTTTGCCTTTGGTCGGATGAACGACCTGGCGAGCTTTGAGCAGCTGGTCGACGACTCCACCTGCGCGATCTTTCTCGAGACGATCCAGGGGGAGGGTGGTATCCATGCGGCCACGACGGAGTTCCTGGTCGGGGTGCGCGAACTTTGCCGCCGGCACAACCTGCTCCTGCTGCTCGATGAGGTGCAGTGCGGCATTGGTCGGACGGGCACGTTCTTCGCCTTTGAGCAGGCGGGCATCCGCCCGGACGCGATCGGGATGGCCAAGGGCCTGGGCGGTGGTTTCCCGATTGGTGCAATGTGGGTCAGCGAACCGGCGGCCGAACTTTTCCAACCCGGCATGCATGGCACGACGTTTGGTGGCACCCCGCTCGCCTGTGCCGCCGGACTCGCGGTGCTCGACGTGATCGAACGGGAAGGGCTGCTGGCGCGCGTGCGGCAGAACAGTGGACCGTGGTTGGCCGAACTTCGGCGGTTGGCGGAGCGTTTTCCGAGCCAGCTGAAGTCGGTGCGTGGCGTCGGCTACCTGGTCGGCCTGCAGATGGCCGGTGATGTGGCGGCGTATCTGACGGCGTTCCGTGAGGCCGGTTTGCTGGCGCCGGTGGCGGGCGGCAATGTCATCCGGCTGCTCCCGCCGTTAACGGCGACGCCGGACGAACTCGGTCGATCGGTCCAGATCATCGAGTCCGTTTTGGCGACGCGGAACTGAGCCGGCCGCTCCGACCGACCGGTCGTCCAGACGCTGCTGGCGTGGCGCGTGCTTTGCCGCGTTTTTTGCTCTCGTCGCTGTTGCGTAAAAACCTTAACTCTCCGCGCTTCCCATGAAGCACTTCCTCAAAGAGACGGACTTCCGGCGGCATGAAGTGGCGGAAGTTTTCGCGCTGGCCGCCGACCTCAAGCGGAAGCGGGGGAGGCACACGCCTCCGGTGCTGGCGCAGCAGACGTGGGCGCTGATTTTCTCCAAATCCAGCACGCGCACGCGGGTTTCCTTTGAAGTCGGCATCCACGAGCTGGGCGGCAATCCGCTTTTTCTCAACCGCAACGACATCCAGATCGGGCGCGGCGAATCGATCGAAGACACCGCGCGTGTATTGTCCCGGTTCGTACACGGGCTGATCGTGCGCACGTTTGATCACTCGGAGGTGGAGCGTCTCGCCGCGGCGGGCAGCATCCCCGTGATCAACGCACTGACGGACTTCCTGCATCCCTGCCAAATCTACGCCGATGCGTTCACCATGGCTGAACGCTGGGCCCTCGGCACCGGCCAGTTCCTGCCTTCGCTGCAGGGGCGCACCGTCGCGTTCTTGGGCGACACGGCCTGCAACATGGCCAACTCGTGGATGCTCGGCGCGGGTCACTTCGGCATGAAGGTAAAGCTCGCCGGACCGGCGGAGTTTGCGCCGGGCCCGGAAATCAAGGCGCTGCTCGCGCGTGAAGGTTTCACGGACTGTTACGAGTTCACCACCGATGCCCGCGAAGCGGTGCGCGGCGCGGACGTCGTGTACACCGACGTCTGGGTAAGCATGGGCAAGGAGGAGGAGAGTCAGCAGCGCCTCGCCCAGATGGCTCCGTACCAGGTGACGGAGGAACTCTTCGCCCTGGCGAAGCCCGAGGCGTTTTTTATGCACTGCCTGCCGGCGCACGCCGACGAGGAAGTGACCCAAGGCGTTCTCAACAACCCGCGCTCCATCATCTTTGACCAGGCCGAGAACCGCCTCCACGTTCAAAAGGCCATCATGTCCGTGCTCGCGCAGACGGCCCGCCCCTAACCGCGCCGCATTCACCCTTCCCTCGCTCACTCAGTCCTTTTTCTTCATGAAGATCGTCCTCGCATACTCCGGTGGCCTCGACACGTCGGTCATCGTCAAGTGGCTCAAGGAAACGTACCAGGCGGAGATCGTCACCTTCGCCGCGGACATTGGCCAGGAGGAGGAGCTCAAGGGGCTGCCGCAAAAGGCGCGCCGCACCGGAGCCTCGAAGCATTACACGCTCGACCTGGTCGAGGAGTTTGCCCGCGACTTCATCTACCCGATGATCCGCGCCAACGCGATCTACGAGGGCCAGTACTACCTCGGCACCTCCATCGCGCGGCCCTTGATCGCCAAGGCGCAGGTGGAAATCGCGCAGAAGGAGCGGGCGGATACCGTTGCCCACGGCGCCACGGGCAAGGGTAACGACCAGTGCCGCTTCGAACTGACGTACATGGCGCTCGCGCCGCAGCTGGAGATCATCGCGCCGTGGAAGTTGGAGAACTTCCGCGAAGAGTTTCCCGGTCGCGCTGAGATGATCGCGTACTGCCAGAAACACCGGATTCCCGTCGAGGCGTCGTTGAAAAAGCCCTACTCGATGGATCGAAACCTCCTGCACATCTCGTACGAGGCCGGCATTCTGGAGGATCCGTGGTTTGATCCGACCACGAAGGCCAACCGTGACATGTTCAAGCTGTCGGTTTCGCCGGAAGACGCGCCGGACCGCGCGGAGTACGTCGAACTCGATTTCGAGAAGGGCAATTGCGTCGCGGTCAACGGCAAGAAGCTGTCGCCCGGTGGCGTGCTGAAGGTCTTGAACAAGCTCGGCGGCAAGCACGGCATCGGCCGCGTCGACCTCGTCGAGAACCGTTTTGTCGGCATGAAGTCGCGCGGCGTGTACGAGACGCCGGGCGGCACGATTCTGATGCATGCCCACCGCCAGGTGGAGTCGTTGACGATGGACCGTGAGGTCATGCACCTGCGCGACTCGCTGATCCCGAAGTACGCAGAATTGGTTTACTACGGCTTCTGGTTCGCCCCGGAGCGCGAGGCGCTGCAGGCGCTCGTCGACGAAAGCCAGAAGTTCGTCACTGGCACGGTGCGGTTGAAGCTCTACAAGGGCAACGTCATCACCTGCGGCCGGAAGTCGAAGTACTCGCTCTACGATCCGCACATCGCGTCAATGGAAGGCGTGAAGAGCTGGTACAACCAGAGTGACTCAACCGGCTTCATCCGCCTCAACGGCCTGCGCCTGCGGGCACGCCGGATCGCGCAGGGCAAGCCGAAGACCTGATCACGGGCGGAGCGGGGTGGGGGACGGCGAGGTCTGGCTCGACGCCGGACCTCGCGCCTGTTTAGGCTCGGAGCAACCCCCGCTCCCCATGACGATCTGGAAGATCGAAATCACCGAGCCGCACAGCGGCGAACTCGGCGAGGCCGTGATCCACGACGATCACGGCTTTGCCATGGAAGAGTACACCTACCCTGCCGGAAGCCAGCTGGAGGTGGGTGTTCACACCACGGACGACGAGCACTGGCACATCTTCACCGACTTCGATTCCGGGCATCGGTTTAAGATCCCGCCCTCGCGCTACCGCCGATTGGCGTGACCTCCCGCTGATGCGATAGCGTCGGCTAGAGAATACCCGTTCCCCCTGCGCGGCCCGCTCCGTATCGACCGGCTCCTGAGGCTGGGCAGCCGTTTCGGACGCTTACTGGGCAGACACGCCTGGCACCTCCTGAGGGTGCAGGCTCAACGTTGAACCGGCGGACGTTTGCGGAGTCGGAACCCGCGGCGCACGGTCCAGCACTCGCTTTGCCATGCCTGCCGCCGCCCCGTTCCTGCACGACGATTTCCTCCTGACCACCGAGTGGTCGCGCCTGCTGTATCATCAGTATGCGCAGCCGCAGCCGATCTTCGATTACCACTGCCACCTGCCGCCGGAGCAGATCGCGAGCAATCACGCGTTCGAAGACCTGACGGCCATCTGGCTCGCCGGTGATCACTACAAGTGGCGGGCGCTGCGCACCAACGGGGTGAACGAAGACCTGATCACCGGGTCCTCCACCACGGCTTACGACAAGTTCTTGGCATACGCGCGCACGGTGCCACACACCGTGCGTAATCCGCTGCACCACTGGTCGCATCTCGAGCTGCGGCGATACTTCGGCGTCAATCTTCTGATCAACGAAGCCAATGCCCCACAGATCTGGGCCCAGGCCAACGAACGGCTGCGCACGCCTGAACTGCGCACGCATGGGATTCTGAATACGTTTAAGGTCGCAGTCGTCTGCACGACGGATGACCCGGTGGACGACCTTGCGCATCACCAGGCCATCGCGAAGTCCGCGCTGCCCACGCGGGTGTATCCCACCTTCCGCCCCGACAAGGCCCTCTCGGTCAACGCCCCGTCGATCTTCAACGCTTGGTGCGCCCAGTTGGAGCAACGCTCCGGCATCGAGGTGCGGGATCTGCCGAGCTTTCTTGACGCAATCAAGCAGCGCCACGACTTCTTCCACTCGCTCGGTGGGCGCTTGTCCGACAACGGCATGGAGGCCATCCCGGACACCGACTGCACCGAAAAGGAGGCGGCGGAGATCTTCGCCGCGGCGCGCCGCGGGCCCGCTGCAG
>JAEWIY010000188.1 GCA_023386835.1 Verrucomicrobiota bacterium
GTGTGCAGGAGGTCCTGCAAGAAGGGTTGATCGCGTGCATGAGCGTCGTCGGTGAGGTCTTTATGCACAACATCCTCTACGTTCCCGAAGTGCTCATCGCCGCACGCGCGATGAAGGCGGCGATGTCCGTGCTCAAACCCTTGCTGACCGCCCACGGCGAAGGCTCCGGTTCCACGGGTCGCCTGCTCATGGGCACGGTCCGCGGCGACTTGCATGACATTGGCAAGAACCTCGTCTGCATGATGGCCGAGGGCGCCGGTTTCCAGGTGAAGGACATCGGCGTGGATCAAAGCGTCGAAAAGTTCCTCGCGGCTGCGGATGAATTCAAGCCGGACATCGTCGGCATGAGCGCGCTGCTCACGACCACGATGACGTACATGAAAACCGTCATCGACGGCTTCCAGGCCGCGAACCTGGGCCACGTGAAGATGGCGATCGGCGGCGCCCCCATCAGCCAGATGTTCGCCGACGAGATCGGCGCCGACGGCTACGGCGCGGATGCGTCGAGCGCGGTCGATCTCTTCCTGCACCTCGTCGGCAAGGGCGATGATCGTCCCGAGCCCGCGCGCGAAGCCACACCGGCCGCCGACACGAGCGCCAGCGCGGCCGCGCGGCCGGCGGATCTCGTTTCGCGCTACCAGATCCTCTACTGGCAGGACATTCCTTCCCAGCTGAAGGTCTGGGACGACTTCGATGAGGTGAAGATGGATCTGCCGCCGCGCTTCATGGAGCGGATTGATGCGACCGCGCAGCGGCTCGGGCTGATCTCCGCGGACGCCTACGCCGCACAGCTGCGCTGGGGCGAAGAGCTCGAACGTCCAGGGCCCGCCGCGGAGGTGGCAAAAGCCCTGTGCCAGGAGCTCGAGGCCGCTCACCCCTGATCGTCCGCGTCCGTGCGGCGGCTCCGGCTCACATCCCCGCCGCACTTTCCGGGACGCTGATTGGAATCGATGTGAGCGACCTCGTGGTCGGCGGATGACCCCACCTCCGCCGGCCGGCCCGCCCCATGCACTCGCTCGCCGATACCTTTGCTGCCTCTGGCCGGTTCCTCGTCGGAACTGAGCTCGTCTCGGTGCGCGGCTCGATGGCGGAGGCGAGCGCGCTGAAAGCGAGGGACTTCGCGCGCGAGCTGGTGGAGTATCCGACCGTCGACTGGATCTCGATCACCGACAACGCCGGCGGCAACCCGCAGCTGGCCCCAACCGCGCTCGGCAAGCCCATCCTGTATTCCGGCAAGGAGGTGGTGATTCACCTCACGTGCAAGGACCTCAACCGAAACGGACTCGAGAGCGAGGCGTGGCTGCTGCACAGCGAAGGGTTTCACAACATCCTCGCCATGACGGGCGACTTCCCGGTCGCTGGCAATGGCGGCACGGCCAAGCCGGTCTTCGACATCGATTCGGTGGGGCTGATCTCGATGTTGCGGCAGATGAACGACGGTTTCGATCCCAAGGACGAACGCCAGCGCACGCGCCGTCTCACCCGCACGCAGTTCCTGATCGGCGCCGTCACGTCCAACTACAAGCTGCGCGAGGGCGAGTTGATGCCGCAGTACGCCAAGCTCGCGGCCAAGATCCGCGCCGGAGCGCGCTTCATCATCAACCAGGTCGGCTATGACGCGGCCAAGATGCACGAGCTCCGCGTGTACATGGATCAACACGCGCTCGGCCATGTGCCGCTGGTGGGCAACGTCTACGTGCTCAACGCACGGGTGGCCGAACTGTTTCACGCCGGCCGGGTGCCCGGAGTAATCGTATCCGAGGCTCTGCTACAGCTGTGCCGGCGCCACGCCGTTTCCGCGGACAAGGGGCGCGCCTTCTTCCACGAGCTGGCAGCCCGGCAGATCGCGATCTATCGCGGCCTTGGCTACCGCGGCGTTTACCTGGGCGGCGTACACTCGCTGGCCGCGATCGACCAGATCCTGCAACTCGAGCGCACCTTCGCCGCGGACGACTGGCGGGGTTTCGTTCGTGACCTCAGTTTTTCGCGGCCCGGCGAGTTTTTCTTCTATCAACGCGACCCGGCCACCGGGCTGATCGATCCGCAGCAACCGGCGGCCGCGCCGCGGCAGCCATCACGCCATGTGGGACCGCTCTACACGCTCTCCAAGTGGACGCACGCCAGCCTCTTCACGCCCGGCTCGCCGCTCTTCCGCTGGGGGCAGCGGGTCTGCGCGAACGCCCGCGATCCGCTGCAGGGCCCCGCGCCGCTGCGCACGCTCGAACACCTGAGCAAGGCGCTGCTCTTCCGCTGCCGGGACTGCGGAGACTGCTCGTTGCCGGAGATCGCCTACCTTTGTCCTGAATCCCAATGCGCCAAGAACCAGCGCAACGGCCCCTGCGGCGGCACCCGGGACGGCCGGTGTGAAGTGGATGGATACGGCGACTGCATCTGGCTGCGCGCCTACGAGCGCCTGAAACATGACGGCCAGGCCGACCACCTGCTGGACCACGCGCCCGTCATTCAGAACCAGGGTCTGCGCGGCACCTCCTCCTGGGCGAATTTCTGGCTCGGCCGCGATCATGCGACCGCGCAACCCGTGAATGCTTCTGCCGCGCCCACCGCGGCTCCTGCTCCTCCCCCAACTCCTGCTGTATGACGACCTCCCCTCGCCTGAACCTGATCGGCGAACTCATGAACAACTCCTACGCCCGGGCGCGCCGGGCGTTCACGGCGCGCAGCGCCGAGGAGTACCGCCAGCTCGCCGTCACGCAGGCCAACCTCGGAGCGCGTTACCTGACCCTCAATCTCGACGGCACCCAGCGGATCCAGGTGCGCATGGAGGAGATGCTGGCGTTCCTGCCCGAGGTGATTGCTGGTATTCAGGAAGCGACGACAACCCCGCTGGCCTTTGACAACCCGTCCGTGCGTTACCACGAGGTCGCGCTGGCCCACTACAACCGGGAGCGCAGCGGTCCGCCCATTCTCAACTCGATCGCCGCTTCCCGCGAAAGTCTGGATCGCATGATCGATCTCGTCCGCGGCTACGACACGCACGTCATCGTCATGGCCTCCGAGCATTTCACCCCCGGCGGCACAGCGCAGTGCCTGCGGGCGGAGGATGCGCACGCCGCCGCCCGACATTTCGTCGAGCTCCTCGTCACGAAGGCCGGGCGCACGACGGACCAGATCCTGATTGATCCTGGCCTGGCCCCGGTCGGCGCCGACACCTATGGGCTCGTCAACATCGGCTTGGATGCGATGCAGCTGATTCGCCGGGATCCCGATCTGCGCGGCGTGCATCTGGTCGTGGGCTTGTCGAATTTTGCGTGGGGCACACCCAAGGGCGTGCGCGAACAACTGGAAAACGCGTACCTCACCCTCGCGATGGAGCGCGGCCTCGATTACGCGCTGGCCAATCCCGAGAAGGAGCCCGGCCCGCTGCCAGCCGATCATCCGATGGTCGGACAACTGCGCGACGCGCTGGAGGCCGGGCGGCCGCAGGAGGGTGAATCCCAGGAAATGGCGGGTTTTCGCCAGGCCGAGGCAATCATGGCGATCTGCCAGGAACACCAGGCCGAAGTCGAACCGTGAGTCACGCCGCGCCACCACCCGTCCCCACCGGCGCGCCCGCTGCCGGCGCCCCTTGGCCCACGCCCCAGGCGGGTGATCCTGTCTGGCTGCAGGTCGGACAGTTGTTCGACGGCGGGAGCGGCGCCACCCTGCGGGACGCCCACCTCGTTTTTGATGCCACGCGTATTCGCTACCTGGGCACGGCCGATCGGCCGCCGCCAGCCGAGCTGATTCGGGCGGGCCAGCGGAGACCGGATCGGCAACTGCCGGACCACTCCGCCCTGCCCGGGCTGACCGACGCCCATGCCCACCTCTTCCTCGAGGGCGGCGAACTCGATCTCGAGAAACGTGCGGCGTACCTCAAGCAGGACGCAGCGACGTTGCTGCGCTTGGCCGAAGCGCGACTGGAACCGCTGGTCCGGCTCGGGGTGATCGGCGTTCGTGACGCCGGTGACCGCAATGGCGTGGGCCTCGCGCTGAGCCGGCAGGCCGAACGCACAACCGACCGGCCGCTGATGCCCCACCTCGACAGTCCCGGGGCCGCCATCCACCACCAGGGCCGGTACGGCAGTTTTATGGGTGAACCGCTCGAGCAGCACGCTTCACCCCGTGCGTGCGTGGAGGCTCGGGTCGCGGCCGGCGCGGACCGTATCAAGTTGATCCCTACGGGCATCATCAATTTTAAACAGGGCCTCGTCACAGCCCCTCCGCAGATGACGACCGACGAGATCGTGGAGCTCGTCGCCGCGGCGCACGCGCTGGGCCGGCAGACGTTCGCGCACGCCTCGGGTGACGCGGGCATCGACCGGGTGATCGATGGCGGCGTCGACTCGGTGGAACACGGCTTTTTCATCCGCGACGATCAGCTCGCGCGGTTGCGCGATCGCCAGTCGGCGTGGGTGCCGACCTTCGCGCCGGTGCAACTGCAGGTCGATTGCGCGGACCGGATGGGCTGGGACGATACCGTGGTCGCCCACCTCCGCCGGATCCTGGAGGCGCACGCGGCCAGTCTGGTCAAGGCACACGCGCTGGGGGTGCAGATCGTGGCAGGCAGCGACGCCGGTTCGGTTGGCGTGGCGCATGGCTTTGGACTGTTGCGCGAACTCGAGTTGATGGAGGCGGCCGGGCTTCCCGCGGCCGCCGTGCTGCACGCAGCCACTGGCGCGGGCAGCGACCGATTTGCCTACAAGGAACGCTTCGGGCGGCTCGCGGCGGGTTATCGCAGCCGTTTTCTGCTGTTGGAGCGCTCTCCGCTGGAAACGGTTTCCCACCTCCGCGGACCGGGCTGGGTGGTGTTTGATGGCAACGTCTACGAAAAGGATGCGGGCGTGACTCCAAACGGAATGTAGCTTGGGCTGACCAAGCATGTTCCCCGCTCCTTCCGAACTCGATCAATCCACCTCTCTCGCCCTCCACGAAGTCGTCCGCCAGCGCCCGTTGGTGTGCGACGGCGCCATGGGTACGCAACTCATGCTGGCCGGCCTCGAACAAGGCGCCTGCGGCGAGGCTTGGAATTTGACGCACCCGGACCGCGTGCTGGCAATCCAGCGACGCTACGCCGAGGCCGGGGCGGACTGCCTGATCACCAACACGTTCGGTGGCAGCCGGATCATGCTGCGCCGCCACGGCCACGAGGCGGAGCTGGCGGAGATCAACCGCGCCGGCGCGCGCATCGCCCGCGAAGCTTTCGGCGGGCGGACCGGTTACGTGCTGGGCGACATCGGCCCACTCGGCGCGTTGCTCGAACCCTACGGTGATTTGTCCGAGGAGAACGCCCAAGCGGCGTTGATCGAACAGGCGTCCGCGCTCGTCGAGGCGGGAGTCGACGCCATCATCATCGAAACGCAGACCGGCCTCGAAGAACTCGGCCTGGCGATCGCGGCGGCCAAGACCGCCGGCGCGCGCACAATCATCGCCTCGCTCGCCTACGACCTGTCGACCGATGGCACGTTCTTCAAAACGATGATGGGCATCTCGCCCGAACAAGCGGCGGAGTTTGCCGAGGAACACGGGGCGCACATCATCGCGCTCAACTGCGGCACCGGCATGGACATGGCCGCGGCGGCCCGCGTCGCGCAGCAGTACCGCGACGCTTCACCGTTGCCGATTATGGTTCAGCCCAACGCCGGCCTGCCGGTGTTGGAGAACCTGAAGGCCGTCTACAAACAACTGCCGGCCGACATGGCCAAGGACGTGCCATCCGTGCTCAACGCCGGCGTCTCCATCATCGGCTCGTGCTGCGGCAGCACCCCCGACCACACCCGCGCCATCCGCGCTGAAGTCGACGCCTTCCTCGCCCGGCGCTGAGCCGTTCAACGGCCGCAGCCGTCACTGGCGCAGCCCGACGGTGTCAGCAACTCACGCCGACACCGTGCTTACCGCCCGCTCGCGCGCCGATGCCTCCCTTCTCGCCATGAACCAATCGACATTCCCCGAAGTGTTCTCCCTGGAAGGGCAACTCGCTGTCATCACCGGCGGCGGCACCGGCATCGGCCTGGCAGTCGCGCGCGGGCTGCATGCGGCCGGCGCGCGGGTGGTGCTCGTGGGACGGCGAGTGGCGGAGTTGACGGCGTCGGCTGAGAGCATCGGCGCCGGCGCGGCTCACATTGTGCACGACCTGACGGAGCTGGAGAAAGCGCCGGCCTTGGTGGAGCGCATCACGCGTGAGCACGGTCCGATCAGCTGCCTGATTAACAACGCCGGTATTCACCTCAAGAAGCCGGCGGTCGATACGACGGCGGAGGAGTTTCAAGGCGTGCTCACCACGCACATCCTCGGCGCGCACGCGCTCACGCGTCAGGTCATCCCCGGCATGATCGAACGCGGCCAGGGCAGTATCCTCTTTATGGCGTCCATGGCGTCGCTTTTTGGCATCCCGCTCGTCGTCGCCTACAGCGCGGCCAAGTCCGCCATGCTCGGCATGGTACGCACGTTGGCCACGGAGCTGTCGCCCCACGGCGTGCGGGTCAACGCGATCGCGCCCGGCTGGATCGACACCGACATGTCTCGACGCGCGCTCGACAACGACCCCGCGCGTAAGGCGAAAATTCTGAGCCGCACGCCGATGAACCGACTGGGCGATCCCGCCGACATCGGGTGGGCCGCCGTTTACCTCTGCTCGCCCGCGGCCCGGTTCATCACCGGAATCACGCTGCCCATCGACGGCGGCGTCAGCATGGGCTTTTAGGAGGCGGTAAGCGTTAAGCAATAAGCGGTAAGCTGAGACGCTGAGCCGCAAAGAAGCACAGAAGGCGCAAAAGGGAACGCCGCCGCGGTACCGCGTCCTCTGCGCGTGTTGCGCTCTCTTTCGCTAAACACCGACCGCACTAAGCTTATGGCCTAACGCTGATCGCCTAAAGCCTCCCGCCCCCCCCGCCTAGCCGAACGGCTAGGCCGACTAGCCGGGCGGCCCAGTGCAGGGGAAAACGATCTCGGGCAGGATCGGCGATCCACCGATCACATCCACCCACCTGATCGTTTCCCATGCTCTTCAATTCACTCACGTTCGTCGTGTTCTTCGCCCTCGTGGTGGGCGGGTACTGGACGATTCGTTCGTGGGAGGCGCGCAAGAACCTCCTGCTCGTCGCGAGCTACGTGTTTTACGGCACGTGGAACCCGCCGTTCGCCCTGCTGCTCTTCGCCACCACCGCGCTCGACTTCTATCTCGGCGCTCGTATCGCTGCTGCGACTACACAACGCACCCGCAAGCGCTGGCTCGTCGCCAGCCTGGCCAGCAACCTGAGCATGCTCGGGTTCTTCAAGTACGGGAACTTCCTGCTTGAGAACACCCAGGCGCTGCTCGCCCTCGTCGGCATTCAGTACCAGCCCCCACATCTGGACCTGTTCCTGCCGATCGGCATCTCGTTCTACACCTTCCACTCGCTGTCCTACACGCTCGACGTGTACCGCGGCACGACGGCGCCCACGCGGTCGCTGCGCGACTTCACACTCGCCGTCTCGTTCTTCCCGCAGCTGGTGGCCGGCCCGATCGTCCGCGCGGCGGACTTTCTGCCACAGGCGGCACAGGCGCCGAAGTTCGACTCGAGCCGTTTCATCTGGGGCCTGCTCCTGATGACGCTCGGCCTCTTCGAGAAAACCGTGCTGGCCGACACCATGCTCTCCAGCGCGGCCGAGAAGGTGTTCTCCTACGGCGGTCCGCTGGCCAGCCTCGACGCCTGGGCCGGTGTGCTGGCGTTCTCCGGCCAGATCTTCTTCGACTTCGCCGGTTACTCCACCTGCGCGATCGGCGCGGCGCTGACGCTGGGCTTCCACCTGCGGGACAACTTCCGCTTCCCGTATGCCGCGGTCGGTTTCTCCGACTTCTGGCGGCGCTGGCACATCTCGCTGTCCACGTTCCTCCGGGACTACCTGTACATTCCGCTCGGCGGCAACCGCGCCGGAGCCATCCGCGCAGCCGTCAACCTGATGATCGTCATGTTCATCGGCGGACTCTGGCACGGTGCCGCCTGGACCTTTGTTGTCTGGGGTGTGCTGCACGGCCTCTGCCTCGTGATCGAACGCGTGCTGCGCTGGGCGTTCCGTGACGCCGCCTGGACGCGCTGGATCGGCGTGCAGGTGCTGCTCGGCCTCGCGACCTATGCGGTCGTGTGCCTCAGCTGGGTCTTCTTCCGGGCGACCGATTTCCAGAGCGCCAGCCAATTGGTGCTCTCGATGATCGGCTCGCTACCGACCGGCGACGCGATTCTGCCGACCCGCGAATTGCTCCAGGTCGGTCTCGTCACCTTTGGCCTCGTGCTCGCGCACTGGCTCCTGCGTCACACGACGCTGGAGGCCGTTGTCACGCGCATGCCCCCCTGGCTGCTGACCGGCGTTTGGACCGTCATGATCTCCGGAATCATCCTCAACCAAGGAAACGGCAGTGCATTCATCTACTTCCAATTTTGATTTCGTCCGCCCGGTCCCGCACGTTCCATGGCGGCGTCTGCTGACGACCGTTGTTGTGCTCACCGCGACGTTGACGGCTGGCTGGGAATGGTA
The DNA here is from genome assembly GCA_023386835.1 of Verrucomicrobiota bacterium. Lineage (GTDB taxonomy): Bacteria > Verrucomicrobiota > Verrucomicrobiia > Opitutales > Opitutaceae > Actomonas. The sequence continues at coordinate 8,512 of JAEWIY010000188.1, forward strand.
CGCCCGCTCAACCGGCTACGGGCCCACCCTGAACGACACGCCGGACCTGTGGGCCGAGGCTCGCTCCCGCGTCCAGCCGGACTCCCTCGTGCTCATCGGCACGTCGCGCATGCTCTTCGATATTGACCTCGACGTGCTCGAACAGGGTCTCGGCCAGCGTCCCACGCAGCTCTCGATCGTGGGCAGCTCGCCCTTCCCCATCCTGGCCGACCTCGCCACGGACACGACGTTTCGCGGCACGGTGATCGTCGACGTCGTTCCGGCGATGTACCTGGCCCCGGCCGGCCCGCCGGTCGAGGCCTCAGTGAAAGCGCTGCGCCGGTATCAGGAGTGGAACTACGCGCAAAAGTGGAGCCACTCGCTGGGCGTGGTGCTCGAACGACACGTGGCGTTCCTGAAACAGGAGGACCTCACCCTGGCCAAGTTGCTCGAACGCGTCCCGCTGCCCGAGCGCCCCAACGCGCTCGTCGGCCCGCCCCTGCCGCCGTACTTCTACGAGATCGATCGTGACCGCCGCGCGCGCATGGTCGCCGAGGCCGCCGTGGTCGGCAGCCCGCTGCAGCAGCGCGTGGCGAACGGCTGGTTGCCGCTGTTCAGCGCGCCGCCACCGCCGTCCTTCATCCCGCCGGAACAGTTCCAGGCGATAATGCAGGGCGCGGTCGAAGCCCGCTTCCGTGAGACCGCCCAGCACATTGCCCGCATCCGTGAGCGTGGCGGTCACGTCGTCTTCGTTCGCCTGCCGGTCACCGGTCCGCTGATGGAACGGGAGGAAATGCTGGCTCCGCGCGCGCACACGTGGGAACGCCTCGTCCACGAGAACGGCGTGCCGGCGATCGACTTCGCCGAGCACGACGAACTCCGCGCGTTCGACTGCCCGGAATGGTCGCACCTCTCAGCCGAAGACTCCGTGGAGTTTACCCGTCGGCTGTTGCCGCACCTGAAGCTCGCACTGCAGCACCCGGCTCGGACGAACGGTTTGCTCGCGGAGCACCGGATGTCCGGTGGTGGCGCGACGCGGCCCAACTAAACCGACGCGCGCGCCGTTAAAACGAAAGAGGCGGGGCCACCCGGCCACGCCTCTTTTTCTTACGCGGTCGCCGGCCGGAGCGCCGACAGGTCAGCGCCATGGTTGAGGTGAAGGGTTGTCCCTTTCACGACGAGCGCGGGCACGGAGACGACGCCGGCCTTTTCGGCTTCGCCGAGCCGTGAGGGTTGCTCGCCCAAATGCACGACCTCGATCTCGTGCGTGGCGTGATTGATCAGGGCCTGCACGGCTTGTTCGGCCTCGCGGCAAACCGGGCAACCGGCGTGATAGAAGACAGCTTTGGTTTTCATGTCGGAACAGGAACGTTGGATTTCATCCACCCGAACCACCGGGTGGGATTTCACAGTCTAACCCGATCTCACCTCGAGCGGCAGAGTGCGCGTTTTGGTGACTACGCACCAAAAGGTACCTACTCGACGCGGCGCTCGGCGGAGATAGCCTGCCTCTCGTGCCGACTCGATACCTCAAACTACAGGAGCGGGTCGCCTACCGCAGCCTCGAAGACGTGGTCGGCTGCAAATGGTCCGCGGCGGTGGTCGGCGCCATCAGCCGCGGTGTGACGCGTCCCGGCCAACTCCAACGCTACATTCCGGGCATCTCCACCAAGATCCTGAACGAGCGGCTGCGGCGATTGCTCGCGTACGGCTTGGTGACGCGCGTGGAGTACCCGGAGACCGTTCGCCACGTCGAGTACACCCTCACACCAGTGGGACAACGGTTGGCCGCCATCATCGAACAACTGCACGCACTGGAGGAAGACCACCTGCTGCAGCGCTCCAACGAACCGCGCGAAGCGCGAGCCCTCACTCCGTCGAGCGAGCGCCGACGGTGATTCACGGCGCCGCGGCCGAGCGCAAGAACGACAGATACGATTCGATGAACCGCGGGAACGCTTCGATGTGCGGCAGGTGACCGACGTCGTGCAACTCCACGAGCTTCGCCCCGGGGATCGCCTGCTGCGCGGCGCGGCCCAGTTGCGGATAGTTTCCGAGCCGCTCCTTCAGCTCTTCCGGCGCCTGATCGCGCCCGATGGCCGTGCGGTCGCGCTGGCCGATGATCAGGAGCGTGGGCACACGCAACCGCGGAAATTCGTACACCACCGGCTGCGTGAAGATCATGTCGCTGGTCAACGCGGCGTTCCAGGCCATCCGCGGGTAGTCCGGGCTGCGTGTGAACGAGGCGAGTTGCTCCACCCACGGGTCGTACGCCTCCCGCCACTGGTTGTCATAGTAGTACCGCAACTGATACGCCTTGAGCTGCTCGGGCGTCCGAGCGAGTTCCTGCTGGTAAAGGTGATCCAACGGCGCGTACGGCACGCCCAGCGCCTTCCAATCTTCCAGCCCGATCGGGTTCAGCAAAGTCAGGGACGCCGTCGCCTCTGGGTGCATGAGCGCAAACCGGGTCGCGAGCATGCCGCCCATCGAGTGCCCGAGCACGTGCACCCGCTTCACCTCCAACGAAGCGAGCAACCCGTGCGTGTTCGCGGCCAGTTGGTGAAGGCTGTACTGGTAGTGTGACGGCTTGGTCGATTTCCCGAAGCCGACCTGATCGGGGATGATGACCCGGAACCCGGCATCACGCAGCGCCCGCGCGGTCTCACCGAAGTATGAACCGGAAAAGTTCTTTCCGTGCAGCAGCACGACCGTGCCATGGGAAGGCTCCGCCGGTCGCACATCCATGTACACCATCTCGTGATCCTGCTGCTGGGACTTGAATGAATGCGTCTGCGGCGGAAACGGATAAGTGTAGGACTCCAGGCGCAGCCCATCCGCTCCCATCAGTGACGCGGCGAGCAGGGTCCCCGCGATGCTCCAGGCAAAGGTTGCTCTCATGCCGCACCGATAGGCCGCTTTCGAAGGCGAGCAATCGCGCGCGGACGTTGTTGAAGCTCGCCGAGCCACGGAGACTCAGCACCCGGCTGGGCGACGCCTCCGCCCGCAACCGGCGGCCACCCTCAGCGGGTGGTGCTGAAATGCAGTCGCGGACCGCGGCCCACATCGTCTTCGGAGGCGTACAGCGACGGCACGATCGCGCCCAACGGCCGCAGGATCAGGCCGCGGGTTCGGCCGTCGAGCAGGCGCTGCATCACGGGCCGCGGCAGGGTTACGAAGGTTTTGCCCTCGGCGGCTTCCGCGACGTCCGTGTCGAAGATCATCTGGCCGTTGAACACCTCCTCGGGTTTCCCGCCGGCGAGCAGGCTGCGGTACGTCACGGATTCCTGCCGCCAGTCTGGATCACCGCCCAGGATTTCGATCACGCGCAGTTTGCCAAACTCGATGCCGAGATCTTCGCCGTACACGGCGACATAGTTGCCGCCCCGCGCCACGGACTGCGTTGTCAACTCGAGCACGCCGGCCCCGGCCGCCTTCTGCGCCTGGAACGCGGAGAAATCCCATCGCAGAACCACGCTCTGCTGCGCATCCACCGTCAGGATACGCGCCGCCGCCCCGCTCGCTCCCCGAACGAGCCACTCGTTGAAGTTTACGTCGGCGAAGGACGGATGGACGATGCTGTCGTGCGCCACCTCGAGGTGGTGCAAAAACGATCCGAGTTCGGGCACCGGCGGATGGTAAACCAAGGGCTCGCCCAAATCCGGACCCGCTTGGTCCACTCGCACGACCGACGCGCGGTAGTAGTCAACATCGACGTGGAATCGCCCGGTGCCCCAGTCCGTCACCCCGAGTTGGACGTTGACGGTGTCACCCGGCCCGGCGTCGAGATTCCGCGTCGTCATACTGATCGTCCGCCAGCCATCCGCCTCCTCAAGGTCATATTCGCGCAGGTGCTCGTGAAAATCCGTGGTGCGCTGCGTGTTGATCATGAAGTTCACCCGACGCGGCGCGTGACTGGGACGCACCCGGGCCTCGACCCGCAACTCGTAAGCGGGGTCCTGCAGCGCCTGGAGGTCCAGGTACGCGGCGATGTCGCGCTTGATGATCGCCCACCAGACGTTGGTGCGGTCCTGCGTCGCATCGACCTCCACCCGGGCAAAACCCTCGTGCGGCTCGAACTCCACGGTGGCCACTCCGTCGCCCGTCAGCGTGAACCAGCCTTCGATCGCCGGACCGTTAAAATCGTCGCGAAACTCCGCTCTCGCGCCGAAGCCGGCCAGTACCAGGCCCAAGGCCAGTGAACGACGGAAGAGACGAGGTGACATGCGATCGAGTGGCGCCATCCGCAGCCCGCGGCCTGCGCCCACCCCCAGTCACCCTCGGCCATCGTACCAAAACGGCAAGGCGCGGCGGCGTGCTAATTGGTGACTGCGCGAAAACGGATCTCGCTGCACGCAGCGGCGTGGGCGCCTCCCCCAACGCGCCGCGTCCGGCGGGACGACCGCTTGTCACTTATTACGTGACAAAGGGCTTCGTCGCCGCCGCCCTAAGTCGAATCCGGAGGTAATGAATAATCATTCCGAAATGAGCTCTTTTTTCAGGATTTCAGTGGCATTGCGGTCAGCGCGGCTTAGCGTTGCGCTGTATGCAGTCCACTGCCCCTGAGACCGCCCCCTTCGACCCTGGCGCCGAACGTCACGACGCCTCCCTTTACCGCCCGACGTCCCTGGCCCACCAGGTTGAAACCCTGGCCGACGTCGGTCCGGCGGAAATCGAATTCTACCGCGAGCATGGCTACCTGAGCGTGCGTCGCGCCTTCACGGCCGAGGAAACCCGCTCGGCCCTCGAAGGGCTGCTTCACCTGATCGAGGGCGGCAACCCGGACTTCAAGGGCATCATGTTCGAGGCGGCCGCGCGTGCGATCCTCGCGACGCTGACGCTCGACCAGCGCCAGGACGCCGTGCGCAAGCTGTATTCGTTCGTCGACTACGACAAGCGGCTGCACGCCACCGCGTTTCATCCGGCGCTGCTCGCGGTCATCACGCGCCTGCTCGGGGACCGGTCGCCCGCCATGTTCCAGGACATGGCGCTGATCAAACCGCCGCGGCTCGGCCGCGAGAAGCCGTGGCATCAGGATCACGCGTACTTCAATTACCCGCTCGGCACGCCGATCGTCGGCGTCTGGATCGCGCTGGACGAGGCCACGATCGAGAACGGCTGCATGCAGTTGCTGCCGGGCCGGCATCGGGAAGGTCCGCGGATCCACTTCGCCCGGCGCGACTGGCAGATTTGCGATCGCGACGTGCTCGGTCAGGAATCCGTCGCGGCACCGCTGCCTCCGGGCGGGCTGTTGTTCTTCGACGGCCTGCTGCCGCACGGGACACCGCACAATGATTCGGGCAGCCGACGGCGCGCCCTGCAGTTCCACTACGCGCCGAAGGACGTCCAAAAGCTTTCGGATGACGAGGAGCGCCTGCGGGCCTTCGGCAGCGAAGGTAAGAATGTGACCTGCTGATGGTCCTGCGCGTTTAACGCATCAGGCGGTCTTCCGTCCGGTTTGGGTAAACCGTGGCCAACTCGGCGCCAGCGCCGGGTTCGCCGCGCCGGTTGACGCCCGCGAGTCAACCCTCACGTTCGGTGGGTTCACCCACCCCACCATGCGCATCACTGAAATTGCTTTTACCGGCTATCCGGTCACGGACATGGCGCGGGCGCGCGCCTTCTACGAGGGACCGCTCGGTCTCACCGTCTCCCGCACCTGGGGAGAAAACGACAACCCCAACTGGGTCGAGTACGACATTGGGTCCGGGTGCCTGGCCATCGTCACTGGCGCGAACGCCGACTGGCCGCCCGCCAATGGAGGTCCGGCCGCCGCGTTCGAGGTCGATGACTTTCAGGGCTACATCCAGCGGCTGCGCGACGCCGGCACAAAGTTCCTCTGGGAACCGCAGGAGACGCCGGTGTGCTGGATGGCAGTGGTGCTCGATCCCGACGAGAACCGCGTCGTTATCCATCATCGCAAGCCCTCGGCTGCAACGAGTTGAGGCGGCTTAGGCGCTGTCAGGTGATCCGGTTGAGCTGCCGGATCGCCAACATCAACACCGCATAGGTCGCGATCACCACCCACGGGATCAGCTCGAGCGAGGATTGCGCCAACAGGCCGGCAGCGGCGGGCAAGGTCGCGTTGCCAAACGCCCCCGAGCCCGACTGCCGCCCGATGATGGTCTGCACCGCTTCCGGCGCGAAGCGACGGGGCACCTCATGCATCAGGCACGGGTACATGGGCGCAAACCCGAGCCCCATCAGCGCGAGTGCCGTGCCGGCGAGCCACGGCGTCTGCGCAACGAGGAACAACAGGGCGCCCACGCCGGCCACACAGCCGCCGGCGTTGACTATCCGGCGATTGCCCCAGCGCTCCACGATGAAGCCGACGGAAAATCGCCCCACGGTGATCGCGCCGTAGAACCCGGCGGCGCAAACACCCGCCACCGGCGCGGGAAAACCTCGCGATTCCACCAGTATCGATCCCGCCCATACACCGGTGGTGCCTTCGGCGGCCACGTAGAGCACGAAGATGGCCGCTGACAACCAACCGGCGAACGAGTCGGCGGTCGCCTTGGCGCCGTTGGGTGATTCCGCCTCCGCAGCCCCTCCGCTGCTGAACGGCCGATCCGGCACCTGTGACCAGAGCCGCAGTGTGCCGAAGAAAAGCAGCGCGAGTGAAAATTGGAGCCCGGCCAGCACCAGAAATCCGCCGCGCCAGCCCCAGCCACCCGCCATGGTTTGCGCCAGGACGAGCGGACCACCGGCCGCACCGATGCCCCAGCAGGCGTGCAGCCAGTTCATGTGCCGCGCCGCGTAGTGCCGTGCCACAAAGCCGTTCAGCGCCGCGTCGACCGCGCCGGCGCCCAACCCCAACGGGATCGCGGCGGCAATGAGCCAGGCTAATCCCTGTGCTTGCGAGATGAGCAGCAGACCGCTGCTGGTCAGCAGGCAGCTGACCGCCACGAGCGGCGCCGTATTCCAGCGGGCGATAATGCGCGCGCTCGAGAATCCCGCCACCGCCGCGAGCAACAAGGCGACCACCACCACGATACCCGCCATTCCGATCGGCAGACCGAGGTCTCGGTGCGCGCGGGGCCAAGCCACCCCAAAACTGCCGTCCGGCAACCCCAGGCTGATGTAGCCCAGGTAGATGAGCAGAAGCAAAACTGCGGGCAAGCGGGCGGTCACCTTTCCAAGAGAGACCAGGATCCGCCAGACGCCAACCAAGGGCGTGCGCTTCCAATTGAGTAAGCGCCGGCGCCGGAAACTGTTCCCGCAGCCTAGATCGCCGAATACGGCTTGGGCGCGAGGAAGCGCGCGGTGTTGCGCGATACCGTATCCGCGTACTGCGGCAGGTCTTTCATCGCGACCCAGCGCGGATCAGGACCGAACTTGGCCCAATTCCCCAGATGCGTCGCGAGATCAACGCCGCCAGTGATGTAGCGCAGGTGCGGCAAATCCGGGCCGGCCAGCGCCTGGCCAAAAAACACCGGCGACATCCCAAGGCTGCGCATGAGCTCCGTCTCGCCCTCATCAAACATCGCCATCTTCGCCAGCGCCTTCAGTTCGCTGTAACTCTCGTAGTCCCGCATCTCGAAAACCCGAGTGGGCACCCGGTCGCGCGAGAACGCCGGCAGTTCGAGGCGCGGCATGCTGCGAAAGGCGAGCAGTAGCCAGCTGTCGATGCGTTCGAAACCCGGACGCTCCTTCGGCACCTGCAGGTACTCGGCGCCCGCCTTCTGGACGGCGGGATCCGCAGCCAACGACGCGGCAACGTCGACATAGGACTCCAGCGTGGCGTGCGGGATCAGCACCCAGACGGGCGAGCGCGGCTTGGGGGTGGAGGTGGCGTTTTTGCGGTCGATGTCGAGTTCGGTGAACGCGCCCACGGTCTTGAGGCCACGCTTCGCCAGGGCCGGGAACAGCGCTTGCTCGAGATACCGATCGAGCACCGCCGCCTCCGCATCCGCCTTCAGGCGGGAATCCGCAGCCAGCCGGTAACAGCGCAGTTCGTAGTACTCCCGGCCCGACGTGGAGCCGGGGGCGGCCGCAGACGCAAAGGAGCCGGCAGCAGCGGTGGCGGAGGCAGCAAGGGAGGCTTTCAAGAAGGAACGGCGGGGCACATTCATGGGTCGACTGCCCAGCCTAACTCCTGACCCGCCGAGCGCCAGCGGCATATGTGACGGCCGGGCAGATTCGCGTCAGCGCAAGGAGCGGCGTCCTGCGTCAGCGACACCTTGGCTCGCGACGGCGGGCGGAGTTAGCGCACCTGACGCCGCGCATCCATCCGCTTCAGCCGGCTGCACGAAGCGCGCCATCCGGCGTCCGTTTCGGGCTCAGTTGAAAGCGAGCTTCTCGGCGTACGCCAGCTGCTCCTCCGCCGTGGAGTACTCCGTCCACTTCGCGACGCGCAACAGGCTGCCGCCGGTCGAACTCGACGTCGTGACCTCGAGACTGTCGAGCCCCTCGTACCACGAAGCGGTGACACCGCCGTTGAACGTGATGGTCTCACCCACAATGGCGCCCTTGAAGTGGCCGTTGGCGCCGCCGCCATTGACGGTGATGTCGGCGCCCGGTGCATACACCACCGCGCTCAGCTGGCCATTGCCGCCCAGGGACATCGACTGCGAGGGATTCGCGTCCTTGGCGCGCGTGCCGTAGAGCACGAAGTTGCCCGGATAGCTGCCGTTGGAAACCGAGTTGCCCGCCAGGTTGACGCCCGACTGCGTGTAGATCTTGAGCGAGCTTGTCTCAGGGATGTTGATACGTGCATTGCCGGTGACCGACAGCGCCGTCCCGCTGACGGATGTATCCGTCAACACGATCGTGACGTCCGCGTTCTCCGCGATCTGCAACGTCTGGTGGCCGCTCAACTGGATCTGGGTGATCTGGTACGTGCCGCTCGAAACCGTCTGGCTCGCGTCCAGCACCGGTTTGTCCGAGACGTCGGGCGCCTGCGGTTCCGGCAGGTTCATCTTCGCATCATAGCTGACGCGGGACATGTCGCGCGTGCCGGCGGGAGCATTGAGGTTACCGCTGATCACCGACTGTTTCTTGTCGCTGAGGCCCGAGCGATCCGGCGCGCCGACCGCGATGAAACCGTAAACCTTGGAATTGCCGACGTCGGCCGAATCGGCCTCGAGCGCCAGCGTGGTCACCGTGACATTGGCGGCGCGGTTGCTCGCATACGGCTCCCGCGTGTAACTGTCCAACGTGCCGGGCGCTCCGTTCATTTTGATTTTCGGCGCCACGAACCCGCGCATCGGAACCGGCACCGACGAATCAGAAATGGTCGCGACCCGCGTCAGTTCGACCCCAATCCATTTCTCAATCGGCTTGCCGCGGTACGGCTGGATGGACGAGCGCGCGTAGATGACTGGATTGTTGCTGGTGCGGTCCTGGATGTGGACGCGGACCTTGCCGGTGACATTACCCGCGTAGGTGAAACCCTCGAGCAGGGCGTCGGCGGACGAACCGGAGACGGTCCAGGGACTGGGCAACGAATTGTTGAGTGCCCACAGGCCGTGCTCCAGGCCTGCCTCGGCGAGGTTGGTCGCCACATTGGAGTACAAGGCGCGGTTGGAGATCTCGAGCGTGTTGCGCCCCAGCTGGAGATAGCTGCCCAAGGCCACCGCGACGCCCAGTGAGAGGACCAGAGCGATGAGCAGGACCGAGCCGCGTTGGGCATCGGGGGTGGCGGGGCGGCGGGAAGCGCGGGCGGGCGAGCTCATAGCGTGACGCGTTTGTTGCGAAGGATGAAGCGGGCGGAAATCACCGTGTTGCTGGTCGACGTCACAGCGGCGCCGGTCCGCGCTGCCCGAAGAGTGAGTTGTAGCTGCTTGGTCGACCGGGAGGCGTCGTTCAGTTGCTCCTCGGTCGGCGCCACCTTGTCCAACGGGATCGCGAGCGCGGCGATCGTGTAACCGACGAGATTAAACGAATCCGGGGCGACTCCGGTAATGACCGGCTTGTCGTTGCGCGCGAAGCTCCAGTGCCCCGGCGTGGTTTCGACCAGCTCGTAGGTCACGTCAGTTGCGTCTTCGTAGCCGAGCACGATCTCGCTGGCGGACTTCCACGTGATTTCATTCGCCTCGCGGACGTCCTGCGCCAGCCGCTCGAGGGCGATCCGCGCCTGCCCCTCCATCTCCGTGTACTTCAGGAGCATGTTGCCGCTGCGGCCCAGCATGAGGAAACTCGCCATCACGCCAGCCAGCACGACGCCGGCCAGCGCGGTCGAGACCATCACTTCCACCAGGGAGAAACCGCCCCGGGCGCGGCGCGCGATCGCGTTAGCGCGTCGGATCGGTGGCAAAGAAGTCGTTGAGTCCATTGCGACAATAGTGGGTGGCGGTTGAGCGGGTATGCAGGTGGCCATCCCGCGTTGTCCAAACAGCGGTGATCACGATCTCGCGCATATCCGGGGCTCCTGGCACCGGCTGGACGGTCCGGGTCACGCTTTGGAAGCGCTTGACCAACTCGGTCTCCACGTAGTCCAGCGGCTCGCCAGCGGGCCGGCTCTTCAGCTCTTCGATGAGGTCAACGGTGGCTGGCAGCGTGATGATGTCCTCCCACGCCATCAGCCGGACGTTCTCGATCTCACTTTGCAGGATCTGGGACGCCAGGGTCGTGCCCCGGGCCAGATCCAGCGACCGGAATCCGACCTGCATCGCCACGATCGACGACGCGATGGCGAAAACCATCACGAGGGCAGCGCAGGCGACCTCGACTAAAGTGAAACCTCTATTATCGAAGCCACGCTGCGCCCGTGGGCGAAGCGGCGGAAGCTGGAGCACAGGTAAAATTTACACGGTCCTTACAACTTCGGCCAAGTACATTTAGGTCCCTTTATAGGTAGTAGAATTACGACCGAACGCCGGGTAAACACCTCACCAGCCGCGCGCAAAGGGATCCGGAGCTAAGTTCATAAGCGCCGCCTTGCGAGCCCGATACAGACGCCCAATCCTCACACGGAAATACCCTACCGCCAACGTGCGCCCGGCCTGCTCAATGTCCCGCGCGCGAAAAACAGGCGGGGCGCACGTAGGGCTGACGGAACACCCTCCGTTTATATAAACGCGTGAACATCGCGATCCGTGCAGGAACGGTCCTCGTCCCCGCCGTCATCGACAACCCGACGTCGATCCTTGAAGGACACGAGCGTGCTCGCGGATGCCGCAGCACGCTCCCCGGTCGCACCCACGATCTGCAGGACCTCCGGCCGTACACGCTCTCTCCCGCCCCTTCGCAGCCAGCCGTTGAAGTCCAGTCCACTCAGCTGAACCAGCTTGGCGTGCCAATGGAACGGCTTTTGGCGGTCATCAAACTCGAGCGAAACGAGATCCGCGGAGTGCGCGCGGATGCCCGAACAGCTCTTGGCTGCCATGCCGGCGAGCCGCTGACCCGCCGGCCGGATTGGATCACTGCGCCGCCGGCGAGGGCGGCGCGGCGCGGAAGCTACTTCGAGCGGCGATAGTGCGCCGTCATGAACTGCGTCCACTTGCCGTCTTCACCGAGGGTACGTGAACGCAAGATACGGTGGTCGTCGGACATGACTTCGATGATGTCCTGATAACGTGCCGTCTTCTTCGGGTCCATGAAGCTGGGCCCTTCCGCATCGAGCGTGAGCACCCGTTTCGCGGCGTCCAGCTGACCCTCGTAAATCCAGAGGTGAGTCATCATCGAGCCGATCCACGTGCCGACAAAACGTTGCCGCTGCGGATCGTAGCCCAAGGTCACCAGCATCCGAGCCTCTCCCCCGCCGCCGGGCATCTCACCTTTGCCGTCGCCAAGGATCCAGATGTCGCCAAACGCCCGAACGGATTCGGTCCCTTTGGACTTCATCCCCTGACCGGACTCATCCACACACTCGGACTCGAACGTCCACTCGCCGACGAGTTTCTGGAGCCATTGGTGCTCAGCTTGGGGTTTCGCGAAATGGGCTTCACAACCCTGGGTGTTTTCCTGGGTCAGGGTGGAGGAGGAGGCGGATTCCATAATGAGTGCGGGTCGAGGTGAACGAGTACAGGTGGTTCAAACTCAGAGCAAAGTCGGTGATCCGGGACGGGCCGACCAAGAGCTCTGCGTTCAGCGGTACGACGAATGAGACCCCCGCCTTCCGGACATCGTTTAAGATCTCCCTCGCTTTTTTCCCGTCATTGCTGCGGAGGACGGCGCAACCTGCGTCGCGGAAAGTCGAAGGTTCATTTCAGGCAGCGCTTTCGGCACCGATTCAGCGCCGACCGCCCACCTCAATCGACAAACACTCAGCGGCTGGCACCCGCCGCCCCGTCCGCCACCGCGGTTTCCGCTGCCGTCGCCGCTTCTCCGCCTTCGGTGATCGGAGCCGCCGCCAAGTCGGCCTGCGCCTCCTGAACGGTCACCTGCGTGTCGAAGGTCCAGAGATGCTGCAGCGCCGGGAGCCCCTGCAACGCCGCCACGCCCCGATCGTCGACTGCAGTCGCAGTGAGATTCAACGTCTCCAGCTTCACCAACGGCGCCAGTACCGCCAATCCGTCCGACGTGATGCCGGTGCGCGTCAGGTCGAGCCGGCGCAGATTGCTGAAGGTGGCGAGCGTCGCCAATCCGGTATCCGTAACTCGCGTACGAGCCAGCTCCGCTTCGACGATCAGGGGCGCCAACGGCATGAGCGACGCCAGCGTGCGATCGTCACAATGGCCGGGCGAGCTCGCGGTTCGCAGGATAATTCCGTCGGTCGTCGATTGTGACCGCGGCACCAGTTTCACGCCCAATTCCCGTTGCAACCGCACAATCTCCGCCGCCAGCGGACGCCAATCCGGGGCCACCGGCTCAACCGCCCGCTTCGGCCGCAGCGGCGGAGCCTCGGCGAACGCCGTGACCGGCGCCGTCTCCGACGCCCCGGCCGCAATCCACAACTCAATCACCTTGATCTCGTCAGGCGTCAGCAGCGGCTTCCCGTCCGCCGGCATGACGTCGTCATCGTGTTCGGGCAGCGTGATCCGACGGAGCAATTCGCTCTCCGCCGGCGAACCCGCCGCGATCACATCCCCCGAGTCACCGCCCGAGATGATCCAGGCGTACGTATCCAACCTCAGCTCGCCTTTGTCCTTCTCCGAACCGTGACACGACACACAGTGCTGCTCGAACACCGGCGCCACGCGGGCTTCGTAGAACGATGGCTCGGCCGCGAGCGGGAGGGTCAGCAGCCCGGCCAAGCCGGCCCGGCGGAAGATCAGGGTATCCATAATCAGGCGACGAGGCCCTGGATGACCCTGGCTGGAATGACGCCGGTCAGCTTTTGATCCAGCCCCTGGAACTTGAAGGTGAGCCGGTTGTGATCGAGGCCGAAGAGGTGGAGGATCGTGGCGTGCAGGTCGCGCACGTGCACCGGGTCCTTGGCGATATTGTAGGAGAAATCGTCCGTTTCGCCGAAGGCCACCCCCGGCTTCACACCGCCGCCGGCCATCCACATCGAAAAACACCGCGGGTGATGGTCGCGCCCGTAGTTGTCGGCCCGTAACGTGCCTTGGGAATAAACGGTTCGCCCGAACTCGCCGCCCCAGATGACGACCGTGTCGTCCAGCATACCCCGTCGCTTGAGATCCTTGATCAAACCGGCGGTCGGCTGATCCGAGTCCTCCGCCAACACCCGAATGTTGTTCGGCAGGTTCGTGTGCTGATCCCAGCTGCGCAGGAAGATCTGGCTGAAACGCACGCCCCGCTCCGCCAGCCGGCGCGCCATGAGGCAGTTGTAGGCGAAGGTGCCGGGCTCGCGCGCCTTCGGCCCGTAAAGATCCCAGGTCGATGCCGGCTCGTCCGAGAAGTCCGTGAGTTCCGGCACGGACGTCTGCATCCGAAACGCCATCTCGTACTGCGAAATCCGCGTGTTGATCTCGGGATCCCCCACCCGTTCGAAGAGCTGTCGGTTGAGGTCGTTGACGCCGTCGATCATGGCCCGGCGCAGGTCGCCGTTCACGCCGGGCGGATTGTTGATGTAGAGCACGGGATCGTTACCGGAGCGCAACGACACGCCCGCGTGTTGGGGCGAAAGGAAACCCGAGGACCATAAACGATTGGAGAGCGCCTGCACGTTCGCGCGGATCGGCATCTTCGACGTCATGACGACGAAGGTCGGCAACTCGTCGTTGACCGCGCCGAGCCCGTACGAAAGCCACGCGCCGAGCGACGCGCGCCCGGAAAACATGTTGCCGGTGGTGATCTGCAGGATCGCAGGCTCGTGGTTGATCGCCTCCGTGTAGAGCGACTTGATCACGCAAAGCTCATCCGCCACCTGCGCGGTGTAGGGGAAAAGCTCCGACACATAATGCCCCGCCTTCCCCTGGCGGGTAAATTTGTAGATGCTCGGCGCGATCGGGAACCGCGCCTGGCTGGCCGTCATGCCCGTCAGCACCTGACCGCCACGCACGGACTCCGGCAGGTCCTGGTTCACCATGTCCGCCAGCCGCGGTTTGTAGTCCCACGTCTCGAACTGGGACGGCGCGCCGGCCATGAAGAGGTAGATGGCGCGTTTCGCCTTGGGGGCGAAGTGCGGCACGTTGCCCGGCAGCCCGGTGACCGCGGAAGGCGCAGCCGTGTTCGCGAGCAGGTCCGGCGCGGTTCGGCCCAGAATGGACGCCAGCGCCGCCCAGCCCAGCGCCTTCGCGCCCCGCCCGAGAAAGTGGCGACGCGTTTCGAGCTCCAGCCACTCCTGCTTCAGTCCAAGGGGCACGTGCGGAAGATCCCACACGGTTGGGTGATCGCCGCAGTGATCGGAGCAAAGATCGTGATCGTCGTGCGCGTGCATGGGTTACTTCGTCAGGAATTCGTCGAGGTTGAGGAACTGGCTTGCGACCAGTGTCCAGGCGGCCAGTTCAGGAGGCGGCAACGCGGGATCGGCGGGTGCCTCGCCGATGCGAAGCAGCGCAGCCACGTCCTCTGCCGCCGCCGGGGCGCGGTAATGGGCGGCGAAGGTGGCGAGGCTGCGCGTCAGGATATCAATCTCCGCCGGCGCGAACGTCCGGCCCAGCGTCACGCGAGCCAGGAAGTGGAGGCGCGCCGGATCGTCCGGCGCCGCTTTGAGCGCGCGTTCCGCCAGCTTCCGTGCGGCCTCGAGCCACTGCGGGTCGTTCATCGTGACGAGCGCCTGCAGCGGCGTGTTCGTCCGCGCGCGCCGCGTGCAAACCACCTCCCGCGCCGTGGCATCAAACGTCTCCATGCTGGGCGGAGCCGACGCCCGTTTCCAGAATGTGTAGAGACTCCTCCGATACAACGCGTCGCCAGTGTCCTGTTTGTACTTGCTGGTATCGGACTCCGGCATCGCGACCTCCTCCCACAAGCCGGGCGGCTGATACGGTTTGACCGACGGTCCGCCCTGCCGGGCCACCAGCAACCCGGACACCGCCAGCGCGTTGTCGCGCAGCATCTCCGCGTCCATGCGGAACCGCGGGCCACGGGCAAGCAGCCGGTTGTCAGGGTCCTTCGCCAAACGATCCGGGGTCGTCTCCGCGGTCTGGCGATAGGCGGCGGAGGTCACGAGCATCCGATAAAACTTCTTCACGTCCCAGCCGCTCTCCCGGAACTCAACCGCGAGCCAGTCCAGCAACTCGGGATGTGACGGCCGATCGCCGATCACGCCAAAGTCGCCGGTGCTGTCGACGAGCGGGCGCCCGAACACCTCCTGCCACATCCGATTGACCGTGACTCGCGCCATCAAGGGGTGCGACGGGTGCAGCAACCACTCCGCCAGCCCGAGTCGATTGCGCGGCGCGCCCTCAGGCAACGGCGGCAGGAACTCCGGCACACCCGGTTCGATGCGTTCCTCCCGCGCGTAGTAGTCCCCGCGCTTGAGCACGTGCGCGTACGCGGGAGTTGTTTTCTCCAACGCGATCAGCGTCGCGTCGCCGCCCTTCGTCAGCGCCGCCAGGGCCGCGTCGTGACCCGCCACCGCGTCGGCCAGGCGCATCGTTTCCTCGTCCTTGGAGCCGAGGAAGAACTGATCGGCGACAATGAACGCCTCGTCCGTCGTCCATTTCTTCGGATCCGGTTGGCGGGCCACGATCTCACTCGCGAGATCCTCGTAAGGCAGGCGGGCCACCTCACTGTCGGTCAGCGCGCGGCGGTAGAAACGCACGTCTTGGTAACGTGTTTCGCGCATCGGCAGGTGATCGTCGCGCCGACCAAGGTGCATTTGCGCGTCCGTCCGGATCGAGTCCGCACCCGAGAGCTTGTCGAGGCGGACCTCGATCGGCACCGACTTGCCGTTCACGTAAATCTTGATGCCACGAGCGCGCCGCGACCCGTCGTAGGTGAAGAAAACGTGCAGCCACTCGTCGCGCGGAAACTTGTCCCGCGTGGCCACCTGCAATCCACGCTTCGGCGTCGGCGCCTTCCGTTCCCACGGGTTGATCGAACCCTCCGGTTCGTCGGCGCTGGCTTCCGGCTTCTTCGGTTCCTCCACCTCGGCGGTGAGATTGACGATGAAGTGGGTCTTTTCCTGATACAGGTCCCAACCGGCGCCTCCCCGCCGTTCCGGATCGCCCATTCGCGAGAGCAACGAGCCATCCCCCGTACCGGCCGCCACCCCGCCGCCCGGGCTGGCCCGCAACATGATCCAACCGCCGGCGGAGAACGTGTCAGACGCACCGACGTCACCCAGGTCGCCGAGTCGCACCCGCGTGAAGATGTCCATGCGCATCGACGGCCAAAGCCACGAGTTCTCGCCCCAGACGAGCGGGTTGGTGTCCGCCCGCACCTCGGCCATCGCCGTATGGGGAGCGTGGTTACGAAGGACGTCGCCCTGGCCTTCGTCGAGCCGCAGCCTCAGCTCGAGGCAGTCATCGCTGACCGATTCAGGGCGGTTGCCCGCCGCCAGCCATTCACCAACGAGTTCCCGGGCCCGTGCGCGGCGGGGATTCAGTTGCGCCAGCAATTCGGACCGCGCCTTGAGCACAACCGCGGCGGTGGCTTCGCTCTCTGGCCGCGGCAGCCGCAGCACCGGTTCCGGATCCGCGATGTTCAGGTCCCACGGTTTCTCCGCCGTGTTGCCGAGGAACGCCGCCAGCCGGTAGTGATCACGCTGGGTGAGCGGGTCGAACTTGTGATCATGGCATGCGGCGCAGCCAGTGGTGAGCCCGAGGAAAGTGGCCCCAAACGCCTCCACTCGATCACGGGTCTGATTGATGTAAACCTCCTCGGTGATCGTGCCGCCCTCGTTGGTCGTCAGGTTGTTGCGTATCAGCCCGGTGGCGACGAGCTCGTCGAAGTTGCGCGCCGGCAGCAGGTCGCCCGCCAGCTGTTCGCGCACAAAGGTGTCGAACGGCTTGTTCGCATTAAAGGCGCGGATGACGTAATCCCGATACGGCCAGATCGAGCGGTAGTTGTCGAAGTGCAGCCCGTGCGTGTCCGCATAACGCACATAATCGAGCCAGTACCGGGCCCGGTGTTCACCCCAGCGCGGATCAGCCAGGAGGCGATCCACCAGCTTCTCATAAGCATCGGGCGATTTATCCGCGATGAAGGTCTCCACCTCGGCCGGCGTCGGCACCAATCCCGTGAGATCCAACGACACTCGCCGGATCAACGCTCGACGATTCGCCTCGGGCGACGGCTCCAGCTCCGCCCGCTCCATCGCGGCGAGCAGGAATCGGTCAACCGGCGTGCGCACCCAGTCCACATGGGCCCGTGCGACGGGAGGCAATACCGGCTTCCTGGGAGTGATGAACGCCCAATGCTCCTCATACTCCGCTCCTTCCGCGACCCAGCGGCGCAACGTCGCGATCTGGTCCGGCGGCAACGTCTTGTGCGCCTCAGGCGGCGGCATCCGGTACTTCTCATCCGTCGACTCGATCCGCTGCACCAGCGCGCTCTCGTCGGGTTTGCCCGCGATGATCGCGATGACCTTGTTCTCGGTCGGCTGAAAGGCGAACTCCGCCCGATCCAATCGCAGCCCGGCCTTGCGTGAACTCGCATCGGCGCCGTGGCAGGCGTAGCAGTTTTCGGCCAGGATGGGCTGAATGTGTGCGTTAAACGACAGCTTGGCCGGCATTTCCGGCGTCGCCGCGGCGCTCACGATCGGCACGCTCGACTGCGCCGAGCTCGTTTCGTTGGCGTCGGTGGAGGGATGCCGACAGCCGGATTGAATCAGGACGACGGCCGAGACTGCGGTGCAGAGGCCAGCGGAAAAAAAACGCAGCGCCATGGGGTAGATCCGAGGGGCACGGACTTGCCTCAACGGAAGCGTGGTTTTCGCGAATGACAACGTTGAACCGCTTGCCGCGCCTAGACGCCATCTCCATGCAGAAGAAGCGCGGCCATTCCGCGCTCACCTACCCTAGCGCTCGCTTTCACCCCATGCTCACGCGTCGTCAGTTTGTCACGCGGGCCACCCTCGCCCTCAGTGCCGCCGCCCTCCCCTTGCCCCGCCTGCGGGCCGCCGACAAGTCGGGCCGCCGCCTCCCGATCACCGGTCAAGACGCTCACACCTATGAAGTGGTGCACGACTGGCTGCAACCGCCGGCGGGCCTCGTTTGGGGTGACACCCACGGGCTGGCGCAGGATGCGAACGGCTTCATCTACGTCGCCCACACGGTCCATCGCTCCAGCATGCGCGCGGACGCGGTGGCGGTGTTTGATGACAAGGGGCGCTTCGTCCGCTCCTTTGGACCCGAGTACCGCGGCGGCGCCCACGGGCTCGATCTCCGTCGCGAGGGAACCGACGAGTTCCTCTATCATTCCGACGTCAACCGGTGCCGTACCGTCAAAACCACCTTGCAGGGCGAGGTCGTCTGGGCGCGGGATTACCCAACCGACGATCCCGCATACGCGTCGTCCCCGATCAACTACACACCTACGAACATCGCCTTCGCCCCCGACGGAGGCTACTACGTGGGTGACGGTTACGGTTCCAGCCGCATCCTTCGCTACGACGCGAACAATCGTTTCGTGGGCGAAATCGGCCGGCCCGCCGCGCCTCAGCCCGGAGCGCCGCCCGCGGAGCCGGAAGACGGCGTTCTAAATTGCCCGCACGGCCTCTGGGTCGACACGCGGGGGCCGGAACCCCTGCTCGTGGTCGCCGACCGCGGCCATCGCCGCGTGCAGGTCTTCACGTTGGACGGCGAACACCGGCGTACCATAAAACAGGATACACGTTTGCGCATGCCGTGCCACTTTCACGTCCGCGGCGACCTCATGGTCTGCCCGGACCTCGACAGCCAGGTCTGCCTGCTCGATCGCGACTGGCAGGTCCTCGCGCAACTGGGCGACGGGCGCGAACACAACGGGAACGTCGGTTCTCGCCGCAACCAGCCGCGCTCCGAATTCACGTCCGGCGAGTTCATCTGCCCGCACGACGCGATCTTCCTGCACAACGGCGACATTCTGGTGGCCGAATGGCTGCCCATCGGTCGCGTCACCCTGCTCCGCCACGTCGGCGCCTGAGCGCTGTTCACGGAAAACCCGCTCCCGCGATCACTCGCGGCACGCGCTTGGGGACATCCGCCGCGGGGTATTCCCGGCGGCTCGTGTCATTCCTCCGGGCTGATAAACCAGACTTGTTTCCGCGCCCGCGGCGGTCTAGTCGCGGTGTCAGTCAGCCGATCCCCGTGCCCCCACAGGATCCAGAGACCGCCTCCTGGTTTTCGAGCCAGGTTCAGCCCCACGAGCCCGCGTTGCGTGCTTATCTGCACAACTTCGCGCAACTGACAGACGTCGACGATCTCGTGCAGGAGACTTATGTTCGCCTGCTCAAGGCCCGCGACCGCGGCCCCATCGGTTCACCCCGCGGCCTGCTGTTCGCCACCGCGCGCAGCGCCGCCCGCGATTTTTTCCGGCGCCGGGCCGTCCGCGTCACTCCGTCCGTAACGGAAGTGGACTGCTCGCGCGTCTATGATGAGGCCCCGGACGTTGCGGAAACGGTCAGCCGGCAGCAGGAGACCGACCTTCTGCAGCAGGCGATCGCCGCCCTGCCCGCCCGTTGCCGCGAAATTCTCGTGCTCCGTAAATTCCATCACCTTTCCCACCGGGAAATCGCTCAACGGCTCGGCATCGCCGAACACACGGTCGAAGCGCAACTGACGAAGGCGCTGCATCGCTGCGAAACATTCTTCCTGCGCCACGGCGCGCTACCGCGTTAACCATGCGCCGGGAATCGCGAGACGAAACCTCGATCAGGCGCGAGGCCGCCGCTTGGATCGTGCGACTGGACCGGGGCTTGAATCCCGACGAGCGGCTCGCCCATGAAACCTGGCTCGCCCAAGACGAACGCCACGCCGCCGCCCTGCAGCGCTCCGGCGCCGCGTGGACAATGCTCGGATCATTCGAGTCCTCCTTCCCGGCAGGCGAACGCGCTCTGATCGCGCGGCGGCGCTCGCCTTGGCGAAAGCCCACCGTCTGGAGTGGGCTGGCCGCAGCCGCGATTGTCCTCCTGCTGCTGGCCGTCGCCCCACTTCGTAAGGACTCCGGCTCGGAAAGCCCAACGGAGGACTCCCGCCCCGCGCCCGAGTGGATCCAACCTCGGATTGTGACGCTGTCCGATGAAACCGTGGTTCGGCTCAACGCCGACGCGGAGGTCCAGGAACAGTTCACGCCCGAGGCGCGACGGGTGCACCTCCTGCGCGGCGAGGCCCACTTCACCGTGACCCGGCAGACCACGCCGTTTATCGTGCACGCCCACGGGGTGGAAGCACGCGCGGTGGGCACGGCTTACAACGTGAAGCTGCACTCCGGCTCCGTTGAGATCCTGGTGACCGAGGGCACCGTCGCCGTCAGCGGAGGGCGACTCGCGGCCGGATCCGGCACCGAATCGCTGTATCCGCTTTTTTCACACAATACCGATGACGCCGACTCGCCTCCGCCGCCGGAGCCGGTTTCGGGCCCTCTCCTTCTGACGGCTTCGCAGCGCGCCGTCGTTTCCCTGCAGGAGCAGTTCGCCCCCGGGCCGGTCGCGGTTGAAACGCTGACGACGGCTGAGATCGCGCGCGCGCTCGCCTGGCAGGAACCGCTGCTCCGACTGCGCGGCGCCACGTTGGCCGAACTGGCGACGGAATTTCAGCGCCGCACCGGCTACCGCATCCAGCTCGATGATTCCGAAATCGCCTCACTCCGCATTGGTGGACGCTTTCGCGGCGATGATGTCGACGGGTTTCTCCGCGTGCTCAGCATGAACTACGACCTCACCGCCGAAACGCTCGGTGAGAAAACCATCCTGCTTCGCCGCGCGACTCCGTCAGGCTACGACTGATCGGCCGTACGGAGTATCCCTGTTTCCCCTACAGAACCCGTCATGCGCGTAAAATGCGCTAACGGGAAAGTGGCGGCGGTGCGTCTTCCCGGTGTCATCGGACCTGAACCGGTGACCAAACCCCGTACACCATGACACCAACCATCCACGTTCCCGCCGCGTCCCGTCGCATCGGACGCGCCCTTCTCCGAGGGCTTCTGTTCGTCCTCGTGTTATCCGCCGGAACCGCCGGAGCGTTCGCGGCCGACCCGACGCCCCGTAATTTCTCCATCGATGCGGGCGACGCCGCGCAATCGCTCGAAACCTTCTCCGAACAAGCCAGCACCCAGATCGTCTACCTCGTCGAAGACGTGCGCGGAGTTCGGACCAACGCGGTTCGCGGACAGTTCGCGCCCCGCGAAGCACTCGATCGCATGCTCGCCGGCACTCCATTGGTCGCGTCCGAAGATGCCACCAATGGAGCACTCGCCGTCCGGCGCACCGACAACCCAGGTGCGCCCCGCCCACCGGCCCAAGGCCGTTCCGGGCCCGGCTCGGGGACCGCCGTCGATAATCCCGACGAGGTGCATCGGCTCGGTGAATTTGTGGTCACCGGTCGCGCGGGCACGGAGTTCCGCACCAAGGCGGAAACCAGCTACGCATTGACCGATATCTCCGCGGAACAGCTGCGCATGCAGTCGCCGATCGGGGTGGCGGAGGCCCTGAAGGCTGTGCCCGGCTTTTGGATCGAAGCGTCCGGCGGTGAAGCCAGTAACAACATCCGCGCCCGCGGCATTCCGGCCGACGGTTTCTCCACGGTTTCCCTGCAGGAAGACGGTTTGCCGATCCAGCACGACGGCGGGCTCGGCTGGCTCAATGCCGACCAGTCGTTTCGGCTCGATGAAACGATCGAGCGGCTCGAGGTCGTGCGCGGCGGTCCCTCGTCGGTCTTCGCATCCAACGCCCCTGGTGGTATTGTCAATTTCGTGACACGCCGCGGCGGCGAAACCGCTGAAGGCACGGTTAAGTACGAGATCGGCGATTTTGGTCACCACCGCATCGATGCGTGGTACGGCGGTCCCGCGGGCGACTGGCAATACGGTGTCGGCGGTTTCTGGCGCATCAGCGACGGCGTGCGTGATCCTGGTTTCCGGGCGAACGACGGTTTCCAGGCGCGCCTCACCTTCGGTCGCGATCTGCCGAACGGCGGCCGGCTCGACTTCAACGTGAAGCACTTCGACGACCACGTGATCTTCTACCTGCCGATTCCGCTGACGTTCGACAGCGACGGTGATCCCGACGGCGTGCCGGGGTTTGATCCGAACTTCGGCACCGTCGTCGGCCGCGAAACCAAGAAGGTCACGGTGCAGACGCCCTCCGGCCCGCAAATCATCGACGTGGAAAGCGGCACGCACGTGAAACTGACGCAGTTCACCGGCCGGGTGGATCTCGCCCTGCCCGGCGACTGGCGGCTGCAGAACGGCTTTCGTTACCGAGCCTCGGAAACGAAGCGCGAGAACTACTTTCCGAACAACCTCACCCCGGGCGCGACCCGGCTGAACCAGCTGCGCGCGGGTGCCCTCGCCGCGTTTCCCGCGGCCACCGACGTGCGCTTTCGCTACGTCACGACGCCCAACGACTACTTCGACCCGGTGAACCAGAACGGCACGGGTCTGGTCATGGATGGCACCGCAATCCGCATCGGCGTCGACCTGGACGAGGTCATCAACGACCTGCGGGTCGTGAAGCAGTTCGAGGCGGGCTCGCAGACCCACGACGTCGCCATCGGCTTGTACCTCGCGTATGTGGACGAGCACTTCCGCGACCTGCGCGCCACCCTGTTCACGGACGTGCGTGAAAATGCACGACTGTTGGATCTGGTGGCGGTCGACGGCGCCGGCAACCCGGTAGGATCTGTCACGGACAACGGCGTTTTCCGTCACGGCTCCAACTTCGCCAATGGCATGGGTGATTCGCTCACGACTGCGATCTACTTGTCGGACGAATGGCAGGTCACCCCGCAGCTGCGCATCGATGCCGGCGTGCGCTGGGAGAAGATCGAAACCGACGGCCGCACGGAACGGGTCGCGGGCGTCAACCTCGGCACACCCTCCACCTCCAACGTGCTGTCCGGTACCGGAATCTTCGATACGTACGACAAGGACTTTGATGACGTCGGCTGGACGATCGGCGCGGACTGGCAGTTCTCCCCGAGTAATGGACTGTTCGCCCGCTACACGCCCACCTTCCGCCTGCCGAGCGTGGGCAGCTTTATCACCAACCCGAACGCCACGCCCGTCACGCAGGAGACCGACCTGTACGAGGTCGGCTACAAGTACGTGAGCCAGCCCTTCGACATCTACGTGACCGCGTTCCGGACCACCTTCGACAACTTCTCCTTCACGGACACGGTCTTCGATCCGGCCACCGGCGGCTTCACGATGCGCACGGTGTTTATCGAAACCGAGACGGATGGACTTGAGATCGAAGGCAACTGGCGCCCGACCGACTGGTTCGACTTCTCCGCGTCAGCCACGTTCCAGAAGCCGGAGTTTGGCGACTTCGTCATCACGCAGCTGGTTAACGGGGAACCGGTGCAATTTGACTTCACCGGCAACCAACTCCTGCGCGTGCCCGAGGTCAGCTTTCGCATCGTTCCGGGATTCAACCTGCTGAACAAGCGCCTGCGCATCCAGTTTCCGATCGAGTATTACAGCGATCGCTACGCCGATGCGGCCAACAGCGTGGAGCTGCCGAACTACCGCGTCTTCAACGCCGCGGTGCGCTACGACATCAATCCACGCGTCACGTTGCACTTCGTCGTCGACAACATCGACAACGAGATCGGCCTGACCGAAGGAAACCCGCGCGCAGGCCAGTTCCAGAGCGGTGATGCCGGTGCACGTTACTACCTGGCGCGCCCGATTCTCGGCCGCAGCTTCCGGGCCGCCGTCACGTACCGATTCTAGACATACACACGTAGCGAGAAGTCACGCCGCGCCGGCTTATCCGGCGCGGCTTTTTTGTTCACGCAAAAGGGCGCAAGGATTAAGCCACCCGAGAACGCAAAGCGGCACCGGCGTAGCGCGTGCGCAATCGCTCGCTGGGCGATTGTGCCGTAAGGTCCACGACCTGCTTCCGGCGTCGTTCCCATTCGCACCTTTCGCGTGATTCGCCGGCGCCCCTTCAGACCCTGCCGTGCCTTCGGTGTGTTCCGTGGGCCCCGTCTCCGGCCCGCCCCGCAGCTGCGCTCAGCGCAGCCGTTCGCCAATCGTGGCCCCAAACGCGGGCTCCCAGATCCACGGCACCACCTGATGCGTCCGCGCCCAGTTTTCCCACTGCTGCGCCATTTCGCGAACCCGCTCAGGCTCCAGAATCGCGAGGTCATGCTGTTCAGTGCGGTCGGTTTCCATGTCGAAGAGTTCCCAGGGTTCACCGGCGCCGCGGGCCACCAGCTTCCAGCGCCCCTGCCTAACCGCGCGGCAACCTTCGTGTTCCCAGAAGAGCGGCTCGGTTCTCGCCAACGGCTCGCCGCGCCATCCCGGTTGCAGGCTCACACCGGCCAGGGGCGCGTGGGGCTCTTCGCCGGCGCGCTGGATCGTCACGGCTTCATACCGCGCTCCGCTGAGGTCCACCACAGTCGCCATGATGTCGACGACATGTCCCGGTTCCTGGATCAAGGAACCGTGTCGCGACGCCTCGATCCCCGCCGGCCAATGCACAATCAGCGGCGTGGCGATGCCGCCCTCGTGCACCCAGTGTTTGTAATCCCGGAACGGGGTGTTGGAGACGTTGGCCCACGCTTCGCCATACGTCACATAACTCTCCGCCGGCCCGGGCATCACTGCCTGCCCGGAACGCACCGGCAACCCGCTGCGCGTCTGCATCAGCGGCGGCGAGAGCTTGCGCTGCAGGTCATCCGGTCCAAACGGCTGCGGCTCGTGGGGTACCCGATAGGGCCGGCGCCACATCGTCTCCGCGCAGGCGCCGTTGTCATGCAGGTAAAAGAAGATCGTGTTCTCATAACGTCCCAGGCGCTGCAGTTCCTGCACGACGCGCCCAATCCCTTGATCCATCCGATCGATCTGGGCGGCGTAAACCTCCATGCAGCGCTCCTCCCAGCGGCGATCGCGGATGTCTTCCCAGCGCCCCACGTTGGGATCGTCCCAGCGGCCGATGGTCGGCGCCGGTTTCCAGCTGCCGTCGAGCAATCCGAGCTCACGCAGACGCTCCACCCGCGCGCGCCGGGTTGCGTCGTACCCCTGTGAATACCGTCCGTCGTAACGCGCAATGTCCTCCGGCAGGGCGTGCAGCGGCCAGTGGGGCGCGGTGTAGGCCAGGTAGAGGAAAAACGGCTGTTCGGGCGTCGTTTCCTGATGCTGCCGGAGAAACTGCAGCGCATTCTCCGTGATCGCTTCCGTGTAGTAGTAGGTCTCCGGTCGGTACTCCGGATCATTCTCGGGCGTGATCCACGTGTTGCCCCGGCACAGCCCGGCCGGGTCAAAGTAGCTGCCGGCTCCCTCGAGGGTGCCGTAGAACGCGTCGAACCCGCGCTGCAGCGGCCAGTGATCCTTCGGCCCGAGCGGGCTCAGCGGCGCCGCCACATGCCACTTACCCGACAGGTAACTGCGATAGCCCGCCGTCCGCAGCACCTCTGGAATCGTCCGGCAGCGATCGTTGAGGCTGCCGGTATACCCCGGGAACGCCGTACCGTGATCGTCGCTCATGTGCCCGACTCCCGCGTCGTGGGGATACAGGCCAGTGAGCAACGAGGCGCGCGTGGGACAGCAGCGCGCGGTATTGTAGAATTGGGTGTAACGCACGCCCTGCTCCGCCATCCGATCCAGATTGGGCGTCTGGATCTCACCGCCGTAGCACCCCACATCGGAAAACCCCATGTCGTCCGCCAGGATCACAACGACGTTCGGTCGCAGCGGCGTCGGCCGGGCCGGCTCCATGGCCACAACAGAGGTGGTAATGAACAACGCCAGGCCCGTGCGAGCCAGCGGGACCAAGGGAGTACGCTTATGCATGGGGTAAATGGAGGGCGCGGCGCCAACCGTGCGCGGATGGAGCCGGTGAACGGCCGGCCGATCCGACAAGCGGCGAGTCCGCTCGTGTGCGCTGCCGCTCAGGCTAATGTCACCGTCAGTCGTCGCAACCGACGGCCGGCAGAAATCGACGGCGGCAGCTCACGAGTTCGTAGGTCTCGGCTCTGCGTGCTCGCTCCGACTCGCCGGCCGCGCAGCTCCGAGGCGAACGCCCGGGAACTTGTCCTCACCCGCGCGAAAGTCACTGGTGCCGGAGAGCGGTCGGCGACCGCCTCCGGGAGGCGGCAAAAAAGGTGAAAATTTCCTCCAGAACGACGCTTGACTAGCCCCACCGCGGTCCTACGTTCGCCGTCCTTTTCCCGGCAACGGGGTGGTAGCTCAGCTGGTTAGAGCGTCTGCCTGTCACGCAGAAGGCCGCGGGTTCGAGTCCCGTCCATCCCGCCATCTTAAGGCACCCGACCGATCCAGGTCGGGCTTTTTGTTTCTGGAGAGCGGCTTACAACCGCGGCCGGAAATGACGCAACGAACCGTGGCCCCGGCCTGGTTCATCCCGCTGTGATGGGCGGCAAGCGACTGCACTCCGCCTGATCACTCCTGAGACGGGCAGTTTTGGCGTCGATGTTCGGTCGGGCTGGTGGGAGCCGAGGTCTGCTCCCGGCCCACCGGATTTGGCTCCGTTTCGTTCAAGCGCTCCGTTCCACCTTTCGCCGGCCCGGGGTTGCCCGGAGTGCCGGCCACGCCGTGCGGGTGCATGGGATCCTGGCGGTGCGACTCGCGGTTGGAGGTATGTTCAGGATTGCTCATGCGGCCACCGACACGAACGGCAGCGGATCGCTCGTGCGGTTTTTCCCGTTGCGACCACTCAGGGCGCAGTCCCACCACGAACGTCAGCCCTGGACTGGCGCCAACGGAGAGCCTGCACATGCTTGAGACGGCCATGAGCTCCCTCGCTCCCCGACGCGTCATGATCGAGGTCTCGGAGACCCAACGCGTGTCTGCCCTGCTACTCGCGCCCGCGAAGCCGCGGGCCGCCTACGCCTTCGCCCACGGCGCGGGCGCCGGTATGGAACACGCGTTCATGTCCGCGGTGGCCGAAGGTCTGGCCGAACGGGAAGTGGCCACCCTGCGCTTCCAGTTCCCCTACATGGAAAACGGCTCGCGCCGACCGGATCCGCCGACGATCGCGCAGGCAACCGTGCGGGCCGCGGTCGAACGCGCCGGTCGCGAGTGGCCCGACGCGCCGCTTTTTGCGGGAGGCAAGTCCTTCGGCGGCCGCATGACGTCCCAGGCGCAGTCAGCATCCCCGCTGACCTCCACCCGCGGTCTCATCTTCGTCGGCTTCCCGCTCCACCCCGCAGGCAAGCCGTCCACCGATCGCGCCAAACACCTCGCCGAGGTGCGTGTGCCGATGCTCTTTCTGCAAGGGACCCGGGACGAACTGGCGACGCTCTCCTTGCTTGAGCCCACCGTGCGGCAACTCGGCCACCACACGACCCTTCACCTGATCCCTGAAGCCGATCACGCCTTTCATGTGCCGGCGCGGACCGGCCGCAAGGACGCCGACGTCCGTCAGGAACTGCTGGATACGATGACCGCGTGGATGTGCACAGTCGCGGCCGGCCGCGAATGACGCGAAGCGCCGCGGGCGGCCGCTTGAGCACTCCCCGTCCCACTTTCGCGCTCGTCGCGCCCCTGGTATCAAGCTGATCGGCGTTGCGCCTCAGCGCACCTCGAACTCCGCCCGTCCGCTGACGGGGTGCGCGAGGATCCAGAAGCCGGATACACGCTCGGCCTGGACGGCTTGGCCGCCCTGCCAGACGCCGGTCGAGTCCGGGGCCGCAGGCAGTTCCACCTGTGCGCTGACGCCGTCCGGCAACTCAACTGTCAGCTGGAAAACGTCGCCCTGGGTCCAGTGCACGCTGACCGAGCCACGCGGCGTCGGCAGATGGCCCTGGGCATGGGTCAACGACCCCGGGTGCGGCCGGAGTCGTATGCGGGTCCACCCCGGCGCGGTGGGTTGAACGCCGAGCACGAACCGCGGGAACAGGTTGGCGGGCGCCGCGCCCCAGGCGTGATTCCAGTCTTGGTTGGGTTTGTAGTGCTGCGCCCACGCCTCCCACGTGATCGTCGTGCCGCTCTCCACCATGTAGCGCCAGCTGCGGTCATTCGGCGCCGCGATCAGACGGTAAGCTGTATCTGCCGCGCCATGCTCAAAGAGTCCTTCCAAGAGGTACTGCGCGGCGTAGACCGAACAGGCCATGCCCCGGGACGCCGTGTACGCCACGACGCGGCTCTGTTGCGACGCCGGCACCAGGCCAAAGGCCAGCGGAAACAGGTTGGCATGGAGCGAACTGTGCTCTGTCCCTTCGCCGTCGCGGTAGCGCCCATGGACGCGGTCCAGCAACCGTGCGTTGAACGCCTCCAGACTCACCGCGCGGCGGCGACGAAAGTCGGCCGCCTCCCCGGTGTGTCCCAACGCCTGAGCGAGGTCGGCCATCAGCTCCATCGCGCGCAGATGAAACGCGTTCACCACGGTATTGACCGCCGTGAAAACGTAGCCGTCGCGCTCGCCGAGCGGCCAGTCGACGATGTCGAAGTGCTTTTGTTGCGCTTCGGAGCTGCCCACCAGGCCGTCCGGTCGCACGCGTTCGAGCAAAAGCTTCGTCTTGAGCGCCTCGTAACGTGACGCGACCCATGAGGTGTCACCGGTGTGCATCCAGTCGGCGTGGGCCATGAAAACCAGGTGCGGCGCCCACTCGGTCGGCCAGGTCGGATACCGCATCAGCCAGTCGAAGGTATCCCGCGCCATTTGCACGTCGTGATCCGTCGCGTAGTGGCTGAGTTGATTCAGATACGCGTCGGCCTCGTACGGAATGCGCTCCCGGTCGCCGTCGACGTACACCCCGGCGAAAGTCGTCGCCTTGATTGAGTAGCGGCAGAGCTCCCAGATCCGATCGAGCAGCGGGTCGGACGAGTGGAAGGAGGCGGCCTCATCGTTCCACGTGCGGGCAAACGCCGCCCGGCGGCGTACGGCGGTGGGCGACAGCTCGCCGGGCCATCCCTCAATCTCCACCCAACGGAAAGGCAGGATCACGCCCCACTCGGCCGGCGTGAGCACCGCCGGCGGCGTTGAGCGACCATGAGCATCCGGCTTCTCGTCCCCCTTCAACTGGCGTGTATTCCGCGCATCCGGCGGCGGCGCCACCACGACTGTGCTTGCGGGTGTGACCTCCGCGGTTGCTTGAGCGTAACGCACCGTGCCGGGCGGCTCACGATCTACCCGCCCCTCCCGCTGGGCCTCGCCAAAATGCACCGTCACCGTCGGCGGCGCCCCGTCCGGTCCGATCAGCGACAGATTCCCAAACGCGACGCGTCCGAAGTCGACCAGCCAGGCGCCGGTCTCCAAACGCCGAATACTCACGGGCTCCTCTTCCACCAACGAAACGGGAGCCGCCTGCCCGCTCAACACGAGCGCGGCGAGACCAGCAACGAGGCGGAGCTGAAGCCAGCAACGGGGAAAACAAAAGGGGCAGCCAGACATCAGGTGTCGCACTGACAGAACCGTCCGATGCGCGCAACGGCAGACCACGGTCGGACCCGTCCCGGCACCTTCATCCAGTCAGCTCGTTGGGAGCGAAAACCCGGGTCTTGGCGGAACGGTCCCGACCCATCCGTCGCGAAAGCCGCGCCCGGTGATCCCGCGTGAATTCACTCCCGGCCGGCATCTTGGCGTTTGCAGCCGGGGTCGTGGTGGCGAATCGTACCGCCATGGCCCGCGCCGCGCCGATCGTCTTCACCCTGCTCCTGATCAACCTGCTGTTCTTTGCGGCCGGCGCGCTGGTTCCACGCTGGAATAGCGCCCTGCTCGAGTACGGCGCCTGGTGGTACCCGTCCCACGAGTACTTCCGTCCATGGCAGGCGGTATCCTACCTGTTCCTACACGCCGGCTTTGCCCACCTGTTCTTCAACATGTTCGCGCTGGTTTCGTTCGGATCCATCCTCGAGCGCCAATGGGGCGGCGGGCGTTTCCTCGGGTTTTATTTCCTCTGCGGACTCGGCGCCGGTTTGACGCAAATCGCGGTCCATTGGCACCAGTTTGCCGGGCTGCAGGAGCAATTGGTCGCGTCGGGTGTGTCGGAGTCAGTGATCGAAGGTTTTCTCCTGACCGGCCACGGTCGTATCCCTTCTGATCCGGCGGTGCGGGAGGCGTTGCTGGACCTGTATCGCATCTACGCAGCGCCGATGCTCGGAGCCTCGGGCGCGATCTACGGCATTCTGGTCGCATTCGGCATCCTCTACCCCAATGCGAAACTCACCCTGATGTTCATCCCGGCCCCTGTCGCCGCGAAGTTCTTCATCCCGGTCCTGCTGGCGATCGACCTCCTGTCGGGTGTCACCGGCTTTTCGCTCTTTGGGGCCGGCGTGGCTCACTTCGCGCATCTCGGCGGCGCCGCGGTGGGCTTCCTCCTCATGCTGCTCTGGCGACGTCGGCGTCGATTGAATACAACCGCTCCGAGCCCATTCGTCGCCAGCAGCTGACGTGCGGTCGCGCAAAGTGCGAAACGAGCCCAGCCCGCCATCGTCTTCTTCGTCTCAGGCCCGATGAAACCCTTCCCGTTCCTCCTCGCTCTTCTCCTACCGGCAATTGCCTCGGCGGCGACGCCCGGCGGTTTCCTGTTCGCCACCTTCAAAGGCGAGCGTGAGCCCGAGGGTGAACAGATTTACTTTGCCCTGAGTCGCGACGGTCGCACCTGGACGGCGCTGAACGAAGGGCAGCCGACACTCGTCAGCACGCTGGGCGAACAAGGTGTGCGCGATCCCTACCTGCTGCGCTCACCGGACGGCGATCGATTTTTCCTGATCGCCACCGACCTCTGCATTCGGTGCCGGCCGGATTGGAAACGCGCCGTGCGCCAAGGCAGTCGTTCGCTGGTGGTCTGGGAATCCACCAACCTCGTGAGTTGGTCGGAACCGCGTCTCGTTCAAGTGGCTCCGGACGACGCCGGCTGCACCTGGGCCCCGGAGGCGATCTACGATGAGGCCGGGGGCGACTACCTCGTGTTCTGGGCCTCCACGACCGGTCGCGACGACTTTCAGAAGCATCGGATCTGGGCCGCACGCACGACGGATTTCCGCGAGTTCAGCGAGCCCTTCGTCCTGATCGAGAAACCCACCACGATCATCGACACCACCATCGTGAGGGACGGTGGCCGTTATTACCGGTTCACGAAGGACGAAAAGGACAAGGGCATCACGATGGAGACGGCGACCACACTGCAAGGTCCCTGGCAGGATGTGGCGGGTTTCTCGCTGGCGCACCTCGTCGGTTACGAGGGGCCGCAATGTTATCTCATTCAGCCTGCGACCGAGGACCAGCCGCCGATATGGGGGCTGATCCTCGATCACTATGCACAAGGCCGCGGGTACCAGCCGTTCGTCAGCCGCGACCTCGCGTCTGGGCAATTCGAACCCGCGGCGGATTTCC
The DNA here is from genome assembly GCA_023386835.1 of Verrucomicrobiota bacterium. GTDB lineage: Bacteria > Verrucomicrobiota > Verrucomicrobiia > Opitutales > Opitutaceae > Actomonas. The sequence goes on from JAEWIY010000188.1 coordinate 40,163, forward strand.
GGTTTCCATTCCGGTTCCGCCACGGGTCGGTGTTGCCGATCAGCGACGAGGAGTTCCGCCGGCTGGAGCGCGCAGAGTGGCGATGATCACCCGTTGGGAATGTCCGGTTCGACGAGGTGAGCGAGCTGGTTGAGGGACTCCTGCCAGCCGAGGTAACACGCCTCTTCCGGAATCACCGCCGGTACGCCGGCTTGGACGATCGAGATGTCAGTCCCGACACTGACCTTCTTCAGGACCACGGTGACCTCGATCTCACCGGGCAGGTTGGGATCATCAAACGTGTCGGTGTAGCGCAGCCGCTCATGCGGCACGAGTTCGAGGTAGGAGCCGCCGAAGGCGTTGCTGTGGCCCGTCGAGAAGTTTCTGAACGACATGCGGAAGGTCCCGCCGACCTTGGCATCCGAGTGGTGGACGCGACCGGTGAAACCATGCGGCGGAAGCCACTTGGCCATGGCATCGGCGTCGAGGAACGCGCGATAGACCTTTTCAGGCGGGCAGCGCAACACGCGGTGCAGACGAATTGTGTGGGTGGACATAAGCGATTCCGGGCTGAGTGGTTGAGGTCCTTAACCTTTCAACGATCGGCCACGCGAAATCCGGACAATGGCTTTTCCACCCGACCGCTTTTCCCTCCCCCGCCCGCCGGGCCGTTTGTCACTTATTACGTGACAAACGAGTCGCCATGATTTTGTCACTTAATAAGTGACAAACAGCCCGGCTCCGCGGTGACGGCGACAGGGTGGTCGGCCGCACGTGGTCGTCCGAGCGAGGGGGGGGCCCTACCGCGCCGGCAGGGCGGCGGGCATTTCCTCGGCCGCTTGCGCGGCCTGCAGC